>NZ_JBFOEY010000008.1:0-134860 GCF_040886985.1 Enterococcus sp. C76 | reverse complement strand
AAAATTTCATTTCATTGTTGTTGTCATCTTCTCTGTCATCAATTTTGGAAAGAAGGACATACACAAGGTATGCCGCTCCTACCAAACCTAAGAACAGAAAAATTTTGGCTATAAAAAATCCCATATTATTTCCCCGTTTCATCGGTAACTACAGTACCGGCTCCATTAACAGTGACCCAACCATGCTCTTTACGTGCTTGAGCTTCTTCATACTTGATTAAATTATCTGTAATAGATTCTGCGATCTTACGGTTCGATTCAGCCTCGGCTTCCGCAGCCTTTGTTTTCTTATATGCTTCACTATCAGCTTGAGTTTTTGCTGTTTCTGCATCTAGTTTTGCTTTTTCATTTTCTTGACCAGCTCGAATGATCGCATCAATTGATTTTTGTGTCTCTTCGTCCACATCTGGAACACCGAGTGTTATATCCTCTACTTCAAATCCTTTAGGCTCAACTGATTTCGCAAAGTTCGTTAGTACCTCTGCTTCTACTTTTGATGAGTCTCCTGAGAGAATATCAAGCAAACTATATTTCGCATAAACTTCACGAGCCACTTTTTGAAGTTTAGATTTTAACCAACCGCTCTCAATATCTTCAGAAGTGATATTCCCAAATTCCTTGTACATTTTTGCTGCTTTAGTTGAATCAACTTTGTAGTCATATTTGATATCAATTGTTGTCTTTTTGCCATCGCTTGTTGATACTGAAATATTTTTTGATTGGATAGTTTGCAAGCGAATTGGATATTGGATGACTTTATCAATCCCTACAAATTTCACGCCTTGCGTTAGTGCTTCATCTTTGATACCACCGTTCATTGAATAGCGTACACCCACGTATCCATTATCGATTTTTTCAAAGAACTTAAAGCCTCCAATAACTCCAATACCTGCGATTACTACTCCTGCTACACCTAATTTAATTAATTTGTTTTCATTCATTGTTTTTCCTCCTCAATTTCACATGCTTTTTCAAACTCGTTGGTGATACGTTCAAGCGCCTTTTTGTACTCGATAATACTTTTTATCACGTGCCCCTCTCTCAGCACGTAATCACGCTGTATGGCTCTTAAACACATGGTTAGCGTTTGATAGTAGCCCACAAATGATGTTGATTCTACTTTTTCACCTTTTTCATTTTCGGTATACTGAATATTTCCTAATTCGTCACAAACAACTCGTGATAGAACAATATTTTTACAGTCACTTGTCTCGTTTATTCGGTAGTTTTCAATTTTCATCGCTAACATTCCGCAGCCCTCATCTCCGAAAAAGGAACGATTGTTCGACCGTTATATCCCACTACTAAACTATCACCTTCTGGATGAGTAGTCTTGATGTTAATCATTGCTGAATTTTCATAAACTTCTTTTACATATCCTTCAAACGGATATAGCCACGGTGTCTCCCGCTTTGAATTGCAACAGAAACATTCCACTTCTTGTCCTACTTCTGGAATGAAATTCTTATTTTTTCTTGCCATCTCAATCCCTCCTTGAAATCCACATTGCTTCAGGCATGCCTGTTTCTGATACACTTGCTTTCTGACTTACTGAAGCATTGACTCTAGTCTTATTAAACATTTTCAATAGCCAACGGCTGACTTCCGCCTTTGTTTCCGCTACATAGTAAACCTTGAGCGTCTCTTTGCCTATTAGCTTAATCATTTTGATTTACCTCATTTACATTTTCTTTCCGCCATTTTGCCCATACACTACTTCCTACCCCAAGTGCTTTTCGAATGGCATTTACACTATAGCCTACCTCTCTCAGATGACTATATTTCTCAAACGTAAATGATTCAAAGTTCAGTTTGGGTAATGGCTTGGATTGATCCATCGTGTCTGCCCCAATCGTTGCAGCTATTTCTTGCACTGATTTCAATTCTTGATCAGATAATGCTTCGACTGAGCGATCGCCAATAATTCTCAGTATTTGTCTCCTTCGCTCTTGTTTTTCTTGCCTAGTCAGATTCATGCGATCGCTCCTTTTACTGGTTGACATCTGACATTTTCCAGATAGCCATATCCTTGTTTTTTCTCATCTTCTGCAATGCTGATTGCTAACCATTTCGCTTCTTCTGCTTCATCGTACATCTGGTTTTCTTGTAAAATTCTTACTTGCTGTTCAAGTAACTGCACAAGTTCGCTACGGTATAATTTGTTTTCCTGCAAAATCTGTTTATACTCCATGCCAGACATACGATATTTTTCTCGTTCTTTATACATGGCCTCACTTCCTAGCTGTATCTAAAGTCATAATCGATGGAGAAATCCATAAACTGTGTGATAAATTTGAACGGTACGCACCCAGTCATTCCTTCACGATTTTTAGCAATCTGACAATCAATAATCTTTTCGTTTCGTTCATTCCTTGATAACAATAAAACGACATTCGCATCTTGTTCTAAACTGCCAGACTCTTTTAAATCTGCTAACGTTGGTTTCTTTTCTACTCGTTGATCTATTCCACGGTTCAACTGTGCGAAAAGAATGATTGTG
The DNA here is from genome assembly GCF_040886985.1 of Enterococcus sp. C76. Lineage (NCBI taxonomy): Bacteria > Bacillati > Bacillota > Bacilli > Lactobacillales > Enterococcaceae > Enterococcus > Enterococcus sp. C76. Next base: position 132,360 of record NZ_JBFOEY010000008.1, on the reverse strand, counting down.
ATATCTAGTTCATTGGTCAACAATTTCAACGTTCTTGTCACTTCATTCATGACTTGTCGTTCTGTTTTTCGACTATCGGTTACACCAACCAACCCTGCATAATCAATAAACGCTACGTATCTACCAGCTTTATCTTTTGCTCGTTTACGAATCACTTGCTTAATATCATTCAATTGCTCATACTCTGCACCGTATACTCTTAAATCGTATTTCATAATTTCTTGGAACACCCGTTTGCTTATCTGCTGATTCTTTTCAGACAAGTTATGCGGATTTCTAAACAAGATAGAGTTGATCTTTGCTTTTCTAGATACAAAACGAGCAGTCAATTGCCATGCAGTCATTTCTAGCGTAAAGAAATCGACCGTTGTTCCTTCGTTTTTTTGCAAAATTTCCATTGCCATACTTGTTCCTAACGCTGTTTTCCCAACTGCTGGTCGAGCACCTATCACGACTAATTGACCACCACTCAAGCCACCGCCTAAATAGTTATCTAGTTTATCGAACGTTTGTAACAAAGGCTTCTCTGTGTCAATCAAGCCTAAAAACTCTTGATAAACATTGTCTAATCTGCCGTTAGGTTTGTTTTGCTTTAATGCAATCTTTTCTGCAAGCAAGCTCTGTAATTTTTCGCTTAATTCTTCTGTGCCGTTTAAAGAAAATTCTTTCGCTGTATAAGCAAGTTCCCGCTCGATATAGTCTTTTTTCACGAAGTAGACTAAATGTGCTGTTATATCGTCTTCTGGTGCATTACCTACGAGCGTATCTAAATCTTCTAGCGTGCCACTGTTTAACAAATTGATAGCTTGCATTTCACGGTAAACGTCTTTTAGTTGATAGCTAGTGCCTTTCAGATTGTTCAAGGCTTTTAGCACTTGTTGGCAATATTCATTGACAAACCATGCAGGATTGATTTCGTACCCCGTCAGGCGTTTCGGCTCTTTTAACAAACTAGCAACTAACGCTAACTCATTGTTCATAAGCTCTCATCACCGCTTCATAATCAGCTTCATAATCAAACACTGGTTGAATATCATGTTTTCTCATTGCTGATTCTGCTTTGTAATTCTCAAAATTTTTAGCCGAAAATAGAGTGGATGGTCTTAGGTACTTTCTCATATCGTTATCATTGATCCATTGGTCCACTTTTAAATCAATGACAGCCATAAAATCGTCTAAATCATTTCCTTCATTCCATCTTGCTTTGATATATTTTTGATTACTTGAACTTTTATAACTAAATTTTGAATTTGTTAGTTGATTTAAATGATCAATAATTTTCTTATATGGTATTTTTTCCACGTTTTGGTTATTACTCGACAAGGGTTCTTCAGAACCCGACAATATATTATTTGTATTATTAAATAATGTATTATTATCTTGATAGATTTCTGGGTGAGGGGTCACCCAATTTTCTAGGTTACCCCCACCCAAAATTCTGATATACCTAGCCTCGATTTCTCTGCTACCCTCTTTGTACTTAACTTCTCGATAGATATAGCCTTTTTCTTCAAGTGACTTTAGCCAATTTTGAATTGTTGATTTTCCTACGCCATACTGATTCGCAAAGTACTCATTGCTAGCCCAGCAATAACCTTTCTCATTGCATAGAGCTGTGATTTCTCCATAAAGAAGTTTTGCGCTAGGTATCAATGAATCGTCATATCTCACATTTGCCGGTATTATTGCATAATAATTTCGATGATTTTCCATTTGACGTTACCTCCTGTTGATTATTGCTAACCTCTTCAAAAATTTCGACAATTTCAACTAAATCAAAAGAATTATCGCTTAAAGCATTGATTGCTCTTTTTATATTGTTCATTAGAATATCTGCTCCACCTTCATTTACGAGAGAAACATATAAACTTTCAACACCTTCTTTATCTAGTACTACTGCTAAATGAAGTATCTCTAAATATTTGCAAATAACTTCTAAACGATCTAATACATCATCATTTTTACGTGCAATATCCATTAATTTTTCACTTAGTTCCATTGCTTACGCCTCCGTCCATTTGTTCAATGTATTCAGCTAACTTTACAAGATGTATCCGAACAAATTCTTTATTTTGTTTTCTAGCTTCAGATCGGAAACACTCAATCAAAATCGCTCTCTCCTCGGGCGTGGCTTGTGCAACGTATGCTATTACTTTTTTTATTTCATTGACAATCTTTTCGCCATAAAATTGTTTTACATTCATTATCGAGCGCCTCCGTTCTCATACTCCACCACATAAAAGTCATAGCCTATATATAAACAAACACCTACAGGAACAACACATACTAGCCACAAAACAAACGGTAACCATTTTGTAAGGGATCCAATAAGAAAGGCTAGCAAAAATAGATTTCTACGCTTGTTCATTGATTGCTCCCTCCTCATCAGAATAATCTAAGATGAGTTCAGATAATTCTTCCGCTCGATCACTAAGCATTTCTAGGGTTCCTATTACATTTTCTAAACCACGATTATTAACCAAACTGTGAAAGATTAACGCTACATCCTCACTATTTTTAGCTTTAGTAGTTTGGAACTTGATACAATCTAAATAATTGACAATCACTTTCATGGGAGCTTGTAAATCCATCACTTCATAAGCAATTTCATTTAATTTTTTCATTTGCATTTCCTCCAGTTTTGTTATAATCTAGAGAAAAGATTTATAGGTACTTTACCTACGTTTAGCCATTTGCTGATTCTCGCCAAAGAATTTGACAGCAAAGGCTTTTTTCTTTTTTCTTTTCTCTAGTTCTCATCACAATTCAAATCCTTCGTTACTTAAAAATTCTTCTAGCATACTAACTTTGCCTTGTTGATAACGAATATCATTCATAACATTAAGCATGTTCATTAAAAATCGATGCGTATCATCATTCCAGTATTCTGAAAGAAATTCAAATCCATTAGGAATTAAGTTATCTATTCCTATTTTTTCAATATGTTCCATAGTTGAAAAGTAATCTTTACATTCATATTTATGACCTTCAAAATCTTTTTTTATTGGGAAAATCTGCATAAATTCTCTTGGGGTAAATCGCTCAATAGCACTAGTAATTGTATCCATCATAAGAAATTTAGCTTGAAGATTTTCTGATCGATCATTTTTTTCACGCCGAAATCCAAAACGTTTTATTCCGTAAAATACAAATTGCTTATCAATTTTCTTTTTCATTAAATTTTTTGAAAAAGCTCGTTCCCACAAGCGTTGTTTAAAACTTGTAGTATCCATTCGAATTATTACATCTGTTCTTTTTTTATTCATTGCATTGTCTCCTTTACTGGTCTTTCCAAACGCCATAATTAATGGCGAAATCCTTTACTAAAGCTAAATAAATTTGTCTTTTATGATCCCTTAGCTTGCCCCCTCCAAAACATCTGAGGGTGATACCCGCTTAGCCCGATACCTATTTGCTTCTTTCCATTTAAGAAACCAAATAAAAGTATGGCAGTGGATAAACGTGGTTGAGTGTCCTGGACGAAGTATCCCTTCTGCAAACTCAGGGATTGTCTCCATTTCCTTACAATATTCAACTAAAGTAGTTTTAGACATGCCGTGAAACTTATCCAAAAGCAAACTTTGTCGATACCAGTCATCTGGATTTACAACTTTCTCTGCTGATTCAATCAATTGTTTTAAAGTTGGCTTTTTCATTGAGTTGCCTCCTAAATTTCATATCGGACATAATAATCCATTTTTGTACCTCTAATTTTTGCGGGATATCCATGCTCTTCTAGCCACGCTTTAACTTTGTCGATAACCGACTCAGTATATTTGGTAACCGATCCGCCCCAGTGATTGGTTGCTTCTGGTACAAATTCAAATTCATCTTCTTCAACAAAAATTTCTCGTTTAATTAATTGACTGACTGCTGTTCCATGTGGTTTTCCATTTTTGGAATAAATGCCGATTTTTTTAGCAATTTGGTCACTATCGAATAAATGCTGACGCAATGTTGGCATTTCAAGAAGCTTTTCTCCGCTAACAGTTTTGCCTTACGTACTCTTGCGTTTTCTAAACGAGCTGTAGCATTTATTCGTTTGATCTCTAAATCGGATCCATTAGAATTTATCTCTTTAACTGCCTTGCGATAGTTAAAATAGTTATCAACCAATTGATCGTATATTTCCCACGCTGTATCGTCTTCTAATATTTTTAGTAATTTGGCGTAGCCTCGTTCGGATAAGATATAGATATTATTGCTACGATTTATTGCATTTTGAGTAAATCCGAAATCTTCGAGGTCAATTTGATTGACCACGGATTTTAAATCAATGATGTCTAAACCTTCTTTAAAACGAATGCGATTCATATTAATTGCTTGATTAATTGCCTTTACTTCTTTGCCATGAATTCCGGCAATGTCTTTCACCGTCATTGCTTTCTTGTCTTTTCCGAAACCGCCTTCGATTGCGACAAATTCAAAATTTCCTATTTTTTGTGTTCCCGTTACTTTAATTTGATTCATTTATTGCCCCTCCTAAAAATTTGTTGACAAAATAGACTTGTCCTTTGCCTGTGACTTTTGGAGTTTTATTAATAGAAACATGACCATCAGAATGAGAAATTGTTGTCTCTTTTATTTCAAATAAACCTTGATCCATCGCTTTTTGAGTTGGCATATTCCAATCAGTTCCTTTTCGTTTGATTAAATAGCCCTTTTCGCGTAGCCAACCAAACAATCGTTTAGAACCAATGTCAACACCGTTTTGCTTTATGAGTTTTGCTAATTCACCAACTAAAATACTTGTGTGACTCGCACTAACTGAATCAGCAAATAATGCTTTGGGCTTCATTTCTTCATTTTCAAGTTGTAACGTCTCTACCTTTCTCTCAAGGATTTGTCGACTTCGCATTAAGATCATTTCTTCGCTGTTCCATGCTTTTTCTACTTGGATAAAATATGTTCTTATTTCTTTACCTTTTTTAGTTTTACTTTGCATAGCTAGATGTTTAGCTATATCTAATGTCAATGCATAATCTTGAAGCGGCTTAACAGCGCCATTATTAACAACCGTACCTGAAAGTACACTTGTAAAATCTTCTCCTTCAATAAGCAACTGTGAATTTTGTTCCCACCACGCAGAAAATCTTTTTTTGACTTCCAAAGCCTTATGCAACTCTCTTGCACTGACTAACTGCTCATCGTTCTCGTTTATTGTTACTTTTATTAATTCCTTCATTTGCCTTTCTCCTATCGTTCTTTCTGAATAGTAATTTGTACTTGCGTAATTGACAATTACGTTTTATAATATAAAAAAAAGTTATTTCGATTGAAAATCTATATCCCACAGTTGTTCAAAGTTTGTTTCTAATATTTTTGAAAGTCTTATTGCTAGTTCAAAACTAGGATTCACTCTTTTGTTTTCAATGTTTCTAATAGTTGTCTCAGTAACATCCGAAATTTCTGCTAATCTTTTTTGGGTTAAGGATTTCTCAATTCGAATTTTTTTGAATGACTCTCTTGTTGAATTCATAATTACCACCTCCTTATGAGGGTATATCATTTTTGCGTAACTGACAATTACATAAATGAGTATACAACGTAATTATCAATTACTCAAGAAGTTTAACGCATTTTTTTAATTAATAACAAAAGGAGAATGTTAAATGAGTAGTTTTGCGTTGCGACTAAAGGAACTCAGAACCCAGAAAAAAATGTCTCAAGAGCAATTAGCCCAATATTTAGGTATGAAAAGAGAAAATATTTCTAACTATGAACGTGGAATTGTGACTAACGTTAACAGCGAGACTTTGGATAAGTTAGCTAACTATTTTAACGTTTCTGTGGACTATCTTCTTGGAAGAGATGATAGTGTAGAAGTTAAAGAAGAAAAAAATCTAACGGCTGTTCAATTAGGTGGATTATTTCGCTCTGTATCAAAAAAAGAAAACTTAAGTGATCAAGAGCAAGAAGAATTAAAAGAAGACTTAGATTGGTATATGAAAGAAAGAGCTCGATTGATAAAAGAGCGTAATAAAAGAGGCTAATTATGGTTAAGACATCAATAAGAGTTGCGAAGCATATCGAAAAATGGGTCAAAAGTGTAAATCCTCAAAAATCTTTAACAGATTATAACGCAGCGAAATATTTAGTATCGTTTTTAGAAGATAGAGGATTATATATGGAAGTACCTTTCAGAAACAAGCTAATTTTAGGTCATAGTTTAATCGATGAGCTTGGCGCTTCAACAATGATTAATAAAAATATTCCTACACTTGAACGAAAAATATTTACACAAGCACACGAATTAGGTCATCATATTTTAGATCCTGATTTATTAAGAAATAATTCCGAAATAGATATTCTCACAGAGGATCCTGTAGTTCTAAACAAGGAAGCTGAAATGCGTGCGAATGCATTCGCTGCCCATTTACTTCTACCTGATGATGTATTAGATGCATCAATGGTAGAGCATAAAACTAGAAGAGAAATTAAAGCTACCCAACAAATTTCTTATGAAACACTTGGTTATAGATTATCAACTTATATGAACAGTATATTTAAAATACCTAAAGACTTAACCGAGTTTATAGTCAATGAATTCATGGAAAGCGATATAAATTCCGAAATCAATAAAAATTTCTATGATTTTTGGAAAAATGCATATACACGAAAGCCTATATACTCTACTGAAAGTTTAAGTACAATTAATCAAGAAATTGCTATCAAATACTGTGATTATCCAACTCATATGTATAGAAAACTAAAAAAAATACAAATACAAGAAAACGAAAATTTTTACAAGACCAGAGAAGAACGTTTACTATATTCTGCTCTTGCTGAAAACTATGAAATAATTGACGATTTCGTCTACAGTTACGAAAACAACAAAGATTTACCTTTCTAAAATAAAAAAAGCCCGTGTTGTAACATGGACGAGAGGAGTAAAAATGAGATTAAGAGAAATACAAGCTATTATAAGTGAAAATATTCCTAATTTATTTGATATTGCGAGTGAGGAATTCTATTCAGGTGGTACTATGTACAAGAAAGTGAAAAATTTTTCTGTTATTAGAACAAGTATTATTAATTTACTAGAAACAGGATTGTTTAACAATGAGAAAAGAGCATACTCAGAAAATGATCTTTTAGTAGCTGTATCAAATGATATAATGACTTTTGATACAATTCACTTCAAACTTTTTGTTACTACTACAAATCTAGTTATTCATAAAGCCACAGCGATCCAAGACTTAATTGTTCAAAATCTTCACTCTGAAAGCGAGAACAGCGACGCTCTTGTTGTTAGCCTTCCTAACAGACAGTTAACTATGGAGGATTTTGCTGAACTAATTATTTTGCTGAAAGATACACTTAAAATGTTAAAGATATTAAAGGAATTCCAAACAGAATCCACCATTGAAAATTTTGATGTAGGATCGAAGTGGCTTATTTTAGGATTTGCTGGAAAATTTGCTACACAATTATTTGGGAATTTGTTGAATATAATTCAACGTAATCAAACCGGAATTCGTCAATTGGACTCACTAGATAAACAACTGGAGTCAATAGGTGTTGAAACGGAAATACGCAATCAAGTTAGAGAAACACAACTCAAAGCTAACCAAGCTATTTACGAACAACTTACTCGACAATTTTTGGAAGCGAATGATTTAGACACACAAGCAGAAGTACTATCACAAATGACAAAAGTAACCGCAAATATTGATCATATTTTGAGTCTTGGCGTTGGTTTTGAAGCAGCTGTAACCGCATCCAACGAAGTTGCTAAAACATTTCCATCGCTTGAACAGCAGAAACTTTTAGATCAAGCAAAAGTAATTGATAACTTGAAGCAAATACCTCAGACTTCTCCGGAAGATGAAATAGAATAATTTTTAATAATTCATAATAAAGGTTAACTCATTTATTTCTGCTCTATAGCCTGTAATTAAACCACGAATTTTTAAGTCATCTGATTTGGAGAATTTAGGTTGTAATTTTTTAAAGTTTCAACATCTCGTGCTCTTTGATTAATTATATTTAAAATTTCTCTCATACGAACACGGCCTTAGTTGGTGGCATTCTAATCAACAAATTATAACACGACATTACAAACTATATGAACGCAGATTCAAAAAACATACCTCTCGAAATGCGTGTCTAAGTTTACAAAAAACGTGATTAATAGGCCTATTTGTCATGCCTATTATAGCAAATGATAGGAGATGTTAAAAGTGTGGGTTGAACAAACCAAAGATGGGCGATTTAAGTTTATTGAAAGATATGTAGATCCTTATACAGAAAAAACACGAAAAAAATCTACAACACTTACAAGTAATTCACCACAAGCGTGGAAAAAAGCTCAGAAAATTCTAGATAAAAAAATTAAAGAAGCACTCGAAAATTACAATAAATCAGATATCACTTTTGGTGAGCTGTATAAAGAATGGTATGAATATTATAAGCAGCATGTTAAACGTACTAGCTATTTGAAGGTTCCAATGATGATGAAACATGTTTCTAAGCACATAAGCGATGATACAATCGTTAGAAACATTGATGAGACACTCATCAATAAAATAATTGAAGATATGTACACTTTCGGTGATCTCTCACTGAACTACACAAAACAAACAAAAACAACTCTATCCGTTATGCTAAACTATGCAATCGATAGAAAATACATTCAAAGAAACCCTGCTCTAGCAGTTAAAATCCATCCTAAAAAAGTGGAAGAAGAAAAAAGAAAGCTTTCTATGGATAAAAAATATCTGGAGAAAGAAGAAATTGATCAAATACTGAAACAGTTATATTCCAATCCTCGCAGAGAACTACACGGCATGATAGCTGAATTTCTATATTTGACTGGTTTGAGATATGGGGAATTGCTAGCTTTGCAAATGAAGGACTATGAAGATGGGAAAATTTCCATTAATGGGACCTTAGATTACACATCTGTGAAAATGGATAATGCCATAAAAACAACTCCAAAAAATACTTACTCGCAACGTGAAGTACACTTATCCAATCGTGCAAAAGAATTGATTGAAAGTGTGATAGCTGACAATATTCTTGCAGGTAGACCCAACGATCCCGATCAATATATATTTATATCTACAAGCGGTACCCCGCTTACGCTACACGCATTTAACGCTGTACTTCATAAAGTAGAGGAAGAATTGGAGTTAGAAAAAAGTCTATCATCGCATATATTTAGACATAGCCATGTTTCGCTCTTATCTGAATTAGGCGTACCTCTTAAAGCCATAATGGAGCGTGTAGGACATTCTGATGCAAATACAACTCTGTCTATTTACAATCACGTAACCAAAAAAGCAAAACAACAAGTAATTGATAAACTAAATAGCCTTTGATATTTCTGCCCCTTCTTTGCCCCTTTTACTTAAAATAAAACAAAAAAAGAAAAGAGAACCCTGTAATATAAGGGTTCTCTTTTAATTACTACATCATACCGCCCATCATTGATGGATCCATTGCAGGAGCTGCTGGTGCTGCTGGTTCTGGTTTATCTGCAACGACTGCTTCTGTTGTTAATAACAAGGCAGAAACGGAAGCGGCATTTTGCAAGGCAGAACGTGTTACTTTAGTTGGGTCTACGATACCTGCTTCAACCATGTTTACCCATTCTCCAGTAGCAGCATTGAAACCAGTACCTAGTTCTACGTTCTTCAATTTATCAACAATCACTGATCCTTCATAACCAGCGTTTTCAGCGATTTGACGAATTGGTTCTTCTAAGGCACGAACAACAATCTTGATACCTGTTGCCACGTCTCCTTCTGCTTCTACAGCAGAAACTTTGCTGATAACGTTCACTAGAGCTGTACCACCACCTGAGACCATTCCTTCTTCTACTGCGGCACGTGTAGCATTCAATGCATCTTCAATGCGTAATTTCAATTCTTTCAATTCTGTTTCAGTAGCTGCACCGACTTTAACAACAGCTACACCGCCTGCTAATTTAGCTAAGCGTTCTTGTAATTTTTCGCGGTCAAAATCAGAAGTTGTTTCAGCAATTTGGTTTTTGATTAATTGCACACGCGCTTCGATGGCTTCTTTTTCTCCTGAACCTTCTACGATCGTTGTATTGTCTTTATCTACAACAACTTTAGACGCATTTCCTAAGTTTTCGATTGTTGCATCTTTTAATTCTAGACCTAGATCGTCAGTAATTACTGTACCACCTGTCAAAATAGCGATATCTTCAAGCATTGCTTTACGACGATCACCGAAGCCAGGAGCTTTTACAGCTACTACATTGAATGTTCCGCGGATCTTGTTCAAAACAAGCGTTGGTAATGCTTCGCCATCTACATCGTCAGCAATGATCAATAATGGACGTGATTGTTGCAAGATTTGTTCTAACAATGGCAGAATGTCTTGGATGTTAGAGATTTTTTTGTCTGTAATCAAGATATATGGGTTTTCTAGAACAGCTTCCATTTTGTCGTTATCTGTTACCATATATTGTGATAAGTAACCACGATCAAATTGCATACCTTCTACAACATCTAGTTCTGTTTCGATTCCTTTTGATTCTTCAATTGTGATGACACCGTCGTTTCCAACTTTTTCCATTGCATCAGCAATCAAATGTCCAACTTTATCAGAGCCTGAAGAAACAGCTGCTACTTGTGCAATGGCTTCTTTTGAATCAACAACAGTTGAGATATTATGCAACTCTTCCACTGCTGCTTTTGTTGCCAATTCGATCCCACGGCGAATGCCTAGAGGATTAGCACCTGCAGTTACGTTTTTTAAACCTTCGCGAACGATTGCTTGTGTCAAAACAGTTGCTGTCGTTGTTCCGTCACCGGCAATATCATTTGTTTTTGATGCTACTTCTGATACAAGTTTTGCACCCATGTTTTCAAAATGATCTTCTAACTCGATTTCTTTTGCGATCGTCACACCATCATTTGTGATCAATGGAGAGCCGTAAGATTTTTCTAGTACGACATTTCGGCCTTTAGGTCCTAATGTTACTTTCACTGTATCTGCTAATTTATCTACCCCGCGTAACATAGCTGCGCGTGCGTCTTCTGCAAATTTCAATTCTTTTGCCATGATTGATTCACCTCATCGATTATTTTTGATTATTTTTTCTATCTTCAAAATTTACTCAACAATCGCCATGATATCTTTTCCTGCGACGATCAGATATTCTTTTCCTTCGTATTTTACTTCTGTACCGGCGTATTTTTCGAACATAACTTGGTCGCCTGCTTTCACAGCGGCAGGAACTTTTTCACCGTTTTCCAACAAACGGCCCTCACCGACTGCAACAACTGTCCCAGTTTGGGGTTTCTCTTTAGCTGCAGAAGCTAAAACGATTCCTCCGACAGTTTTTTCTTCTTCTTTTGCGACTTCGATAATGACGCGATCACCTAATGGTTTTAACACGATAAATCCCTCCGATAACTCTTTTTTTAATCCGTTAGCACTCTTAACCTTCGAGTGCTAACCTACATTTTTAATAATACTCATTCTCCCTCTTTTTTGCAAGCTTTTAAATCAAAGAAAAGAAATTTTATTCTGACAGTTGCTTATTGAAATTATGATATAATTGAAATCAATCGATAAAAGCTTGCCTTGCATGCTTGTTATCCCTTAAAAGGAGGAATTACATGTCTTTAAAAAAATATAGTTTCCTCAGCATTTTTTGCTATGGTTTAATTTTTATCTCACCCTTGATCCTCGCTTCGATAGGACTTGTAAAATCTACGTCTGAATTGATCACAGCAACTGCAGTCATGTATATATTGGGCGCGGTTGTCCTAGCTATTTTTTATTTTAAGCAACGTGAGCCTTTAGCGATCGAATCAGCAGTAAAAAAAGCTTCTGTTCCAAAGATCGTTATTTATGGATTAGTTGGGATCTTTGTCGCATTGCTTCTGCAAAGCATCGCTGTCATGCTGGAATCTGTATTGTTTGGCGAAGCAACCCCTTCTGAGAATACACAAAATATCATCCAGATGATCATGGAAGCACCTGCTTTTATTTTGGCGACAACTATTGCAGGACCCATCATGGAAGAGTTCGTATTCCGCCGCAGCATACTGGGGATCATCAGCCGGTATTCAAATTTTTGGGTCGGGGCAGTGATCAGCTCTTTGCTGTTTGCGTTTGCTCATAATGATGGTCATTTGCTGATTTACTTTTTCTTAGGTTTCTTCTTCAGTCTAGAGTACAAAGCTACTGGTCGGATCTGGACATCAATGATCACACACGTAGGAATGAACACATTAGTTGTTCTTGTTCAATTAGCTGTCCAAAAAGGACTGGTATAAACATGATTAGAAATACTCCTGTCATCCTAGATTGGTGATTTTTCCAATCTAAAGCGACAGGAGTATTTTTGTTTTTTTAGTCGATGATCTTTTCTGCTGTTCCAGCATTTTTTGTCTGTCTTTCCTTTTTGAAGTTTGCAGAATCTATTTTTTTCAAAAATAGGAAATAAATAAAAAAACTAATTGCCAGCACGATACCTTGTAAAATCGCTGCAGGCACTCCGCCTACTAAAAAACCCGAGAGGATCGGCGGTGTTGTCCAAGGAACTTGGACCGCTGTAAATAAAGGAACAAATCCAAAATATAAAGCGGAATAGGTAATCAATCCTGAGAGGATCGGCGCGAAAATAAAAGGAACAGCCATCATCGGGTTCATCACAATCGGTGTGGAAAAAATAATCGATTCATTGATATTGAAAAAGGCTGGTAAAAGAGAAAGTTTTCCTAATTCTCGGTATTTCCTCGATTTCGCAAAAAACATCATAAAAAATACAGCCCCTAACGTCAAACCTGCTCCGGTAACAGTCATGAATTGATCAAGAAATTGCTGAGTAACGATATGCCCGCCATTTGCCACAGTCAATTCTTTTCCAGAGGCTAAGATTTCTGCATTTGCTAATGAGTTTGCTTGTAAGATCGGACTAACCAACCCATTGACCATCGCAGATCCATGAAGACCAAATAGCCATAAAAACGGGACAAAAAAACCTAATAAAAGCACACCGAATAACGTGTCTATCAACGATTGGATCGGAAGCTGGACGTACGTCCATATTCCTTGAATAACAGTCATCCCGAACAACTGTTGAAAAACAGCTGAACCTATAAGCGTAAAAATGACTATAGCAAGTATTGGAATCAATGAAGTAAAAGACTGCCAAACATTTTCAGGAATCTTCCCATTTTGCCTCCACCCTTTCGCAAATCTTGCTAAACGTGCATAGCCCCATCCGATGAGGAGCCCGGTTGCAACTGCTCCTAGTATCCCTTCACCGCCTGTCCAGATATTATCTATCTCTCCCTGAACATTAAGTGGCTGAATAAGTAGTAGGTAAGCAGACAAGGCTGTCATGCCGACTGGCAAGCGATCGATGTTTTCTTCTTTTGCATAAGCATACGCAATAGCAAAAACGATCCAAAAGGCTATCACGTCAAATGTAGCCTGGTATACTTGTGTAAAATACATAGAAAATCCTGTTTTGTCTATCCACTGAGCGATGTAATCTACAGGAAAATGAGCAAATAAGAAAAACAGCGAGCCAGCTATAATTATCGGGATCGTATAAGTCATTCCATTACGCAAAGCAGTTAAGGGTCTAAGATTCACAACAGATGTTATCATTGGTAAAAAGGCACGATCTAACCACTCTTTCATTTCTTATCTCCTTCATCTTCTATTTGATTAACCAGTTTTCTTAATTTAACTATACCTAATGAACACGAACCATGAAAGGAATGCGCACTAAGCTTTTCAAAAAACGGATTCTTTAACGAATATCCAGTAACTGCTTACAATGGACAGGAATAAAAAAGGAGGTTTTTTATGAAAATCGCAATCATTGGCGCTACTGGTCATGCAGGTTCATTTATTTTAGACGAAGCATTGTCCAGAGAGTTAGATGTGACGGCAATCGTGCGTCATCCAGAAAAATTGCCATCAGATGTTCCGTTTATACAAAAGGATTTATTTGAGTTGACAGCTACTGACCTTGCATCTTTTGATGTTGTCGTTGATGCTTTCAACGCTCCTAAAGGAAAAGAAGAAATGCATCAAACTTCTTTGTCCCATTTGATTGAGATACTTGAAGGAACTGATACACGCTTAATCGTCGTTGGGGGTGCCTCTTCGTTATTCTTGGATACAGAAAAGACGACTCGTATGATTGACCAAGTACCTAAAAATGCACCCTTCTATCCAACAGCTTTCAATATGTACGAAGGATTGCTAAAATTGAAACAATCTAAAAATCTACAGTGGACTTATATCAGTCCAGCTTCTTTATTTGATCCACACGGCAAGCGTACAGGCACTTATTTATTAAGTGATGATTATCTACAAAGAAACGCTGCTGGCGACAGTACGATCAGCATGGCAGATTACGCGATTGCATTAGTAGATGAGATACTGGATAAACAACATGAAAAACAGCATATCAGTGTAGTCAGCCGATAACACGGTTGTTTTGTCAATGTTCTGAAAAATAAAAACAGAAGATAAAACCAACACTGATTGATTTTATCTTCTGTTTTTATTTTTTTATTGACTGAACTATTTAAATCGAAAATAGCTCAGTTGCTTCATCTGGATCTGTGTCATAGATTTCAAAATCATGTCCAACGCCAAAATCTTTTTCTTTCAAAACATTTTCCATCGTTAAATGAGCAAGTTCTTTCATATTGTTTTCCTTGCTAAGATGACCAAGATAGATCCGTTTGGTCCGATTACCGATCACATCAGTCATGACAAGTGCACCATCTTCGTTGGAAAGATGCCCTCTATCTCCTAAAATACGCTGTTTTAGATTCCACGGATAAGGTCCCATGCGTAACATCTCAAGATCATGGTTACTTTCCATCAAATAACCATCGGCATTTTCAATGACACCTCGCATGTAATCACTGCAGTATCCGGTATCCGTCAACATGACGAATGAACGGTTTTCTTTATGGAAACGATAAAATTGCGGAGCTGCTGCGTCATGGGAGACGCCGAAACTCTCAATATCGATATCGCCGAATGTTCTTACTTTTCCCATCTCAAATAGATGTTTTTGTTCCACTGGTACATTCCCAATCAGCGGCTCCATCGCTTCCCAAGTCTGCTGATTGGCAAAAACATCCAAATGATACTTACGAGCCAAGACACCCACACCATGTATATGGTCTCGATGTTCATGCGTCACAAGTATTCCATCTAATTGGTCCGGTGTCCGATCAATTTGAGCCATCAAGGAAGTGATTTTTTTACCGCTAAGTCCTGCATCGACCAAAAGCCGTTTTTTTTCACTTTCGATATAAAGTGAATTACCCGAACTTCCACTTGCTAGGATACTGATTTTAAAAGCTGGTTTTTCTTCAGCCATTTGACTCCTACTTCCCTTCTTACTTTGTAAACTTTTTTCATTATACTCGCTTTTTTATTGATCTTCCACTTTTGGTACAGTGTTGTTTGTCACGATCGTATTGCTGAAAGCGTTGACGCTCTCGATTTGAACCACTTTATCACTTGTTTCGATCGCTACATGCCAAACAGGAACATACACATTTTTTTCCCGAACTTTCAGAATACAGGAATAAGCTAGTTGACGCCATAAGATTTTTGATCCTCTTGGTATTTTGTTATTGATGTACAATGTATTGATTGCTTCCTCTTCTGTATACAGTTCCGTCTTTTCACGCAGCTGCTCGATATCAGATAAATGCGTCTGCATGTATTTCGTGATACTATAATCGTTATCGTTTTTTTCTAAAGAAAGAACGATTTTTGCTGTATCATCATTGAACGGAATACCTTCATACTCTTGGCTTGCTTGGATTTCTAGTGGTTCTTCTTCTAAATGAGAAAAGTTTTTCGTATACACATACTCATTACCGAACAAAATATTGTCTTTGTTAGCTAAAAAATCTTCCAAAGAACTGCTGATCTTATCTGGATCAATCACGTTCTTTTCAGATTCTGAGCTGGATAAGGATTTTGTCAAAACATCGCCGTCTAAAAACACGCCACTTTCCAACAATCCGCTTTTACCAGCCTTGCGATAATTTGCTAATGAAGTGCTAAGATTGGTCTGTTCCGCGCTAAGATAATAGCCTTGCTTGCTCTCAGAAGAAATCTTCCCCGTATAAGTGATATCGTCACTAGCCAGACGTTGTTGGATGGATTCAGTCTGATCAGAACGAATAACATTATTTTCTTGGTATACCGCATCATGATAACTGCTGAATAAAAACACATTCAACCCTAAAAAAGCGACGAAAAATATCCATTCGATTTTTTTAAAATCCAATTAATTCGCCTCCAATCCAGGTAATTTTTCCAGAAGGTCGTTAGCTGAATACCAGTTATCTTCATATTTCACATACCATTCAGGTAAGAGATCAACGACGCGATTCGTTTCTTTAACATTTTGCCATGTATAGCCAACGATTACTGAACCAATCTTGTTGCTATCTGCTCCCTTAGCTTCCAGCTGCTGGATGATTTCATTCGTACTTGCAAGTTCTACTTCTTCATCTGAAGGTATCGGTACTTGAATCGTATTCAAACTGGTTTGAATATTCACTTGCACCGAACCGTTCGTTTCACCGCCAACTTCCACACCGATCTGTCCTCTGCTGTCCGTCCCAAAAACCGGGAAGCCTTCCACGAAGATCCGGTAATCGATGGTATTGTCACTGCGGTCAAAATATCTAAGATTCCCTAAAGAACTGCCTAATTTGCTAATATAGGGAAAACTTTCAGAAAATACACTAGCATTTTCTTTTTTCTCTGGCAGCTCTCCTCGAAAATCAACTACTTGCGTTTCCGAATGGATAGACATCGTTTCATTCCCACCGTAAAAAATCAATTCATTGCTTTCATCATTATTCTTCACGCTATCTGGTTTCTGGAAAAAAGCATTTCTAAAAAGTGTATAGGGTTGCTGCGAAAGGATATAGCTGTACTTTTTCAACTTGATTGAATGTTTCGTAGCATATTGGGTGTCGATCGTCGACGGTTCTGTTGACATTTCTGTCCATTTCGTGTCGTTTGCTGTTAATTCTTTGTTGATATCCTCCCAATTCAACGAAATATTCGCTTCATATACAAGGTGGTTCGAATAATTCAAAAATCGGATTTTTTTGTTTTCTTGATCGAATTGTATTCTAGTAAAATACATATTTTCGCTTTCTTTTGCCAAATTCGAGACGTCTACATCTAAATCAAATGCTTCCTTATATTCTCTTAGCAAAAAAGGCGCATTATAGGCCAACTCGAAACCAGATGTCAGGTTTTTCACTTGTTCGAATTGTGATTCATCTCCCGAAACGACTTCAGAAAGTTTCCCGAATCTTGCTTTATCGATGATCAATTGCAATCGGTACACGAGATTTTCACTGTTGGTTTCTTGGATCGTTCCCGAATGGTGCCACGTGACATGAAGCGGAAGAAAAACTTCAGAAGTTTTCCGATTGCTTTGAGACTCGATCATTTGAGTGTTTGTCTCATCGACGCTGATCGAACTTTTCCCTGCTGGACTCAGCCAGATGGCATAAGAGAAATATAAACTTAATGCAACCATCAAAATAAGTCCTACGCGAACGACTTTTTCAGAAATTCTCATTCCCACCATTCCTCCTCATAAGGTTCGTATGGCAGCGAGATATAAAAAGTCGATCCTTTTCCTTCCTTGCTCTCTGCCCAAATCGCGCCTCGGTGCGCCTTGATTACTTCTCTAGAAATAGCTAATCCAAGTCCTGTCCCACCTTGTGCTCTAGCACGTGCTTTATCTACTCGATAAAATCGTTCGAACACTCGGTTCAGATCTTTTTTAGGAATCCCCAATCCTTGGTCGGTAATACTTAAAATCACGTTATTATGCGTTTCTAATAAGCGACAGGTGATCGTTCCCCCATCTGGTGAATACTTGATCGCGTTATTCATGATATTATCGACTACTTGGATGATTTTATCTGTATCTACTTCGACCCAAAGATCTCTTTGCGTGAATTCGCGACGGATCTTATAATTTTTTTCTTGGTTTCCCACCATCATATCAAAACGGTCAAGAACAAAATTCACTAACTCGTTAAAATTGACATACTCTAATTGAAGCTGGGTATTTCCTGTATCCATGCGAGATAGATTCAGAAGATCATTGATCATTCGAATCATCCGATCTGTTTCATCCAATGTTACTTTCAAAAAATTTGGTGCTACTTCTTCGTCTTTCCATGCACCTTCGCTCAATGCTTCGATATAACTGCGCATGCTTGTCAGTGGTGTACGAAGCTCATGGGAAACATTAGAAACGAATTCACGGCGTTCCCGTTCTGTTTTTTCTTGTTCTGTCACATCATGCAAGACAGCTACTAATCCGCTGATAAAACCTGATTCGCGACGGATCATGGAAAAGTCTACTCGTAAGATCATCTGATCGCTCTCCAATGTACTGGTTGAACGGTCAAGTACCATTTCGTTTGGATCTTCTAACAATTTACGCAAGGTATATTCTTCTTCGATATCCAAAAGTGTCAAAATCGATTGTCCAATTGCTTCCTCATTTTTGACATCTAGCAAGGAAACAGCCATATCATTGATCGTAATGACTTTCCCCCTGCGGTCTGTCGCGATGACGCCGTCTGTCATATGAGACAGCACGCTATCCAACCGATTGCGTTCAGCTTCCATTGTATCTTGAGCTTCTTCGATACGTTCAGCTAACTGATTGAAGGTATCAGCCAACTGCCCTAGTTCATCTTGTCCATGCACTTTGACTTTCCGGCTGTAGTCTCCTCTGGCGATTCGAATGGCTTGTTCTCTCATTTCACCGATTGGCTGAGTAATCGAACGAGCAACTAAAACGGAGACGATCATTGAGATAAACGCAGCAATCAGTGAGGCAGTAAAGAAAATGACTGCTGTATTATTGATCTCCGAATATTTTTGTTCGATATTACTTTTGACGTAAAGAGCCCCGATAACGGCATCGCCGGTCGGGGACAGGATCGGTTGAACATTGATATTCACCCGTTTATCGTCGTTATCTAAAGCAACATACCGTTTAGTTGTGAAATCATTGATATCGACATAATCATTTTTCTTTCCCACAGCGCTTTGTTCATTGACATCAGTTGTTCCTCGGATGATCCCTTTTTCGTCAACGACCCGTATTTCGATGATATCGCTAGTCGCACTGTTTTCAATGAATCTCTTGATATTCGCATTTACCTCTTCGTCATCTACGTTATCTTTTCGATTTAATTCCGGACTGATTGTCGTCGCTAATGATTCCACCGTTTGATTCATATCTTTAATAAATGTATTGATCGTGGAACGTTCCAATCCACGTATAAAATAGGCGCCAATAATTTCGATCGAGATCAATAAAATCAAAATAAAAGTAATAGCGATCTTAAAATTGACTGATCGAAAAAAGCGGACTTTTCTTTTCATCCAATTACTCCTGTTCTGGGTTACGCAAATAGTAACCGACACCACGACGTGTCACTAAATAATTTGGATGGCTTGGATTATCTTCGATCTTCTCGCGCAACCGACGAACAGTTACATCCACTGTTCGTACATCTCCAAAATAATCATAGCCCCAAACCGTTTGTAATAAATGTTCTCTTGTCATCACTTGCCCAAGGTGCTTCGCCAAGTAAAAGAGTAGTTCGAATTCACGATGTGTCAACTCGATTGTTTCTCCTCGTTTCGTCACCATGTAAGCTTCTGGATGGATGGTCAAATCACCAATCGTCAATTCCGCAGGAGCCGCATCTTCTGGTTCCCTCGTAGCCGTGGCACCACGACGAAGATTCGCTTTGACCCTTGCCACTAATTCTCGATTGGAAAATGGCTTAGTCACGTAGTCATCCGCGCCTAATTCTAAGCCTAGGACTTTATCAATTTCAGAATCTTTGGCTGTTACCATAATGATTGGCATGTCATACGTTTTGCGTACCTCACGAGCCACTTCTAAGCCGTCCATTTTAGGTAGCATCAAATCCAGTAAAATCAAATCAGGTTCTACCTCAGCAACTTTTTCCAAGGCTTCTTCCCCATCATATGCAGTATAAACATCATAGCCTTCTTTGGCTAAATTGAATTTGACGATATCCGAAATCGGCTTCTCATCATCGACAACTAAAACTTTTTTCATAAAGAGCCACCTCTTATATATTATTGTCACACCTTTTCATTATACCGTATTTCTGGTTTTGTTTCATCTTTGCCTATAAAACAAAAGAGAAAATTAACATGGGAGTGCAAAATACTTTCTTTTTTTGTTCTAACTTCAATAAAAAAAGGAAAACACTGATTTTCACCTCATTGTCTTCCTTTTTTTGATTTATCCTTCTAAAACTTGTACACCGACACCTAATAATCCCGGACCAGTATGGACTACTAATGCCGGAGAAATTTGACCAAAGTAGATTTGGTTTGCTTGCGGAAACTCTCTTTTGAGCCTCGCTTCCATTTCAATCGCTTCTTCTTTCGCATCACCGTGGGCAACGGCTAAGTTAAAAACCTTGGCATTGCCGATTTTTTCTTTGACATAAGCAACCGTCTTATCCAAACTTTTTTTACGCCCTCTAGCTTTTCCTACTGTGTAATAGATTCCTTCATCATTACAGGAGATGATCGGGTTAAGCTTTAAAGCGGTTCCTAAAATAGAAGCAACCAAACCAATCCGTCCACCTTTTTGGAGATATTCCAATGTCGCAACATTAAAGAAAACTTTTGTTCTTTCGACTAATTCATTCAAATTACTGATCAGCTGATTCCACTCGACACCGTCTTCTAGCCATTTCGCTGCTTGTATTGCAGAAAAACCCGCACCAATACCGATATTTTTCGTATCTAGTACATACGCTTCTAGTTCTTCTTGCTGTTCTGCAATCAAACGAACCACGTTATACGTCCCGCTCAATCCGCTGGAAATCGTTACCGCAAGTACTTTTTCATAACCATCTTTTTTGATTTGCTCAAAGATTTCTGTGATCGACTCACCATCAGGCAAAGATGTACCTGGAATTTCCTCTGGCAAACGTTGATAGATTTCTTCAGGTGTAATATCTATTTTATCTGTATATACCTGATCTTTATAAATAATTTTCAAAGGAATCATGTACATCTCATATTTTTTTATCAATTCTTCTGGCACATCCGTACCAGAATCTACTAAAATCGCGATTTTATCATTTTTCATTTGTTTTCTCCTCTTTTAAGTATTCGGTTTCTAGAACAATCGTTTTTTCCGCAAGAAGTTTCATTGCAAACGATAAAGTTGCTGCTCTTACAGCAATATATTCTACAGGGGTCGCCTGGTCGAATTTTTGGGGATGGGATTTGCCTTGTGCTAATTGGCTGACCATCCATACAGCTGCTTCTTGTTCATCACAGAATAGATTATAAGCTTCACGAATCCCCACTGTTTTTCCTTGGAACAATATTCCTTCTTTGATTTCAGGAATAGTCAATACTTGTTTCAATGTAGTGATTGCAAGTAAAAATGCTACATGTTCTTTGTTGTATCTTTTTTTAACTGGCGCTGGTATCAAACCCAATTTAACGTAGTTGTTTACCATAGAGGAGGTTAGCAATGGATGCTTTTCTCCTTGTATCACAGGTGAAAGATAACGATCAACTAACGTTCTGACTTGATCCATATAAAGTTCTAGGTCGGGGAGCTCTTCCCAGTGAGGCAGACGGAATGTTTCCAGTTCTTTTCCCCACTCCATTAATTGCTGACGCATTTTTTCCATCGTAATCGCTCCTTTTTTCATTTCATTAACATGATACCAAAGTTACCATAAACATTCAATCTAGTTATTTGAACTAGATAATTTAATTAATGGAATTTTATAAAAGCAAAAAACAAGAAGGCCAAGCCTTCTTGTCTTTTATCGTTAAGAACAGGAGACCCGCCGGGGAGACGGCGGGAAAGGAGTAAAAAATGAAAAAAGTGTTAGGGTTTGTTCTCTTGCAAGAACTTTGTTTGTTGGTATGCTTATATAATAACGAGCAAATGTGAATAATCTATGAATGATTTCCTATAAGGAAGTAAAGATTTTTCTGATTTTCTTTAAATGTAGTCTTGCATTTTAAAATTCTTAGTGCTACTATTATTAAGTACTTTTTGTATGGGCCGTTAGCTCAGTTGGTAGAGCAGCTGACTCTTAATCAGCGGGTCGCGGGTTCGAGCCCCTCACGGCCCATTGGGTGCCAAACCCACGAGAATGGTAGTTTGTCGGCGTCTTCGGACGTTTCGAAGACGAACTGCGCATTCTCTTTTTTTATAGGCAAAAAAAGAGACAGACGAATATGGAGCTTCCAAAACTGGATTTTTGATCCAATTTTGGAAGCTCCATTTATTTTGTTTCCGTCTTTTTTATTTTTTCCAGCTTTCGACTAATTCTTGGTTCTCTTTGATCCATTCTTTTGCTGCTTGCTGTGGATCTTTTCCATTGTTGATTTCCAACATGACTTTTTCCATATCTTTTTCTGACCAATGGAAATTGTCTAATACTTTATAAGCTTCTGGCTGGTCTTCTTTCAATCCTTTTCGAACCATCGTATGGATCTGCTCTTCGCTTCCCATTCCGTTTTCAGGATCTTCCAAGTATTTCAGATCATATTTGGCAAACATCCAATGAGGTGTCCATCCTGTAACTACAATTGGTTCGTGTTTTTTGATTGCTTGTCCTAGTGCAACGGTCATTGCTCCTGAAGAAGATGTCTCGACTTTCCAGTCTTTCAAGTTGTCATATTTTTGGATCGTGTTTTCAGCAGCCGTAACTACACCAGCTCCTGGCTCAATTCCTATAATTTTCTTACCTGCCTGATCGGTTAACTCATCGATCGAATTTACATCCATGTAGGCTGGTACTGCTAAACCGACTTTTGCTCCTGTCAAATTGGCACCTAGGTCTTCGACTTGATCTTTATATTGTGCATACTGTGAACCATGAGTTTTAGGTAGCCAAGCTGAAACCATGGCATCTGACTCGCCATTTGAAACAGATTTCCACATGATTGAATTATCTAGCGGTGTCATCGTTACATCATAGCCCATTTGTTTCAACACTTCACCGACTACATTTGTTGAAGCAACTTCTGTATCCCATTCGACATAAGACAAGTTGATACGTTTTGTTTCTTTGGCAGAAGAAAAATTTCCTATACCAATCGCGCCTAAGATCACTACTACTACAGCACCAATGATCAATCCTTGACGTTTTTTACTTTTTTGTGTTGCAGCTCCTGCAACTTTCTTATTGTTTGGCTGATTCAAATGCTGCGTAAAACGGTCAATGATGATTGCTAAGATAACTAATGCAACCCCGTTGACAAATCCATTCCCGACTTGTGCTCTTTGTAAAGCGGACAATACTCCCCGTCCTAAGCCGGGTGCACCGATCATAGAGGCAATAACGACCATTGAAAGTGACAGCATCGTTGTTTGATTGATCCCTGCCATAATCGTACTTTTAGCTAAAGGCAATTCTAGTTTGAATAGTTTTTGACGACTTGTGCTCCCGAATGAATCAGAAGCTTCTACTAACTCTTTCGGTACTTGTCGAATCCCTAAATTCGTAAAACGAACGGTTGGTGGCAAAGCAAAGATGACTGAGGCAAATACCCCTGGCACCATCCCGATACCGAAAAATGCAACTGCTGGAATCAAATAAACGAATCCTGGCATCGTCTGCATAAAGTCAAGGATCGGCTTGATGATGCTTTGAGCTTTACTGCTTTTTGCCATCAAGATCCCTAACGGTACACCTATGATGATGGAGATCACACTAGATAAAAGAACAAGTGTGACAGTATTCATCAAGTCATTCCATAGACCTTGGTTATAAATAAACCATAGACCAATCAATGTGAACAACGTAAGTCCTGGACGTTTCTTAGAAATAAAGAAAGCTGCTATCGTCAATAACAAGATAAACAAAGGCGCTGGGATCACTAACAGTAAATTTGTAATCCCCGACATCACTGCCTGTCCGATCGTTTGTAAAAATGAAAATAGGCCAGAAAAAGTTGTCGTAAACCATTCTGTGATATTTTCTACCCAGTTTGCCACTGGTAATTGATAGTTTAATAGATTATTCATGTTCACTCACCTCGCTTGTTTCTGCTAATGCTTCAATCACACTACCTCGGATGACGACACCTTTTAATTTTCCATCCTCTACAACTGCAAGCGGAGTCGGTGAATCATAAATAATATTGAAAATATCACTTACAACCATGTCTTTTCCGATCACCGTCACATTTTCATCTAAGAAGTCGATTAATGGACGTTTTTGCTTCCTAGCTTCTAACGCCTGATCTGCAGTAATGATCCCTTTCAGGTGTCTCTTTCGGTCAACAGCCATCAGCATGCTGACTTCTTCATTACGCATCCTTGTCAATGCGACATTTGGTCCATCAGATTCGATATTCGTCGTCAATGCAGGTACCATGATGTTTTGAGCAGTAAGCACTTTGGAACGATCGACTTCTTCCACAAATTCACGTACGTAATCATTTGCTGGATTGGTCAATATTTCTTCACCTGTTCCAATCTGCATGATTTCGCCGTCTTTCATTAATGCGATTCTGTCCCCGATCCGTAAAGCTTCATTCAAATCATGGGTAATGAAAATAATCGTTTTTTGAACATTGGCTTGCAGGTCCAGTAATTCGTCTTGCATTTCTCGTCGGATCAGCGGATCAAGAGCCGAGAACGCTTCGTCCATCAGCAAGATCTCAGGATCATTCGCTAAAGCTCTGGCTAAGCCGACCCGTTGCTGCATCCCACCAGATAACTGACTAGGATATTGGTCTTTAAATGAAAGCAGACTAGAATTTTCTAATGCTTTTTCTGCTTTTTCTTGTCGTTCTTCTTTAGGTACACCACGGACTTCTAACCCGTATTCTGTATTTTCCAAGATCGTTCGGTGTGGAAACAGACCGAAGTTTTGGAAAACCATATTGATTTTATGACGACGGACTTCTCGCAATTCTTCTTTACTTAACTTCGATACATCTTCTCCATCAATATAGATACTGCCTGAAGTTGGCTCAATCAGACGATTCAATAGACGGATCAATGTGGATTTCCCACTCCCGGAAAGCCCCATGATCACGAAGATTTCTCCTTCTTTTACGTCAAAATTCACGTCATACACACCAACCGTCGCACCGGTTTTCTTTAAAATCTCCGTTTTCGGCTGGTGATCATTCATCATATCTAAAGCGGCTTGTGTCTTTTTACCAAATATCTTTGTTAAATGTTTTACTTCTACTTTTACCAAACAAATTCTCCTTTTTTATGTAAATTCATTTTTCTTTCTGAAAAAAGTGACCACACTATGTTAACATCATGTAGTCACTTTGTCAAAAATGAAAGAAATTTGCTTGTCCAAACAGAAAAAAAACTTGGTTAAATCTTTATAAATAAAAGGTTTAGCCAAGTTAATATTTTTTATAATATTTCACACAATCATTCTGCAAGCTGATGTTCCGGGTAAAAAAAGTTTGTCATACGCTGTAGCGTATACTCATTTCCAATAAAATGAACGATATCCCCTGCCGTAAATTTAGCATAAGGTCCAGGTGAAACAAGTAGTTCTTCGTTATGAGAAATTGCGATAACTGTAGCACCAGTCGCCTGCCAGATATTCAACTCGCTAATCGAACGGTCCAGATGCATTGCTTTTTCTGATAAAGACAATTCAAACGGAAGTAAAGGGTTCATCTTATGTATTCGCTTCGTTTGATTGACCAGCTGATCCAATAATTGAGAAAAATGATTCAGCTCATCTTGTTGCTTCTCCACACTCGCCATGATTTCTGCTTTTGTATCTTGGATAGATTGTACATCTTGATACTGCAATAGGAAATCTTTTGCTTTTTCTTTCGAAGCAACAAATGCCCCACTCCCATGCCGTACTTCCATGATCCCAAGATCTACCAGCACATTGATAGCCTTTCGGGTAGTCTCAGGAGAAGCATTGTACGTACTGGCAAGCGTTGAGCGAGCATGGATCTTCTCACCCACTTTATATCGGTTTTCAACGATACGTTCGGCTAAATCAACAGCAATCTGCTGATAGCGCGGGCGGACGATTTTTTTCTTTCCAGACATTTTCTTTCCTCTTTCTTTTTTTACTTTCCCTCATCTTACTATGCTCTAGCAAAATAAGCAAAAAAGGGGAGAACAGCCTCTTGCAACGACTGATCATCGCTTGATCTGTTCCTTTTTTACTGGGCAAGCTGTTTGACAGTCATCACAATTCTTTCCGGATTTTAAACGAGTATAGACAATCGCCCCTGCACTTCCAAAGATTAATACACTTAATAAGAATGTCGCCATCCTATTCCTCTCCTTCTAACGACAATATAGTATAAAACTCGTTCTTGGATTTTGGCTGACGGAACAAAACATAAACGAGTCCTATCATCAGTAAAATAGCAAGATACGTCCCTAAGGCTACCTGTCCACCCTCCAATAAGTGTCCCAACTGATAGATCACAAAACTAACTAAATAAGCTAAACCGCATTGATAGCCTATGGCGATCCAAGTCCATTTCTTAGCATTCATTTCCCGATGGATAGCCCCAATTGCCGCAAAACAAGGCGCACAAAGTAAATTGAAGGCTAACAATGAATAAGCTGCTGCGGGAGTATATGTGTGTTGTAGCACTTGCCAGATTTCTCTGCCATTTTCGGATACTTCCGCATGTCCAAACAAAATACCGAATGTGCCAATAATATTTTCTTTAGCAACTAATCCTGTAATCGCTGCGACAGTTCCTTGCCAATTCCCCCAACCAAGCGGCTGAAAAACAACAGCTAGGATTCGTCCGAAAAAGGCTAGGATACTTTGGTCTTCAGGAACAGGTTGAGCATAAAAATTATAAGAAGAGCTAAACCAGATCACGATACTAGAAACAAAGATAATCGTTCCTGCTTTTTTTACAAAAGACTTGCTGCGGTCATAGGTTTGTCTTAGGATCGTCGACCATTGAGGAAAATGATATGCAGGCAATTCCATGATAAACGGAGCTGTTTCTCCGGCAAACAAACGCGTTTTTTTCAAGCTGATTCCAGAGAAAATAATTGCAGTCATCCCAAGAAAATAGGCAGAAGGAGCTACCCAAGATTGGTGAGGAAAAAAGGCCCCTGCTACTAAGGCAATAATCGGCAACTTTGCAGAACAAGGCATGAATGTCGTGACCATGATCGTCAACCGACGATCTTGCTCGTTTTCAATCGTGCGAGTAGCCATGACGCCTGGCACGCCACATCCGGTGGCAATCAGCATAGGAATAAAGGATTTTCCTGAAAGCCCGAATTTCCGGAAAAGTCGATCCATGACAAAAGCGATCCTCGCCATATATCCGCAGTCTTCTAGAAAGCTCAAGCATAAAAACAATACGATCAATTGCGGTAAAAATCCTAATACTGCTCCCACGCCTGCAATGATGCCGTTCAAGATCAGCTCCTGCATCCATCCAGCTACTTGCCATTCAGCTAGCAGTCTGCCAACATGTTCTGGTAGCCACGTTCCAAACAATGTATCATTGATCCAATCTGTCCCCATTGTTCCTACTGTTTGAATAGCCAAGTAATAAATCAGCCACATCACAAATGCAAAGATTGGCAAGGCTAACCAACGATTCGTTGCAATCTGATCGATTTTGTCACTCATCGATAATTGGAAAGAATCATTTGACACGACAGATAGTGCACATAATTGGGTAATAAATTCATAACGTTCATTGACTAGAATCGTTTCACTATCGTCATCCAATAGTTTCTCTGTCAACTGGATCAGTTGTTCGATTTCTTTTTGCTGAGAAATTGTTATCTCATCATCCTCATTCACCTTCTGATCTCTTTCAAAATATTTCATTGCATACCAGCGTTTCTTGCTGCTTTTTTCTCCTAGTACATCTTCAATTTCATGTAAAGCTGCTTCTAAACGCGGATCGTATGTACAGGGAACAGGAATAGAAGGCCGTTTTTTTGCAGACTCCTGAATCTTTTCGATTAATTTTTCGATTCCTTGCTTTTTCAATACGCTGATTGGTAAAACTGGTACACCAAGTCCATAGGAAAGCTTTTCTAGGTTGATTTTTTTTCCTTCTTTTTTGATGACATCCATCATATTCAGACCAATGATCATAGGAATGTCTAAGTCCAATAACTGCGTAGTCAAATATAGATTCCGCTCTAAATTGGTAGCATCAATGATGTTGATGATCAGTTCAGGCTGTTCATGAACCAAATAATCTCTTGCAATCACTTCTTCGGGTGTATAAGGAGACAAAGAATAGATACCGGGTAGGTCTTGAATGTGAATGTTCGGATTTTTTTTCAACGATCCTTCTTTTTTTTCTACTGTTACGCCCGGCCAATTCCCTACATATTGATTCGAACCAGTCAAGAGATTGAACAAGCTCGTTTTCCCGCTGTTTGGATTTCCGACTAACGCGATATTCATTCGTTTTCCTCCCTTTGTACCAAGATTAGTTCAGCCTCTGACTTTCGTAACGTCAATTCATATCCTCGCACTGTCAGTTCGATTGGATCTCCTAGAGGGGCTAGTTTTCGGATGACTATTTTTACATTTCGCGTCAATCCCATATCCATCAACCGCCGCTTCACTGCGCCTTGTCCGTGGATGGCTACGACGATCCCCGTCTCTCCTGCTTTTAATTGATCAAGAGAAGTCCAGCTTTCAGAGGAAGCAGTCTTTTTATTGACAAAGATCTGACTTAGTATTTCCCGACTTACTGCCACTCGATGACTTTTTATCAGTAAAATGGCATTGTTGCCTGATAAATTGACGACGACGATTTTACTTCCGACAACGACCCCAATATTTTGCAAATGGCGTTTTGTTTTTTCTTCTGTTTCAATTCGTTCGACTTGATAAACGAAGTTTTGCTTTGCCTGCGCTAAGGTCTGCATATTGATTCCTCTCTTGTGAAATAAATCATGTGTTGAAACCATTCATTCTATGTTCTAGTTTTCTTACGTATTACGCAAATAAATGAGAATCATTCTCACATAGAATACTCTCGGTAATTGAGAATGTCAATTACACTTGTGATATTATGAGCGAATCTTTAGTATTGATAGATAAAAATGAGAAAAAAATATTTTTTCATAGTTTTCCACAACTTTTTCTCTATTAGATTTGCTATTTTCCCACACGATACTTGTTTTCAGCTCTTTTTTCAAAAACACAAAACTTAGTATTCCACAGTTTCCACAACACAATATGTAGTGTTTGTTGTTTGACTTTTTTACTAAGAGTTTTATACTATCTATTATAGATAATAAGAATGTGTTTAGAGGAGGCACTCATCATGAACGTAAAGATCTTTTCTAAAAATAATTGTATGCAATGCAAGATGGTCAAACGTTTTTTAACAGAAAATCAAATCGCTTTTGAAGAAGTCAATATCGATGAACAACCGGAAGCAGTAGACTGGTTGAAAGCACAAGGATTCCAAAGTGTTCCTGTCATTACTTCCGATGCAGAAACAGTTATCGGATTCCGTCCTGATCAGTTGCGTAAACTTGCCAGCTAACATGACTAAAAGAATCAAAACAAGATACATGGATTTGAAGGGCTTGAGACAGCACCAGTTTTTGTCGCAAACTTCCAAATCCTTTTTTAAAGCTTAAAAACAATGCAATGATTTGCAATCAAGCATCATCAAATACGAAATGAAGGTTGGGCGTACGTATGAGTCTTAAAAATTTACAAGATGTCAGTTATTTCAAGCTGAATAATGAAATCAATCGACCAGTCAATGGTCAAATCCCTTTGAATAAGGATAAAGAAGCTTTGGCTGCCTTTTTTGAAGAAAATGTCAAACCAAATACGATGACTTTTCCATCTATTATGGAAAAAATCAATTACTTGATCGATCAAGAATATATAGAAGCAGAATTCATCCAATTATATTCACCATCATTTATTGAAAAGCTATATCAATTTTTGGACGAGCAACATTTTTCTTTCAAATCTTTTATGGCTGCTTACAAATTTTATTCTCAATATGCGTTGAAAACCAACGACGGTTCCGCTTATCTGGAAACTTATGAAGATCGAGTAGCCTTCAATGCGCTTTACTTTGCGAACGGAGATGAAGAATTAGCACTTGCTCTTGCAGATGAAATGATCCATCAACGTTATCAGCCAGCTACACCTTCTTTCTTGAATGCTGGACGTAAACGTCGGGGCGAATTGGTGTCTTGTTTCTTGACTCAAGTCACTGACGATATGAACTCTATCGGGCGCTCAATCAACTCTGCTTTGCAATTGTCCCGTATTGGTGGCGGCGTAGGGATTACTTTATCAAATCTTCGTGAAGCCGGCGCTCCTATCAAAGGATACGAGGGTGCTGCGAGTGGTGTCGTTCCAGTCATGAAATTATTCGAAGATAGTTTCAGCTATTCTAATCAATTAGGTCAGCGTCAAGGAGCTGGTGTGGTTTATTTGAATGTGTTCCATCCAGACATTATTGCTTTCCTTTCAGCAAAAAAAGAAAATGCAGATGAAAAGATTCGCGTAAAAACTCTTTCTCTTGGTGTGATCGTACCTGATAAATTTTATGAATTGACACGTAAAAACGAAGACATGTATTTATTTAGTCCGTATAGTGTCGAAAAAGAATATGGTGTCCCATTCTCTTATGTAGATATTACAGCTGAGTATGATCATCTAGTTGCAAATCCAAACATTCGCAAACAAAAAATCAAAGCGCGTGATCTTGAAAATGAAATCTCAAAATTACAACAAGAATCTGGCTATCCTTACGTAATCAATATTGATACAGCGAACCGCGAGAATCCAATCGACGGCAAGATTATCATGAGTAATTTATGCTCAGAGATTTTACAAGTTCAAACGCCTTCTGTGATCAACGGCAAACAGGAGTATGAAGTATTAGGAACAGATATCTCATGTAACTTAGGTTCGACAAATATCGTGAATTTGATGCAAAGCCCTAACTTTGGTCAATCTGTGCGTACGATGACTCGTGCATTGACATTTATTACAGATGCATCTGATATCGATGTCGTACCACCGATCCAAAACGGAAATAAGCTGAATCATACGATTGGATTAGGTGCCATGGGCTTACACACTTATCTTGCAAAAGAACAAATGGAATATGGCTCAGAGGATTCATTAGACTTTACAAATATTTATTTCATGCTGTTGAATTATTGGACACTTGTTGAAAGCAATAATATCGCTCGTGAAAGAAAACAAGTTTTCCATAATTTTGAAAAATCAGCTTATGCTGATGGCACTTATTTCGAAAAATACGTAACTGGAGAATTCCAGCCAAAATCAGAAAAAGTCAAAGCATTATTTGAAGGAATCTTTATTCCAACTGCTGAAGATTGGAATGCCTTGAAACAAGCAGTAATGAAAGATGGGCTATATCACCAAAATCGCTTGGCAGTAGCACCAAATGGCTCAATTTCATATATCAATGATACGAGTGCAAGCATTCATCCTATCACTCGCATGATCGAAGAACGCCAAGAGAAGAAAATCGGTAAAATTTATTACCCAGCGCCTTATTTATCCAATGAGACGATTCCATATTACACTTCTGCTTATGATATGGACATGCGTAAAGTGATCGATGTTTATGCAACAGCACAACAACACGTCGATCAAGGCATGAGTTTGACTTTATTCATGCGTTCTGAAATCCCAGAAGGTATTTATGAATGGAAGACAACAACGAAGCAAACGACACGTGATTTGAATATTTTAAGACATTACGCTTTCCATAAAGGAATCAAATCCATTTATTATGTACGTACCTTTACTGATGATGCAGAAGAAATCGGAAGCAATCAATGTGAAAGCTGCGTGATCTAATATCATAGATAGATTCGCTTATTCATATTTTAATTAAAGGAGCATTCTCATGTCAGAAACATATTATGAAGCAATAAACTGGAATGAAATTGAAGATATCATTGATAAATCCACTTGGGAGAAGCTGACGGAGCAATTTTGGCTAGATACACGTATCCCACTTTCAAATGACCTAGATGATTGGCGCACATTGTCTCAATTGGAAAAAGATACAGTAGGACATGTATTCGGCGGTTTGACACTGCTGGATACTGTCCAATCTGAAAGCGGCATGGATCAGTTGCGTAAAGATGTTCGCACTCCCCATGAAGAAGCCGTTTTGAACAATATCCAATTCATGGAATCTGTTCATGCCAAAAGTTATTCTTCTATTTTTAGTACACTGAACACGAAAAAAGAAATCGAAGAAATTTTTGACTGGACGAATACGAATCCTTATCTGCAAAAAAAAGCTGAGCGTATCAATGAAATCTACAAACACGGTACACCGCTAGAAAAGAAAATTGCCAGCGTCTTTTTAGAAACATTCTTGTTCTATTCAGGTTTTTATACTCCTCTTTATTATTTAGGAAACAACAAATTGGCAAACGTAGCAGAGATCATCAAACTGATCATCCGAGATGAATCGGTACATGGAACCTACATCGGTTACAAGTTCCAATTAGGTTTCAACGAATTGCCTGAAGCAGAACAAGAAACGTTGAAAGACTGGATGTACAACCTTCTTTATGAACTTTATGAAAACGAAGAACGTTATACAGAAGAATTATACGATCCAATCGGTTGGACAGAAGAAGTCAAAACATTCCTACGCTATAATGCCAACAAAGCATTGATGAACCTAGGGATGGATCCACTCTTCCCAGATACTGCCAATGATGTCAACCCAATCGTAATGAACGGGATTTCAACAGGCACAAGCAACCATGACTTCTTCTCACAAGTCGGAAACGGCTATTTGTTAGGTCATGTAGAAGCCATGAAAGATGACGATTATTTGATTGGATTGGAATAAGGATAAAAAATTACGCACAAGAATATTCTATTCTTGTGCGCTTTTTTTATTCCACGACAATTTGTTTTTGTGTATCCGATGTTTGCGAAAAATCAATAGTAAAGCGACCCATCTGCTCATCATAGGTAATTCCTTCACTCATGCTTCGAATAGCTTCAAAATTATTTGGTAATTCAATTGTTATTTTCGTCTTTGTATGAGCAAGATCAGCAAACGTATAACTTTTTTCTTGTTCGTTTATTTTCTTTAATACAGAAAGTGGTTTATCTGTTTTTAATCCATCTAATTCTCCACCAGTATTATCCCAAAAATTGATACCCAAATAACCGGATTCTTTTACTTTTACTGCTTGAATTTTTGGAGTATTTTGAAGAATAGTAACTGGTTCTTTTTCTGCATATTCTTTTAATCCTTTTTCGTTCACTCCTGGTAATATCACATATGCATAAGCTTCATTGATTGGATGTTTTCCATGATTGATCAAAAACTTCCGATAACTTCCATGATAAACTTCATCACTGGGAAATGATTCGTTGATTTCCCTATAAGTACCTTGCCGTTCTTCACTTATCACTTTTACTGTTTCTTTCTCAGGAAAATAATAACCGATCGATGTTTCTGGTTGACTTGATTGTAACAATAACCATTCTTTTTCACTTTGTTCGGTTGGCTGGGTAACTTCTCCTGTTTCTGTTACAACTTTATAAGTAAACTGATCGTTTAATAAACGATTATCTATAACCGTTTCAATAGACGCATTTGTGTTACCGGTAATTCCCGAACCAAGCGCAATCAATTGATCGTCAAGCACAAACCACGATTTTTTCCCTTTGACATCCATTGGCAAAACTGTCCCATTATTCTTTGTTCCAGTTTTATTTAGAGCCATACCTACCACTGCCTGACCTTCATTTGATACACCGCCAACGGCTTTTTCATTTGATCGCACAGTCGTAAAAGAAGAGATTTCATCTTTTAAAGGGACTGTATCGACCGTTGTTCCTGGCAATCGATAAGGATCGACAGTCGGCCAATAGCTTTTACCGAATTGTACATCATCCTCATTATATAAGTAGACCATCCCATCCGATGTATGCCAGCCACGTTTGTTTTCTTTATTTCCTGCTTCAAAAGAAGAGATACGGTTCGAATACATACTGATTCCTACCATATACTTACTGGTACGCTGAACAAAACGATCCATTTTATGATACATTTTTGTCCCTATGAATGGTAAATCCTTCCCTAAAATCGTCTGGTCTTCTAATAAGGATAGTGTCATGACCAGGTCATTATAATCTCTTACATTCGTTATATAATACGAAGGGTTCAATTGCATCCAATATTTGACTGCTTCTTTTAGTTCCTTTTGCTTATCTTCTGGTGCAAATTTTGAAACAATCAATAAATTATACATCGTTGAAGACCCGTATCCTACCTTCGTCTTTGAAGGCGCACGTGAAATAGCGCGTCCATTCACCATGGGAAGCATTTCACCTTGGTAAATCAAAGGAATAAAGGCCTTCTCTACATTTTCTACGAAAGCGTGAATGGCATCAGAAGCTGCTGTATAAGAAGTCCCATCCACAATCGTAAAAATCTGTCCGACTCCTTTGATTAGTACATTCCCGTAAGAACCTGTATAAGGAATATCATTATGCTGGATAAAGGAACCATCTGCGTAAAACCCATCGCCACTTGTCACGAGTTGAAAAACATCTTTGATCCCATTCACTGCTTGATGGATTTTTGTGGCATCTTTTTGTAAAATACCTACTCCTAAAACAGTCAATGATAAGTCTGTTCGATTGGCACCGGTCGTTGAAAAGTTAGGGATAAATGCAAGGTCTACAAATGAACCTTGTGGTTTAGTATATAATTGCTGGAATGGATCAGGTACATATTGACTCAAAATAGCTGTATATTGTTGGATTTTTTCACTGGATAGCTCTTGGTGCAACAGTAGAAGGATATTCACAAATTTTTGTGGGATACCAATTTGCCAATCCCACCAATTTCCATAATACTTTTTCCCATCATATCCTTTTTTGGTAATCATAAAATCGATTCCCTCTTTAATTGCTGCAGCAACCTCTGGCTGTTGATAAAGTGTTGTCCCTTTTGTTTTATAGGCATAAGTAAGTTTTTGGAGTTTCGTAAATTGTGTCGTCAAATCTGCTGAAGAAGTATTTCCCGATTCAAGTGGCCATAGATAGGTCCGGTCAGGTGATTGATCCAATGTTTGATATAAATTTTCCGCTTCTTTTGATAACGCTTCTATATATGCTCTTAATGACTCATTTTCCGGACTTTCTTTTTCAAAGACAAGTTGACTTTTCCATCGTTCTTCCATCTTTTGAAATTCATCTTCCTCGGCAAAGGTTGATATACTCATTCCAAATAAACTAATTAAACTAAGCATACTCATCAAAAGAAGCCTTTTACCCAAACCTTTTTTCTCCATCTTTGCTCCCTCTTTCTCATCAGATTGTATGAATATACAGAGGCTAAAATCACATTTATCTTAGTGAATGAGAAAACCGCTTAGCCTCTACTTTTTGGACAAATGCGTGAACGGACGTATCTCACTTTTCCTTTTTTAAGCTAAAATACCAAACGCACTTAATGCAATGGAAAGAATCAAAATGATCCAGATTACTCGTGTGGAATTCAATTTCTTTTGTCCCAACATCCAATAAGTTAATAAAACAAGTAACACTGGAACAAGAGAGGGTAAAATAGCGTCTAATGTATCTTGGATAACTAATTCCACCCCATCTTTTTTATAAACAAATGGGACCGTTGCCTTTACCACGGAAGGAATCAAAGCACCAATTACCGTGACACCTAAAACTGTTGCGGCATTAGTGAATGCAGATAATTTGTTTTTCAAAGTTGTGACAAGTTTGACTCCTTGTTTGTATCCTAATGGTAATAATGCAGCCCGTCCAAATAATAAAGCGATATTCGCGATGACCCAAATCACACACCCAACAATTGAGCCACTTTGAGCTAATGTTCCTGCGATCGATCCAAAAATCGTTCCCCAAATCACATGGAACAATGAATCACCTACGCCAGCAAGAGAACCCATTAAAGCTGTTTTTAAGGCAATGATTGTGTCTTTTGCTTTGTAACCATCTTCTTCTTCGATTGCCACATCAATCCCCATGATCAAATTTCCGAAAATCGCGTTGGTATTGAAGAATTGATTATGTGTACGCATCATATCCTGTAATTGTGATTCGTCATTACCATAGAATTTTTTCAATACTGGTAATATCCCATATAAATAGCCAGAACTCATCATTCGTTCATAGTTCCAGTTCAGCTGACTTCCTAAAATATAGCGCCAACTAATCGCATTCAGCTCTTGCTTTGTTAATTTCTGGTTATTCATCCCCATCATATCCTCCTTCAAATGTTCCATTATTTGTGGCTGTCACTGTCGGATGTTCTGCTTTTTCACTATCTTTTTTAAATACAATAATTGCAGCAATCACACCGACGATTGAGATACCAAGCATTGGCACTTGTAAATAAGCGGCTAAAAAGAAACCCAATAGTAAATAAGGAATATATTGTTTTGTTGGAAGGTAATGCAACAAGATTCCTACACCAACGACTGGTAACACCCCACCAGCAGTTTTTAGTCCATTCATCAACCATTCTGGTGTATTTTCTGTGATCGTTGAAACAGCAGCATCACCGACTAAAAGCATCAATAAAATCGGAATGGCTCGTGATAATCCCCAAAGAAAAGAGCCAGATAAGACTAATCGCGGTATACGATTGATTTTCATATCATCAATTGCTCTATCTACACGATGCAAGAGATAAACATTACAAAAGCGAGCGACTACATCAAGTTGCAACATCAATAAAGATACTGGAACAGCCAATCCTATACCATACTCTGCACCTTTCCCAGAGATAACCGCAAATACTGTTCCCAAGACGGCTCCTGTGAAATAATCAGGAACTGATGCCCCACCGAAAGCCGCAATCCCTAGTCTCATTAGTTGCAATGTACCTCCAACCATCAAGCCTGTTTTTAAGTCTCCCATGATCATTCCAGAAATCATACCTGCGATGGCTGGTTGTGTTAATGTATTTGAAATAAGCGAATCATTGATTGCAATAAAAGCATAAACCGTAATAAGAATAATTTGATACGCTGCTAAGTGCATACTTTCTTCCTCCTCATTTTTGTTTAATTTCTCAGTTTATCCATGAAGTCAATAACTGGATCATTTGGTACCAATTGAGCGGTTACATTTATATCCATTGCTGCAATTGATTCGAACACATCAATTTCTTCTTCTAATACTTTGATACTTTTTGTTATGTCTTTTGATCCCTCTTTATAACTCATATTTCCAACATTTACGTGTGTTAGCTTTCCTCCGGCTTTCAAATAACGTAAGACATCTGTTGGATTTTTGAATACTAGGAATAGACGCTGTTTTCCATACTTTCCTGAACGTATATTTTTCGCAGCAGATTCAACCGGCAAAACTGAAAGTCTCATTGATGTAGGCGCTGCCATTCTTAAGGAAGATTTTTGTAACGTATCTGCTGCTGCTTCATCGTTGATCACAATGATTCGCTGTGTGTGCAAACTGGGCGCCCAGATGCCCGCAACTTGTCCATGGATCAAACGCTCGTCTATCCTGACATTCACGATATTTTCTTTTCCTTTATATGCCTCATACAATTGGCTATTATCCATTGGAAGGCTTGGTTCTTTTTCGATTTCTGTTTGTTTCATTTTTTGCTTCACATCAACAATGCCAGTTGTTGCTGCTTGGATCAATTCTTTTACCGTAGCAGTTGAATTCAACGTTGCTTCTATGACTAATGGTAAAGACATCCCTGCAATAATTTCTACATTTTCTGATTCTAGATAGTTGTTTAATGCTACATTACATGGCGTACCACCTAAAAGATCTGCAATAATCAAGGATGAGCCGTTAAGGGCTTTCATTTTTTTTAATAATTCTTCTTCGAATTGCCGATTGTCTCCATCAGGCGTCAACGCAACGACATGAACATGATCTTGCTTTCCGACGATCATTTCTAAACTTGCCTTGACGCCTTCAGCCATACTGCCATGACTAATCAATATAATATTCTGCATCACTTTTCCTCCCCAAAAATAAAATCCTACTTAACATATTATCTTTTGTACAAACACACTATAACATAGTTTATCTCATTCGTAAACCTAACATCTTAACATGTTATGTTTTTTTATTTCTGTACAATTATCTAAAAAGTATCAGCATACAAAAAAGGTGAGAGGCAAAAGTAGCTCTTAAACTTTTGCCTCTCACCTTTTTAACTATTTCCTTATTCTATACTTTTTCCAGTTGTTTCCTCATAGTCTCTTTTCATGATGGCCCATGATTTCTCAATGTCTTCGTCTAAACCAAATAATCCACTACGGCCGATGATATAGATATCTGGTCCGGCATGATCAATTCGCTTAAATGATTTTCGATTCGAAGATCCGTCCATTTCGATCAAATAATGATATCCCTTTTCTTGACGAAGTTTTCTTAAATCAACGATTTTATCTAATGTGCTTTCGATGAAGCGCTGTCCAGCAAAACCGGGATCGACTGTCATGATAGTGATTTTATCCACTAAATCAATATAAGGGAAAATAGTTTCAATAGGTGTTTCAGGATTTAATACAACTCCTGCTTTTAGCCCTGCAGCATGGATCTGATCGATCAATCGAAAGGCTAGCCCGTCTAAACATTCGACATGCATACAAATCCATTCGCATTTTTGTGCAATCAATTGATTCACCCAAAAACTTTGGTCTGTGACCATTAAATGGGCAGACATTGGTAAATGACTGATTTTTCGTACTTCCTCAATGAACCATGGAGACAATGTCAGATTAGGTACATAATGTCCATCCATGATATCGATATGATAAGAATCGACATGCTGATTCAAAAACTCAATTTGTTCCTTAAATTTATCTAGATCCATCGTCATTAAAGATGGTGAGAACAAAACTTTACTCATATATAAGACTCCTTTATTTAAAAATCAATGATTGAATCCCCGACTAAATGAAGGACTTAGAAAATCTGAATGTCTCCCAAGTCAATATCTTCTTCTTCCTTTTCCACTACGGATTCGACTTCTTTCCCCACATCTTTTTTGATAATTGCCAAAACAACGGCTGTCACAAGAACATTCACTAAGATTGCTATCACGCCTGCCCAAGGTCTGGACATCGTCGGAATCATCAATACGCCGCCAAAGGGTACTGTTGCATCGGCGCCTAGGATCATTGTCGTTGCACCACCAGCAAATCCGCCAATAGCCGTAGCAACCACACCTCGGACGATATCATTCATCACTAGTGGGATCACACCTTCGACGATATTGATCACACCCATTGGAACAGCTGATTTCAATGTTTCGACTTCCACTTTTGTATAGATGTTTTTCCGAAATATTTTTGCGACAAAGTAAGCTAATCCAAAACCAATAGGCGTCGCCGTATTTACCAATTGGAGGGCTGTAATTGGCCCATTGATTCCTTCTGCTTGCATTGTGAGAACAAAGGCAAAAACAGTTTTGTTAATTGGTCCACCATAATCAACGCCACTTAGTAAGCCGATTACACCGCCAAAAATCAACAAGGACGAATTACCTAATCCATCTAAGAAATTCGTAAGAAAAGACGTAAACAAGGCAACAGGTGTTCCAATGATATAGACCATGATTAACCCACCTAGGATAGAAGCAACAAATGGAACAATCAATGTTGGCATCAGTCCTTTTGCCCAATTTGGGACTTTCACATGGTTTAAAATAGCTAACACGAGGAATCCAGAAAGATAGCCACCTAGTATCCCCCCAATAAAACCAGCCCCAATAGCATTCGCTGTCAATCCGATGATGAACCCTGGAGCAATCCCTGGTTTTGCTGCAATAGAATAAGAAATCCCTGTTGCAATGACTACAGGAAGTAACCCTAAACCAGCGCCTCCCATTGTTGCTAAAGCATCAAAAAAAGAAAATTTACCTTGTACCAGTGTCCCTTGACTTGTTCCACCGAACGCCATCCCGATAGCAATCAAGAACCCTGCTCCACAAACGATTGGAATCAAATAAGAAATCGCTGTCAATAAATGTCCCTTTAAATTTAACTTTTTTATCTTTTCCATCTTTTTTCCCTCCTTATGATCAAACAAGTTGTTTTTCAATTATTTCTTGTGCTTTTTCGATCAGTTTATTGGGTGACTTTACGGCTATTTCAGTGGGGACTTGAATGATACGTTTTCCTTCAAATCGTTCTCTGCCGCTTATTTTCACATCAATTGCCAGAATCACGAGATCTGCTTCTTTTATTTGCTCTGGGGTTAATTCATTCTCGATTCCAATCGTTCCTTGCGTTTCGATATGCATCTCGTGTCCTGCTTTTTTGGCTGCATTTTCTAATTTTTCTTGTGCAATATACGTATGGGCAATCCCAACTGTACATGCAGCTACTCCTATGATCTTCATGTTTTCTTCCTCCTTTTTATGATGCAAATGCTGCGATGACCTCTTTTGTCTCTTTTGCTTTGATCAATTGCTCAACAACTTCATCATTTCCTAGTTTCCTTGCAAATAAAGATAACAACTTCAAGTGAGTTTTAGCCCCTTCATTATCATTGCCCACAGCAAACAAAATAATTCCTTTTACCCCTTTACCATCTAATGTTTCCCAAGGGATTTCTCGAGCTGTCACTCCAATTGCTACCCCGATCTTTTTGACAGATGCACTTTTTCCATGAGGAATTGCAATGTAGTTCCCAATACCTGTCTGCCCTTCTTTCTCACGAGCATATATATCTTTCATAAATTCTTTTACATCGGTGATATACGCATTTTCCAACAATATAGTTGCTAATTCTTCAAGTACTTCTTCTTTTGTCGTTCCTGCTAAGTTTGTTTTGATCGTATTCGGATCGATAATGTTTGTTACTTCCATGGCATTTCCACT
The DNA here is from genome assembly GCF_040886985.1 of Enterococcus sp. C76. Lineage (NCBI taxonomy): Bacteria > Bacillati > Bacillota > Bacilli > Lactobacillales > Enterococcaceae > Enterococcus > Enterococcus sp. C76. The sequence continues at coordinate 91,448 of NZ_JBFOEY010000008.1, read as the reverse complement.
CCTTCACGCTTGTTTTACGACTTCAACGCCTTTTTCGATTAGTTTATTGGGTGATTTGATGGCGATTTCTGTCGGTACTTGAATGATACGTTTTCCTTCAAATCGTTCTCTGCCACTTATTTTTACATCAATTGCCAGAATCACGAAATCTGCTTCTTTTATTTGTTCTGGGGTTAATTCATTTTCGATACCAATCGTTCCTTGCGTTTCGATATGCATCTCGTATCCTGCTTTTTTGGCTGCATTTTCTAATTTTTCTTGTGCAATATACGTATGGGCAATCCCAACTGTGCATGCGGCTACTCCTACGATTTTCATCTTTTATCTCTCCTTATTTTCTTTAATGTTTGCATAAATGTTTCGTCCGCTAAACATCTCATAAAATTTGCTATTTTCTTCTTTTTTTCCGTAGTTTCGTTTGGTGAAAGCAATACAAAAAGAATCAAATCGACTTGTTCGATTGCTTCGTTCCATTGAATAATGGTTTTTTTGGGATACAAAATGATGATTTTTGATTCAGTGATCAACTCATGTTCAATATGAGGAAGAATGATCCCCTCTTCAATTTGAATATTTCCATTTTGTTCACGCATAAGAAAAGCTTCCATCAATATGCTTATTTTCTCTTCTTCTCCAGGGTAAAGTGAACTTGCTAACCAATGATATGCCTCTCGTTGAGAAGTAACGGATACTTCGATTCTTTCGATGAACTCATCTTTCATTATAGATTTCCCCAATCTTTTTCTGGATTCGTGATTGATCATCTGCTGTTAGCATCGCACTAACAAGTAATGTATGGACTCCTAATCGTGAGCGGATTCCAACAGTTGTCAAAATCAATTCGATGTTCGGATTTTTTTCTAAAGCCGTACGATAGTTTTTTGTCGCAATGACATCTACTATATTTAAGTCTGGAAATTTTTTGATGATTTTTGCTTTCAACAATTCAGAAGTTCCAATACCTGTCGTACACATAATCAAAGTTTGAATCGGTAATTGTTGTGTTTCTAACATCCGTGCGAAATACAACGTTATGAAGCCAATCTCATCTGCATTGATTAGAGGTAATTTGAAGTGCTGACTGACTTCTTTAGATACTTCAGACACACTGTTATAGATTTTTTCATAGGTCAGCTGAATTTGGTCCAACAAGCCATTTTTTACGTGGATACGATTTTTTAAGCGATTGATCATTGGTTTGATATGATTGGCTAGATCAATAAAAATACTTTCATTTGTCACTTTCATATTGATTCGTTTGCCTACTTCTTCTAAATAGTAAGTAGTGATTTTTTCTACCTCTTCTGGAAATTTTTTTATTTCTTTTGTTGTTTTTTCCATTCTTGAGGAAACTAGATACTGATAGAGATAGTAAGATTCATTCACAGATAACGAAGTTGCCAGATATTTTTCAACATTTTGTATAACGATTTCGGCTGTTTTTTTAATTTGGTTATCTTTTTCAAAGAATTCAATTTGTTGCGTGGTTAGTTCCTCTTCTCTGGCGGGAGCACTCCTCTTCCTTGAGCGACTGATCAAGATATACAGATGTGAAAAAATATTGACATTGTAAGGATAAGGAAGTCCACCTTCTAATATTTTTTCGATTAGCTTTAATTGATCTGAAACGAACAAGACATCGTAACGATTGAAGTTGAACGTTTTCGAAGCATTTATTTCATCGATATCAAGGATATTCATGCGCCAAATAACTTCTGCAAGCCCTCTACGTATATCTTCTTCTAAACCTTTGATGGCTAATGTCCGATTTTTTCGAATCAATTGAAGATCAAACTTCCTCAACTTTTGTGCGATACTTTTCTCATCATTGGAAATTGCCGAATCACCCACCTCGTAGGCATTAAAAAGCTCAGATATCCTGATTGCTCTTGGTGAAGACAGTAAAAGTTCCTCCATTACACGATTCTGACGTTCATTTGGCGATAGACTAATCGATAGATTATTTGTTTCTTTGTTTCGTTCAATAAATTTTTCGTAGTCTAATTTATACCCTTTCCCCTTTTCTGATAAAATCAAGTGACCATTTTGAAATTCTGTATTTATTTTTTTTACTAAGCGGTAGACCGTTTTAGTCGAGGTATCTAATAAATCAGCTAATTCTTCTGAAGTCATGTAATGATTTTGTTTTGACAATAGCAACACTAATTTATTTTCTCGATTCATTTGACTAGTCATGATCCTTCCCCCTTTGCATCTTTATCATAACCATTTTTATTCCATCTGTTTCACTGAAATTTGTCCATTGCATCAGACATTTTTGTATCCGCTTTCTAAAGTGTGATGTTTTATCCCAATTTTACTTCTATTATTTTTATAAAGTTCCACTAATTTCATCTACCATCATAATTTTATTTACTTCTGCAATAGCAGAATTCATGGGTTTTAATTGATTTGGATATGTTAACATGTTATCCTATTAGATAATGATGTTGTAAGAAAGGAAGACTTCTAATATGATTCCTAAATACGAGCAAATCAAGCAAGACTTACTTGAAGAAATCAAAAACCACCACTTTATTCCTGGTGATAAATTTTACTCAGAAGCAGATATCAAACGGAAATATTCTGTTAGTTCAATTACTGCAGTCAAGGCTCTCAATGAACTAACTGCTGCAGGCTATCTCTATCGTATCCAAGGAAAAGGAACATTCGTTTCAAAATCAAAAGTTTCTCAAAGTGTGAAATTCTCTGATATCGAACTACATTCTTTAGATAAAGAAAAAGTTAAAGTACTCTCGATTGAGGAAGAAAATGAAATGGATATTTTAAAGGAATTAGGCTTACCAGCAAATGCTTCTTACTATAAAATTAAACGTGTTCGTTTCTTTGAAGACACACCCTTTTTGGTCCACATCACTCACTTACCAAAAAAATTAGTGAAAGAACCAATAGCAAAAGATATTTCTGTCTATTCAAGTATATACGAAAAAGTTCGTAAAGATTTTGGGATTGATCTTTTTTCCCTTGCTTCTGTGGAAACAAATGAAATTGTTTTCCCGGAGAATGCAGAACTACTTAATCTATTAAATCTAAGTTTCCGAGAACCTGTTGTCCAACAAATCAAACACTCTTACTTAGCAGATCAAAGTGTAGCAGAATATATCATCAGTTATAAACATTGGAAATACTTTAAAACAAAAATTGAAGTGGAAGCGGAATAGCTTTCACTTTTTTGTTTGCTCTCTTCTAATAAACTTTTTTAAATCCTCTTCAATACTCGCTTTTTTTTCCTAAATACGGTATACTACTTTTAAGTTAATATGTTAACATTTTAAGAGGAGGTAACTATGAATATTCAACAAAAAAAGGAAATGTTGATTGAATTGGGAACATTTGTAGATAAAAATTGGTTGGATGAACAATTTGAATGGTGCATGATGCGTATCAAAAAAAATATGGTTCGTTTCGGGTTAGATTTCCCTTCAGCTTGTGCAACAAACGGAAAATATCGAATCAAAAAAAATGATGATTGGACAAATGGTTTTTGGACGGGAATGCTTTGGTTATCTTATGAATGGACAAAAGAAGAGAAATTTCTAGTACGTGCAATGGAAAATATCCATAGCTTTCAAAAACGCTTAGACCAACACTTCGTCCTTGATCATCATGATATCGGTTTTCTTTATAGTTTATCCGCTGGAGCCGGGTATAAAGTCGTGGATAGTCAGTTGTGTAAAGAATCGTTTTTACAAGCTGCAAATATTTTAGTGGCAAGATTTCAGAACAAAGGGAATTTTATCCAAGCTTGGGGAGCATACGGTGATCCTCTCGAATACCGTTTGATTATTGATTCTTTGATCAATCTTCCTTTGTTGTTCCAAGCATGTACGCTTTCTAATGACCCACATTATAAAGAAGTGGCTTTCAAGCATTACCAGACATTGTTGCATACCGTGATTCGTGAAGATGCCACCACTTTCCATACCTATTACTTTGACTCAAACACAGGAGTTCCAACACATGGTGCAACGCATCAAGGTCATAGTGATGAGTCGATCTGGGCTAGAGGGCAAAGTTGGGCGATTTTAGGGATTCCACTAAACGAGCGATACTTGCATTCTGTTCCTTTTCCATTGAACTACAAAGCGATCGTCGATGTTTTCTTAGAACATTTACCTCAAGATTTTGTACCTTACTGGGATTTTGATTTCAATGATGATTTTCCATCAGATAAAGACAGTTCTTCTCTAGCGATTGCTGCATGTGGATTATTAGAAGCAGAAAAAATGGAAGCGTATCCTAAAGCAAAAGAAATAGCAAAAGGAATGATTTATCAATTAGGAACACACTATACTGCTAAAAATGATCCAGAAAATGAAGGATTGCTTTTACATGGCGTTTATGCTCATGCGGAAGGAAAAGGAGTCGATGAGCCAAATCTATGGGGCGACTACTTTTATTTAGAAGCACTTATGCGTTTAGCAAAACCTGAATGGAACACTTACTGGTAAGGAGAATGAATAGACATGCAAACATTTAAAATAAAAGACGAATTTTTAGTCGACGGTATTCCTACAAAAATCATTAGTGGGGCAATCCATTATTTCAGAATACCCCCTTCTCAATGGGAGCACAGTTTATATAATTTAAAAGCACTAGGAGCAAATACGGTTGAAACTTATATTCCGTGGAATCTTCACGAACCACAAGAAGGTTCCTTTGATTTTTCCGGATTCAAAGATATCGTTCAATTTGTAAAAATTGCTCAAGAATTAGACTTGATGGTAATTTTACGTCCTTGCGCCTACATTTGCGCTGAATGGGAATTTGGTGGATTACCTGCTTGGTTATTGAAAGAACCTGATATAAGAGTACGTTCTACCGATCCTCGATTTATGGAAAAATTGAAAAATTATTATCAAGTACTTCTACCAAAACTTGCACCTCTTCAGATCACACAAGGTGGTCCAGTCATCATGATGCAGCTCGAAAATGAATACGGTTCTTACGGAATGGAAAAATCTTATTTACGCCAAACAAAAGAATTGATGCTTGCACATTCGATTGATGTTCCTTTATTTACCTCCGATGGTGCTTGGCTAGAGGTGTTAGATGCTGGTACATTAATTGATGAAGACATTTTTGTGACTGGTAATTTTGGAAGCCACTCAAAAGAAAATGCGCAGGTCTTAAAAGAATTTATGCAGAATCATCAAAAAAATTGGCCGATCATGTGTATGGAGTATTGGGATGGATGGTTTAATCGATGGGGAGAACCTATCATTACGCGTGATCCCGAAGAATTAGCAACTGAAGTAAAAGAGATGTTAGAAATTGGTTCCTTGAATCTTTATATGTTCCACGGGGGAACAAATTTTGGTTTTTATAATGGGTGTTCTGCTCGAGGCAATACAGATCTTCCGCAAATCACAAGCTATGATTACGATGCACTATTAAACGAAGCTGGACAACCTACTGAGAAATATTATGCAGTTCAAAGGGTCATCAAAGAAGTTTGTCCATCTGTTTGGCAAGCAGAGCCCCGAACAAAAACGTTAAAAAATCTAGGGACTTATCCGGTAAATAAAAGCGTTTCTCTATTTCATATAAAAGAACAGATTTGTGAAGAAATCAAAACAGATTACCCTTTGACAATGGAACAAGCAAGCAATGGCTACGGCTATTTATTATATTCACTTACCTTAAAAAACTACGGACATAAAAATAAATTACGTTTAATCGAAACAAACGATCGTGCACAAATATATATTGACGGCAAATACAATCAAACGCAAACACAAGAAACACTGGGTGATGAAATGATGATTGAAGGACAAAAAAATCAGCCCACTATCGCATTAGATGTTCTAGTTGAGAATTTAGGAAGAGTCAATTACGGTGCAAAATTGAATAGTCCCTCCCAATCAAAAGGGATTCGCAATGGTGTTATGCAAGATATCCATTTCCATCTTGGATACCGCCATTACCCATTGACTTTCGAACAAGCTCAACTAGATAAAATCGACTATTCCGCTGGCAAAGACCCGTCACAGCCTTCTTTTTATCAATTTGAGTTTGATCTTGCTGAAGAAGCAGATACTTATATCGATTGTTCTTTATATGGTAAGGGGGTCGTCATCATCAATGGATTCAATCTTGGGAGGTACTGGAATCATGGGCCTGTTTTATCACTATATTGTCCAAAAGATGTACTAAAAAAAGGCAGAAATGAAGTGATTATTTTTGAAACAGAAGGTATATCGATTGATACATTGATTTTTTCAGATCAACCAATAAAAAAAGATTTGTCATGAACGATTCAAAATAATCATCCTGTAAATTAGCTTATACAAAAAGGGAGTCCTACGAAAATCATTATTCGATTTTCAAAACGGATTCCCTTTTATAGTGAATAGCTTTTCTATCATTATTTCTCTTAATCAAGTACAAGTGATTACTTCTCGTCCGAAAATCTCAATTTGTGTTAATGCTGGGAATGGTGACGTATCTTCTGCTTTTTTCAAATTTTTCAAAGTAACTGAACTCGTCATTTTTTCAGGAAAGTAAAACGATTGAAATTCAAGCGTATCTGTTGTTGCTACTTTTATTGTTTCTCCATCAGAAAAACAAATAGAAACTTCTGTCCAATAGCTATCATGTGGATAATCTCCTCGAAACAAAAGATTTACTCGATCGGTTTGGATTGAGCGTCCAAAGTCGATCGTCAAAGTTGCATCTTTTTGCTGATTGATTCCCCAAGAAGTAAATGGATAGGATCCATGTTAGCGATTACCAAACTTTCCGTCAATCGCATTTTTAGCAAAAAAAGTCACATCATTTCTCGTCTCTACATTAGCATATGCATGTGGATATGCTCCACTGAACAATTTTTGATCATGAGGGTTTGTAGATACATTCCGATAGCTTTCCACTTCAAAATCATAGGCTTTACGAACATATATGTGATGTCTTTTTGAACGAAATCCCGTCTCTACTGAAGCTTTCGTTTCTTCTAGCGGAATCACATATTCCCATTTCTTCTCTGGAATATAAAGAAGTGTCGGTGCCAATGTTTCATCTAATTGCACAACAAAATAGTGATCATTTTTCTCTTTCGTTATGACCAGTTTGTCTCCTACTTCATATGTGTGATTTTTGATTGCTAAAACTGCTATTTCTTCTCCATTTGCAGAAAATGCGGTTTCTTTTTTCTCGTGATCGATTTTGCCAATAACTACTTGATTATTTTTATTTTTTAGATCAATTTGGATCATTTTTTTCTCCTCCATTTATTATTCCGCCAACTAAACAAATAAAGCGATGGGTACCAGGTTCGATTTTCTTTTTCAAATAGGGAAGATTGGTTCTTGGAAAGAATACAGAAGTATTTGGTTCTAGCACCTGAATCCCTGCTTCTTCATACCCCTCAATTGCAATGATTTGAGACACATGCGTTTCTTTTATTTTTGCACAGTCTTTCGCCAAAGTTATTTCTGGTTCTTTTACCAAAAGACTAAATCCGCCTTCTCTTATCTCTAAAGGAATCGTCGTATATATCTCATGGAATCGAACATGCCATTCACCAAATGGGTAAATTTCTGTTTGGATCAGCACTTCTTGGAATGGTTGCCATTCATACATAACAGAAGTCTCTGTTGCTTCACTACTTCGTACCTTTTTCTTTGTCCTGAAATATTCACCGTCTCTTGAAAGAGCTAATGTATTATCAAATGCCCCTTCTCCATATGTGATTCCCGCTTTTGGCACACTAAAGCCGAATTTAGTAGAGTAGACAAACTTACTATACTTCGCTAGGGCATGCGCTTGGCCATCAATCATCAAACCATATGGATAACCAAGTACATGTTTTCCTTCTTTTGCCTGACACAAAAGCATATTTCCATTATCAATCAATCTTTTCTCTTTGGTATTGACTGGTTCAGGTTTGGCTTTCCAATACGGATGTTCTTTTTTTGTTGCTAGTAATAAAAATACTTTTAATGCCCAATAGGGAGACCCCGGTGCGTTATAACCTTCTGCCATCACAAGGTTCTCATAATGATACCCAATGGATAGCCGTCCGTCATAAGTAAAGATATCGTGTGTCATCCACTGCTTCATATGGTTGGAAAGAAGCGTCTTTAACTGACCCCAAGGGATTGCTTCCACTTCTGCAAAAATCAATGCAGAAAAAAAAGCACCTTGTGCAAATCGATAGATGAGACTTCGTCCATACGGTAACGCTTCTCCCTCGGAATCGAAATAATAAATATAGTCCTTCGTAAACTCTTTTGCACGATCGATGAATTTTTCTGACCATTCAGGAAAGTCATCTTTCATTAATTTGGCAAAAATCAATCCATAATAATGAAAAGCAAAAGGAACATAGTAATCTTTTTGCGAAGATTTACCGTCGATATACCAGCCTTTTCCTACATACATCGTGTCAATAAAGCGTAATTCTGCTTCCATTTTTTCTTTATCTAATGATTCACCACAATGTTTTAAAGCGATTCGGATCAAAATTTTGAAAAATGTCCAATTATTTTTAGGTATTTTTTTATCTAAGGCTTGTTTTAGCCAATGAATCATCTGTTGTTTGGAAGTGCCTGACAGTTCATCAAAGAAATAGTTTCGATTCAATAACAGATTCAAAGATAACGCTGCCATTTCTACGATATATTGATCATAATCGTTAATATCTCCCCAATAAAATGAATCTTTTGGATTCATCCCTTTCAAGATTTTCTTTCGATAGACGTCTTTCAACTCATCTTTCGTCCCATTATTCATCCAATAAGGTGCCAGTCCCCATAATGGACGAATAAATGCCTCCATTTCTGCTCTCTTCTCGTCATAAACAGCGCCGCTACTCCCTAGACGTACTCCTGGTTTTTCACTATTGAATAGTCCCTGTTTTAAAGGCAGAATCATCTCCTCTAGTGCTTCTTCGAAATCGCGCCGCGTCAAAAATAGATTTTGTTTTAACTGATTCATGACAACCCTCCGAATTCTTTTTCTTTAGGATACCATGGTAGAAAATCGGTTTCAGGAGAGACTTCTGAGTGAGATGAAAATGAAATGAGTGAGAAAGCAGGATAATCAAAACTTAATATGTTAGCACACTTAGTATTGTTTTCTCTTGGAAGCATTTCTTGTGATTTCTTCGTTTTACTTACTCTATCTAAAATGAAAGAAATCTAATATACCTTTGAGCCATTTCCAGTAAACAATATTTACCCCATGATTTGTTAATTCGTCCACCCTAAACAGGACGGAACGGTTAGGTTATAAAAAAGCATCCACTGGATCATATAAATAAGAATCTCAGCATACATCTAAATAAAACGAACGCTAAGATCCCCTTTTAAATAGGCTTATTCACTTGTTTCTTCCAGCACTTTTGGACTATCTAACTTTTCAGAAACATGTTCCATTCTTCTCAATAAATAGATTTTCCGGATATTTAATATTATCGTCTTAATGACTGCATAGACAGGTATACAAATCAGCATGCCTAATATTCCTGCGACACTTCCTGCTCCAATCAATACCAAGATGATCGTCAGTGGATGGATATTCATTGATTTCCCAAACAACAACGGCTTGATCAAATTTCCATCTAATTGTTGGATCACTAGAATCGACAACGCCATGTACAAAGCTTGAAATGGAGAGATAAACAAACCGACAATGATTGCTGGTACTGCTCCAATAAAAGGGCCGACATATGGGATAATATTCGTGATGCCGCAAATGACCGCAAGCAATAAGCTATAAGGCTGATTGAATATTCTCATTGCCAAAAAGCTCATCACACCAATAATCAAAGCATCTAAGATCGTACTGCTGATATAGGCAGACAATGTTTCATTTAATTCTTTCACTGTTTGGCGCAACTCTTTACGAATCGCTTTCGGAAAAAAATGAGACAACGCATCAATAAATTTGTGTCCATCCTTAAACATAAACAGCAAGATAAATGGAACGGTAAATAACAAAATAAAAAATTGCATCATGAATGAAATGATTTTAGTGACACTTGCAGATAAGCTGACCAATATGATATTGAACAAATTACTGAGAGATAAATTCGCTGATGCTAATTGTTCTTCCAAATTGAAATTTTTAAACTCTTCTCGCTGCGCCAATTCATTTAACCATTTGCTTGTTTCATCTGCATAGATTGGCAGGCTCTGAGTCAATTGAATCGTCTGCTCCACTAACTGAGGCACTACATTCATGACAGTCAAAACAACTAAAATGATCACGACCAAAAATGTCAATAAAAAACCGAACACTCTCGGAATCCGATGCTTTTCGAGAAAAACAACGATTGGATCGAACATATAATAGATAAAACCAGCCACAAGCAACGGCAAAAAAATAGCCGAAAGCATTTTCAATATTGGACTAAAAATATTCGGCATTTGTAAAATAAAATACACGCCGACGATCGTGAGTACTAGCTCCACTGTCCAGAAAAATAATTTTGATTGTTTAAAACGTGATTGCATACCTCTCCTCCAAATTCCTTTGATACTTCTATTTTATCATTTAACAAAGAATTACGCGCTGAGATTTTCATTTGCTTAAAAAAAAACAAAATAAAAAAGGAAAGGTATTATACTGATCAGAAGAGTACTTCAACAAAAACACGATCCGCCCAAAATAAAAATCGTTTTGGGCAGATCGTTTATTGCGCAATACTGACTAAATGCAGCTTTGTGATATTTTTGTGCACGGACAATTCCTCGATCACATCGGCATAAGTGAGTCCTTTAGGAAGATCGATCGTATATATATTTTTATATACACGATAGTCATCAACGAATTTCACATCAAAATTCACATCTTCGATCACGATATTTTTCTCTTCAAAATAATCGGTAAGAAAATCTTTGGTTTCTTTTCTATGGATAAATTGGATTTCTAACTTTTTAGTCGTAGGTACATGGATCACGCGTTTCACTACTGTGAGTGCAATAGCAATCCCGATAAAACTGATGATCGCAATGGAATAGTAACCCATGCCGATGGCGATCCCTAATCCGGCAATAGCCCATAAAGAAGCGGCAGTCGTAAGTCCCGTCACTGATTGTTTCGTGACGATGATCGTTCCAGCACCTAAGAAACCGACGCCACTCACTACTTGAGCAATCAGCCTTGCTTCATCTGAACGGATCGTTCCAGCAAGCTGTGGATACGCTAAAGCATCTCTTAATGCTCCACTAGCGATCTCGACTTGGATCAATGCAATGATACATGCTCCCATACAAACTAAAATATGTGTACGCATCCCTGCTGGGCGATTTTTATATTGTCGCTCAAAGCCAATTGCTCCGCCAAATAGCATAGCGATCCCTAAACGTAAAATAATCTCTGGAATTGTCAATACCATATCATTCATCTAAACACCCTCCTGTCCAATATATCATGTCTGAAAGGAGCAGACAAAAAAAGTGCAATTTTTACCTCTTACGAAAAAGAGCGTGGGACAAAAGTAAAGAAAAACTTTTGTCTCACGCTCTAAACATGTGTAAACGGCGGAAGCAGAAGCAACTCCTTCGGAAATAAGCTGAAATTCACAAAAATTTGAAAAGCAATTTTCGTGAATTCCTTCTTATTTCTTGGAGTTAAACGCTTCTGTCCCAGCCTCTTTTGTAAATTACAATTTACTTGCTGCTTCTTCATCGATGATCACAACGACATTGTCGTGGTTTTGCAATACACTTGCTGGTAAATGATTCGTTACAGGTCCTTCAATCATCCCTTTGATTGCATCAGCTTTGCTTTCGCCAAACGCCATCAAGACGATTTCTTTACTTTTCATGATCGAGCCAATTCCCATTGAAACAGCTTTTGTTGGTACATCTTCTGCTTTATCAAAGAATCGTTTGTTTGCATTGATCGTTGATTCTGTCAAATCAACTACTGAAGTTGTTCCGTCAAATGAAGCACCAGGTTCATTGAAACCGATATGTCCATTTTGCCCGATTCCTAAAATTTGGATATCGATTGGATGAGCATCGATGATTTGATCATACTTTTTGCATGCTGCTTCCAGATCTTCTGCTTTCCCATCTGGTACAAATGTTTCTTTGAATGTTTTTTTATCAAATAATTGGACATCCATGAAATGGCGGTAGCTTTGTTCATCTGAACCACCTAGTCCAACGTACTCATCTAAGTTTACAGAAGTCATTTCACTGAAATCCAAATCGCTTGAAGTCATTTCTTTATATAAAGTAACTGGTGTGCTTCCTGTTGCCAATCCTAATACTTTTGCACCTTTGTTCATACCTTCTTTGATGATTTCAAATGCTTTTTTTCCGCCTTCTTCAGCGTTTTTTACACGAATGATTTCCATAGTGATTGCTCCTTTGTGTTTTGGTATAGCCCAATTATAGCATTCTTTTTTTCTTTTTACAATAATCAGTATAGACCAAATTCTATTTTTTTCATTTTCTTGACAACAAAAGGGCATCCGTGTTAGGTTTCATAAGATGGTTCAATCAAACAATCCATGTTGCATGAAAACCAAGCACTTGATTCACTGTGGACGCTTTATGTCTGCAGTTTTTTTATGAAAAAGGAGTTATTATGAGTATACTGACATTAAACAACATCACCCAGCAGTTCGGCGATAAAATCCTCTATGAAGGAGTCGATCTGCAATTAAACGCTGGCGAACATCTTGGGCTGATCGGACAAAACGGAGCCGGCAAAAGTACATTGATTAAAATCATCACTGGTGAGATCCTGCCAGATGACGGACAGATCCATTGGCAAAAAAATATTCATAAAGGTTACCTCGATCAATATATAGAAGTCGATGAAACATTAACGATCGAAGAATTTCTAAAAACTGCGTACGCAAAAGAATACGAAAAGGAAGAAAAAATTGCTTTTCTTTACCAAACATATAGCGAGACCTTCGATGATTCCTTGCTGGAAAAAGCTGGGAAACTCCAAACGGAATTAGACCAAGGAGTGTTTTATCAAATCGACACCTTAGTTGCTGAGATGAGCAGCGGGTTGGGAATCGATGTCTTAGGTTTAGATTCACTGTTGAAAAATCTAAGTGGTGGACAACGATCAAAGGTGATTTTAGCAAAACTACTTTTAGAAAACCCAGATGTTCTGATCTTAGATGAACCAACCAATCACTTAGATGATCAGCATATCCAATGGCTGACGCAGTTTCTTCAGGATTTTGACGGTGCGTATATCGTGATTTCCCATGACCAAGAATTTCTTGATCAGATCACCACCCATATCGCAGACATCGAGTTTGGAAAGATTACTAAGTATACTGGCCATCTAAAACAAGCATTAAAACAAAAGGAACAAAATCGCGAAAGCTATTTGCGCCAATATCATGCTCAACAAAAACAAATCGAAAAGACCGAAGCTTATATTCGGAAATACAAAGCCGGTTCCCGATCAACGATGGCAAAAAGCCGACAAAAACAATTAGATAAAATCGAACGGCTGACACCTCCCGCTTCAGCAAGTAAAGCTGTCTTTGATTTTCCATTCTCTCCTATTGTCACGACGTTGGCAGTGGAAACAACTGATTTAGTCATCGGCTATGATCGACCGCTACTTGCACCCATCAATTTGACCATCCGGTTTGGTGAAAATATTGCCATTCGAGGCTTCAACGGGATTGGGAAATCTACTTTGTTAAAAACATTGATTGGTGAGATCGAAAAAATAAGTGGCGATTTCCACTTCCCAGATAACACAAAAATCAATTACTTTTCACAAGATCTGTACTGGGAAAATCCATTAGAAACACCACTACAATACTTAAGTAGTCAATTTCCAAAAGCAACTATCAAAGAATTACGTCGCCAATTAGCTAAAGCTGGACTAGTCAATCAATTAGCAAGCGAACCTCTCACTACATTAAGTGGTGGAGAACAAACCAAGGTGAAACTTGCACAGTTGACAATGAACCAAGGTAATTTACTGATTCTCGATGAACCGACGAACCATATTGATCAAGAAACGAAAGAAAGCTTACAAGATGGCATTCAGAAATTTCCAGGAACGGTGATCATCGTCTCTCATGAACAAGAATTTTATCAAGATCTTGTTCAACGAGTTATTGAGATCGAGCCAAAATAATGAGACAAAAAGACAAAAAAACTGATGATAGCATGATCATCAGTTTTTTTGTTGTTCAGTTTTCTTTTTTCTCTCGAAAAACAACGAATTGAAAGAAAAACGCACATCCCTGAAAAACAAGTCCGCTAACCGTTACACCTAACCAACCATACTGCTGCCACATGGTCGTCCCTAGCAATGAACCAGCCGCACCTCCAATAAAGTACATAAACATAAATACAGTATTATTTCGGTTGCTTGCTGCTTCACCTAGTCCTTGTACTCGTGTTTGATTGGCGACTTGACCAAATTGATTCCCGACGTCTAATAAAATAATAGCTAAAAGCAAAATGGCCAAATGGCTTCCGCCAACCAATAAAGCAATAAAACTTATTGTTTGCATAACAAGTCCCATATATACAATTTTTCTTTCAGAATAAGAATCTGCCAGTCGTCCCACGATAGGTGCAGCGACTGCTCCAGACAACCCAAAAATCGCTAATATCCCTGCTTCAAAAGTCCCCCAATTGTAAGCGGGACTGCTGATATAAAAAATCAACGTAGACCAAAAGATCGAAAATGTGCCAAACATAAAAAATCCGCTGACTGCCGCTTCTCTTAATAAACGTTGAGAGGCAACTAAATGCGGCAAACTTTTGAGTGAATCAAGGTATGAAACAGATGTACTACTTTGCTGGACAGAACGCGGCATCTTCCAGTAAAGCAGAAGTGTAAGAATCCCGACGGCACATAAAGCAAATAAATAGATCATCCGCCAAGAAAAAAGACTGGCAACAATACCAGATACCGTCCGAGAAAGCAAAATCCCCACGAGTAAACCGCTAAGCAATGTTCCCATGACTTTTCCTCTTGCTTTTGGTCCCGCTAGTACCGCACCGTAAGGAATGATGATTTGCGGCACGATCGAAAGTAATCCTATTAAAAAAGAAGCGCATGCAAATAACGTAAACGAAGGCGCAAAAAAAGCGGCCAACAGCGAGATAGCAGATAACGCTGCCATTCGTATAATTAATTTTGGACGATCCACCACGTCCCCTAAAGGAACTAAAAACAGTAGCCCTAGTGCATAGCCTAACTGGGTCAGCATTGTCAATATCCCGACTGCACTTGTGCTAACAGATAAACTAGCTGCTACTTTTGTTCCAATCGGCTGGATATAATACATATTAGCAACAACGACGCCGCAAGTGATTGATAATAATAAAATAAGCGATGTTGTTAAAGATGTTTTTTCTTTACTCTCCATTGATTTCCCCCATTTCCTATCTTAGTTTACAACTTATGGAAAAGATTGGAAATAGAAAAATATAACTATTCGCCATACTTATTATTTTTGTCTTTGTTTTCCTTGTTTTTTCTTGCGATCTTTATAAATGAAGACAACTAACCCTACTAACACAGTAACACTTGCAACCAATGTGACTGCAGTTTTGTTATATCCGTGAAACAGAGCTTCTCCACCACACGCATACAACACAGATGAAGGGATGACTCCAATCACGATCGACATTACGATTTGCTGAAGAGGCAGTTTCATCGCATCTGCAGCAAAATTGACCATAGAAGATGGGATCACCGGTATCATGTAACCTAACATTACGCCTATTTTTGGATGTCTCATTTGCCGAATGGATCGCACCCAATGATTTTTTTCAGTTTTCTTGTCTAAAAACTTCAATCGGTGCATCAAAAACACAGCGGAGATATTGCCCAGAGCATTCCCTAAAACATTGATACCTGCCCCAATGAACGGACCAAAGCTCAATCCGGCAATGACACCAATAACCGAAGTAGGGATACCGGGAACAGCACACATCACTGCCGTTAATACGACTAAAAGAAGCCCTGCGAAAAATCCGTGAGAACGGATATGAGCCAGTAGCTGTGCTTTACTTGCTTTCGGGTTCAAAAATAATTGTATATCTGTCTGGTATTCCAAATACAACCGATAGCCCACCATCAGTATCAGAACGATTCCCAACGTGATCAAAATCAATCGGATTTTTTTCTTTTTCATATTACCTCCTGAAAAAAACTATATTCATTAAATAATAGTTTAACATAAAAACAAAAAAGCACCGAAATCCAAGATAGGATCTCAGTGCTTTTAAATAGTTAAAAAATTATTTAACAGTTACAGATGCGCCAACTTCTTCAAGTTTAGCTTTCAATTCGTCAGCTTCTTCTTTAGATACGCCTTCTTTAACTGGTGCAGGAGCGCCATCAACTACAGCTTTAGCTTCTTTCAAGCCTAAGCCAGTTGCTTCACGAACTGCTTTGATAACTTTAACTTTTTGGTCTCCAGCTGCAGTTAATTCTACAGTGAATTCTGT
Organism: Enterococcus sp. C76; assembly: GCF_040886985.1. Classification (NCBI taxonomy): domain Bacteria; kingdom Bacillati; phylum Bacillota; class Bacilli; order Lactobacillales; family Enterococcaceae; genus Enterococcus; species Enterococcus sp. C76. The sequence continues at coordinate 75,018 of NZ_JBFOEY010000008.1, read as the reverse complement.
TTGTTCTTCAGCAGCAGCAGCGCCACCAGCAGCAGCTACAGCTACAGGAGCAGCAGCAGATACGCCAAATTCTTCTTCAATAGCTTTAACTAGGTCGTTAAGTTCTAGGATAGTTGCTTCTTTTAACTCAGCAACGATGTTTTCAATGTTCAATGCCATTATAATTTCCTCCGTTTAAATGTTCTTTTTTATTTAATACTTTATGCGGCAATTAAGCTGCATCTCCATCTTCTTTGTCTGCCACTGCTTTGACAGCGTAAGCCACGTTGCGGACTGGCGCTTGTAGTACAGATAGCAACATAGATAGAAGTCCTTCGCGATTTGGCAATTTTGCCAATGCTGTGATTTCTTCTAATGAAGATACTTTACCTTCGATGATACCGCCTTTGATTTCTAATGCTTTTGCTTCTTTAGCAAATTCGTCCATGATTTTCGCTGGTGCAACTACATCTTCGTTACTGAATGCAACGGCTGTAGGTCCAGTGAATACTTCGTCCATGCCTTCAAGGCCAGCTTTTTTAGCTGCACGTGAAAGGATTGAGTTTTTGATAACTTTCATTTCTACGTTAGCATCACGAAGTTGTTTACGTAAACGTGTTACTTCATCAACTGTTAATCCGCGGTAGTCAACGACTACTACTGATGCAGCTGCTGTAAATTTTTCGCTTACTTCATCAACGATTGCTGCTTTTTTTGCGATAATTGCTTCACTCATTTTTGAGTTTCACCTCCTGAATTTTGATGGAAGAGTTTTTTGAACTGAAAAAGCAAATCACTTGTATAGTTTCTTTGCTCAACCAGTATTGTTCATCATCTAGTCTCTTCGTTCATAGTGATTCTACTCGCTTTGCTCGAAAGGAAACTCCTTTCGCTTTGCTCAGCTCAACCAGTATTGTTCATCATCTCTTCACTTCGTTCATAGTGATTCACAATAAAAAACTCTATGCCACCGCAGACATAGAGGGACTATTGAATATATTCAATAAACGTCCTCGGTAGGAAATTAAGGCTTGGAGCCACCTACTGTCTTCGGTACAAGTTAATTATTAACCTCAACTAGCTTAGCATGCTAAACTAGTTGAGTCAAGAATTATTTTTCAGTTGGATCAATCAACGTTCTAATATTTGATTAGAAAGAAGCTTGGTCAACATGGATACCAGGTCCAAATGTTGTTGTGATCGTTACATTTTTCATGTATTGACCTTTAGCTGCTGATGGTTTAGCTTTTAGCAATACATCATGGATTGTTGCAAAGTTTTCAACTAATTTTTCATCATCAAATGAAACTTTTCCGATTGGTACATGGATGTTTCCAGCTTTGTCTACACGGTAAGTTACTTTACCAGCTTTCACTTCGTTTACTGCTTTTGTTACATCCATTGTAACTGTACCAGTTTTAGGGTTTGGCATTAAGCCTTTTGGTCCTAATACACGTCCTAGACGACCTACAGTAGCCATCATATCAGGTGTTGCAACAACTACGTCAAAGTCAAACCATCCGTTTTGGATTTTTTGAACCATGTCGTCGTCACCTACGAAATCTGCACCAGCTGCTTCAGCTTCTTTTGCTTTGTCTCCTTTAGCAAAAACTAAAACAGTTTGTGTTTTACCAGTTCCGTTTGGTAATACAACAGCACCACGGATTTGTTGGTCTGCTTTTTTAGGGTCTACGTTCAAACGGTATGCAACTTCAACTGTTGCATCAAATTTTGCAATGTTTGTTTCTTTTGCTAAAGCTACTGCTTCGGCAACAGGATAAACTTTACTTGAATCAACTTTTTTTAATGCATCTTGCATTTTTTTGCTCTTTTTAGCCATTTTGGTTCCTCCTTGATTGTGGTTATAACGGTTGTACCTCCCACGTGTTCTATATCTTTCAATATAGAGCCAACTGAGAAGCTGCTGTCTTAGGGTGTAGAGATTATTCTACAGTGATCCCCATGCTTCGTGCAGTTCCTTCAACCATGCGCATTGCTGCTTCAACGTTAGCTGCGTTTAGGTCTTCCATTTTTAATTCAGCGATTTCTCTTACTTGATCGCTAGAAACTTTCGCAACTTTATTTTTGTTTGGTTCACCTGAACCTTTTTCGATTTTAGCTGCTTTTTTCAATAGAACAGCAGCTGGCGGTGTTTTTGTAACGAATGTGAATGAACGGTCTTCGTATACAGAAATAACAACCGGAATGATCAAACCTGCTTGATCAGCTGTACGAGCGTTGAATTCTTTTGTGAATCCCATGATATTGATACCCGCTTGACCTAGTGCAGGACCTACTGGTGGAGCTGGAGTTGCTTTCCCTGCAGGAATTTGCAATTTAACGATTTTTTCTACTTTCTTTGCCACGAGACATACCTCCTTAAGTCCGTGATGTGGTTAATTGGAGATGCATATTTCTCCTCCCACGTTTTATCTGATCTGAAAAAATCCAGACAAATAATGTGCAAAACAATGCACACTGGTACAGTATAGCAAATTTATTTGTTTTTTCAAGATTTTTTTCTGCTATTTTTACATTTTGCTTGAATAAACGCTAAATTTATTCTAAAAAAACAACAATTTTTCGTTCCCATTTCTTCTTTTATGTTACACTTGCGCTAGCATGGTTCAACAGATGAAAGCAAACAATAACGCGGTTTTTTTAGACCCTTGTACAAAGATTCCTACATAACAAAATGAGGTGGAGAAAATGAAAGATTTAAGGTATAGAAGTGTCTTTGATATTATTGGACCTGTGATGATTGGTCCAAGTAGCTCCCACACAGCTGGAGCAGCTAGAATTGGGAAGATCGTACGCAGTATATTTGGCGAGCAACCTGATTCTGTAGATATTTATCTATATGAATCATTTGCAAAAACCTATCGGGGGCACGGAACAGACATTGCATTAGTTGGCGGTCTATTAGGAATGGAACCTGATGATGAACGTTTAGCTGATTCTTTGAAATTGGCATATGAAGCAGGCATGGAAGTCTTGTTTGTTCCTAAGAGTGAAAAAGCCGAACATCCGAATTCTGTAAAGATGCTTCTAAAAAAAGGAACACGAAAGCTTTCAGTTACTGGCATTTCGATCGGCGGTGGCAATATCCAGATTTCTGAATTGAATGGATTCAAAATTTCTTTAAGCATGGGAACACCTACCTTGATCGTTGTTCACCAAGATGTTCCAGGGATGATCGCTAAAGTGACTGGTATACTTTCTGAAACCAATACGAATATCGGTACTATGACAGTGACACGGGAATCAAAAGGCGAAAGTGCCATCATGATCATTGAAGTAGATAATCCTCAAGTTGAAGAAACAGTAAGAAGACTCAAACATCTGCCAAATATCGACAGCGTAAACTATTTCGATTAAGGAGCTGAAAAAATGTTTTTATCGATTGAAGAATTAGTAGACCAAGCGAAAGCTTATTCAAGTGTAGCAGAATTGATGATTGCAGTTGAAATGGAAATGAGCGGTCGTTCCCGTAGTCAGATCATTGCGATTATGGAAAAAAATCTTTCAGTAATGGAACAATCGATCAACGAGGGAAAAGAAGGTGTCACCTCCGTCACAGGGATTACCGGTGGCGATGCAAAAAAATTAGATGATTATTTGAACGAGGCAGATTTTTTGAGCGGAGAAACGATCTTAAAGGCTGTACGCAACGCTGTAGCTGTTAACGAAGTCAATGCAAAAATGGGATTGATTTGTGCTACACCGACTGCTGGAAGTGCGGGGGTTGTTCCTGGTGTGTTAATGGCTGTCCGAGATCGGCTTGGTTTGTCCCATGAACAGCAATTGGAATTCTTGTTTACTGCTGGCGCTTTCGGGTTAGTAATCGCGAACAACGCTTCTATTAGTGGCGCAGAAGGGGGTTGTCAAGCAGAAGTTGGTTCTGCAAGTGCAATGGCGGCGGCAGCTTTGGTTTGCGCAAAAAATGGGACTCCTCATCAAGCAGCTCAAGCAGTAGCCATCACATTGAAAAATATGATGGGACTGATTTGCGATCCTGTTGCAGGTTTAGTTGAAGTACCTTGTGTCAAACGTAATGCTTTAGGGTCTTCTCAAGCTTTCATCTCTGCTGACATGGCATTAGCGGGTATCGAAAGTGTCATTCCACCGGATGAAGTCGTTGCTGCGATGTATCAAGTCGGACGACAAATGCCATCGATTTTCAAAGAGACAGCAGAAGGCGGCTTAGCTGTTACGCCAACTGCTAAGCGACTTACAGAAGAGATTTTAAATAAGAGGTCGTAAAAAAGCTGCCTAGTTTCGAGTATTAAGAGATTAGTTATTTCCATCACAAAAAAACGAAGAGACGCACAGTTAGGCCTCTCTTCGTTTTTTTATTAATCCATCAATTTCGTATTTTTTACTTCATCAATCGTTTTTGTTCCTGCAAGTTGCATCGTGATCGACAATTCTTTGTTCAGGTGTTCAAAAACAGAAGTTACCCCTTCTGCCCCACCTAGATTCAATCCATAGATCACTGGTCGGCCAATCGCAACTAAGTCAGCACCACTTGCCAAAGCTTTAAAGACATGTTCTCCTCGACGGACGCCAGAGTCGAAAATCACTGGTACACGTTTATTGACTACTTCGGCAATTTTTGGCAATACTTCAAAGGAAGCAGGACCTCCGTCTAATTGTCGACCCCCATGATTAGATACCCAGATACCATCTGCCCCTGCAGAGATAGCAATGACTGCATCTTCTGGCGATTGTATTCCTTTTACGATGACTGGAAGATTGGTGATTTCTTTGATTGTTTTGATGTCATCTGGTATCAAGCCTTGTTTTGCAGCTGCATAAATTTCTGCAATTCCTTTTCCTTCGCCATTTCCACTTGCACTTTGTTCGCTATAAGCAGCTAAATTAGGCATTGGTAATGGAAATTGGAATTGATTGATCACATCTTCTTCACGGTAACCACCGAGCGTTGAATCTGCCGTTAAAATGATGGCTTTAGCCCCTGCTTCTACTGCTTTTTTCAAAATGAACTCATTGAATCCATCGTCTTTACTCATATATAATTGGAAAAACTGCGGTGCACCTGGCGCTGCATCTGCTGCATCTTTGATTGTCGTGTTCGCATAAGTGCTGATGGAAAAGATTGATCCAGCAGCAGCTACCCCTTTAGCTGTATCAGCTTCCCCTTTTTCATGTGCCAATCCTTGGGCCGCTGATGGCGCTTGGATAATCGGTGTGTCTAATTCAATTCCAAAAACTGATGTATGCAAATCTGCTGAGTCGATTCCGCGTAATATCCGTGGCATGATTTTTTTTGTATTAAAAGAAGTCGTATTTTCTTTCATCGTCCACTCATCTTCAGAACCACCGCGAATATAGCCAAAAGCACCTGCTTCCATGCGCTCTTTTACACGACCTTCTAGTGAGGCAATGTTTACGATATCGATTGGATGTTCTTCATTACTTGTATGATAAGTCATAGTAGATCCTTCTTTCATCTTCTTGATTACATATAAATCATACTATCCTTACAAAAAGTAAGCAAACATTTACTCTCGGATCCTTTTCTTGCTATTCGTTCCAAACAAATCGACTAACAAGCTGATCTACTTCTTGGTTTTCATGAAGCATACTATGAGCGGCATTTTCGCCTTTTACTATTTTTTCTTCTACTTCATTTCCGTGTTGTTTCAACAACGCATAGACAGCTAATGCACTGTTTAACGGTACTGTCCCATCACTCAAGTCTGCTTCATCTAATTGTCCGGCAATCAGGAAAAATCGAGTAGTTGTAGGCATATTTCCGATCATTTGCTGATAATCTTGATAGCGGCTAGAAACAACAGCAGGCCCCTTTGCTAACTCCTCTGTCAGAGATTGCCCACTGTCATCGACAAAATCATTAAAAGGTGCACCAATTGCCGTAAATGTCTGAACTTGCGGCAATGACGTATCCTGTCCATATGTTCCTAAATAGCGTAATGCACTAACTCCTCCCATGGAATGCCCCACTATGTTGACTTTGTCTATGCCCTCGTTTTCTTTCAGATACAAAAGACAAGATTTGATCCATTCTGCTTGGTTCCACTCGTTGTTTTTATTATCTTCAAACAATACTTGGACCATCGGATTGTCTGCTTTTCCAGACAAGTCCCCTTCTGCTTGTATTTGTCCATCTGCTCCTACTATTAAAACTAATTCTTTTACTGCTTTTTGATTTTTTTCCAAACGTTGCAACATCCCTTTAAAGGAATTTTCTGTCCCGCTGTAGCCATGGAAAAAAAGTGTTGGAATAGTGGTTTTTTCTATCAATTTACTGGATTCTACCGTTTTTTCTTTATCAGAAACTGCAGTAGTATTCGTCTTCGTCGTCTGGCAACCACTTATCGCAAACAAGCTGATAAGCACTAAAGCTGCTGTAGCCGCATGTTTGCATACATTTTTGATTTGATTTGTCATTCGCCTCTTCCTTTCCATATAGAAAAAAGAAAGACTTGAAAGGTCAATCGTATGATCGACATTTCAAGTCTCTTTATTAATCGATTTTATCTACTTGATCGAAATCAAGTTCTGTACTTGTTTCACGACCAAACATATCGATGTTGACTTTCAATTTTTCTTTTTCTCCGTCAACTTCTGTTACTTGTCCTTCTAATCCAGCAAATGCGCCTTCGATGATTTTCACAACTTCGCCAACTTCTACTTCTAGATCATTTTGTCGTAGACTCATGCCGATAGAACGCAAGATATGATTGACTTCTTCTGGAAGTAGTGGTGCTGGTTTGCTTCCAGCTCCGTGTGAACCAACGAATCCTGTCACGCCTGGTGTGTTACGGACAACATACCAGGAAGCGTCTGTCATGATCATTTCAACAAGAACATATCCTGGAAATGTTTTATGAACGATTTCTTTTTCTTTCCCATTTTTGACTTCTGTTTCTTTTTCTTCAGGAACAACGACACGGAAAATAAAGTCGGCCATTTTCATACTTTGCGCACGAGATTCGATATTTGCTTTTACTTTGTTTTCATATCCTGAATATGTATGCAAGACATACCAGTTTTTTTCAAAAGATTCCATTGAAGGCTCCTCATTTCATTGTAAAATAAAAAAACCTCAGTACACCCGAAGTTTTTCTTTCGCTTCATTATAGCACTAAAAGCACATTGTGGCTAGCGAGTTATTTTAAGATCCAGCCAAATAAACTTTGGATTGCTGTATCCATTACGTAAAACATCAACCCGAAAAGAATAGAAGTTTCGATAACTACCAACGTATCTTTACGAAGTTGTTTTCTGTTTGGCCAAGTTACTTGTTTGATTTCATCTTTTACGCTTTTTAGAAATTTCATGAGACATCCTCCTTTGCTGTTTATTTCGTTTCTTTATGTAATGTATATTGATTACAATATTTACAAAATTTGTTGATTTCTAAACGTTCGCCGCTTTTTCCTTCACTGACTGATTTTGTGTAGTTACGAGACCCACAAACGGAACAAGCGAGTGCTGCTTTTTTCTTTGCCATTTACTTCTGCCCCCTTGCTGAGAATCAGACTTATACTTAATAACAGTATCACGTAACTTTTTACTTGTCAATTTGTGAAATAAACTATCTATTGTTTTAGATAAAATTATGATATGATTAATTTGAAATTAAGCTAAAATGAGACAATTGGAGGTATAGCGATGCTATTAAAAACACTTGTATATAAGAAAAAAGATCTGACAACCGTTACAGAGACTAGTACATTAGAAGAAGCATTAAAAATTTTAGAAACTTCCGGATACCGTTGTGTGCCGATCTTAGATTCTTCAGGGAATATTTTCCGTGGAAATATTTACAAAATGCACATCTATCGTCATAAAGCAAACGGCGGTGATATGACGCTTCCTGTCACTCATCTTTTGAAAAATGCCACAAAGTTCATTTATCTGGATACTTCTTTCTTCAAAGTATTCTTTACGATCAAAGAGCTTCCTTATATTGCTGTCCTTGACAGTGAAAATCATTTTTATGGTATTTTGACACATAGCACATTACTTAATATGCTCTCTCAATCTTGGAGCGTAGAACAAGGGAGCTATGTGCTGACAATTGCTTCTACAGGAAAGCAAGGAGATCTGGCTGCTATCGCAAAAATCATTTCAAAACACAGTAGCATTGCCAGCTGTATTACTCTTGATATTGAAAAAGACGAATACATCCGACGTACATTGATTACGCTGCCGGCGAACACTGAACCAAAAGTATGTGAAACGATCGTCAACCACTTAGAGAAAAAGAATTATAAAGTGGTAGAAATCGAAAATTTGCAAAACCAAGAAGCATAATAAAAATGACAAAAGAAATACAGCTCAGCTGCTTTCTTTTGTCGTTTTTTTACAATTAGACACGCTTTTCAAAATCAAGCGAACGATCTAAATAATACATCAGTGGTGCTGAAACAGCCATGATGATGAACTCGCTTAATGCAAGTGTACCATAGGTTGTCCAAAATGCTTGGCCACCTGTCGGAACTAGCATATAAGCAATCAATCCCATGCTGATGGTAAAGAAGATCGTGTTCAATACTAAACGCATCTTTACATTTTTCACTTTGTTTTGCAACAAAGCTGTCAGACCTAAAGAAAGCAATGTTTGGCCACCACCGAAAACCACATCCATGATACCAAATCCAAAGAAGGCATTATAGACGATGACCCCACCCAAAACTCCCCAAAGTAATTTACGGTTAAAGACAACTAAATGATTCAAACTTTCTGAAATACGAAACTGGATCGGCCCTGAGGATACAGGCGCAACTAAAATAGTTAACGCTAGATAAAGAGCCATGACGATACCATTTACAACGATTACGGACAACCGTTGTCTGCTTTTCGTTTTTTGCATTTTCTCTCCTCGTTTCTCCTAGTTTTTTTAATGCGGGATGGTTGATGAACCGCGATTATGTGAAACAAACAATAATTATAACAGACTTTTCATTTATTTCAATCTGTCTTATCTACTTTTGAAAAAAGTAAACAAGCAAAATGTAAACGTTTGCTAAAAGTCTCAAAATATGGTATAAGATAAGTGTAAGGGGTCATAAGAATTCCCAGTAAAGCAGACGAAGTAGGTTCTGCACGAACAGAATTGTTGTGAAACTTAAATAAATAAAAAAGGATGTGGGAATTTGAGCAACCTCTTACTAGAGAATAGTCTAGCAGGCAGCTGAAGGTCTAAGTGGACATACCGAACCTTGGAACTTCTCCTTACGTAAGTAATGGATGATGCGCTTGCTAGGCTTTTTTGTGTTTTTCGGTCTCCAGACCTTTTTCATTCTCCTAGTCTTCTGCTATAATAACCAAGAATTAATTTTGTAACAGGTGTTTTTTTGTAAAAAACAAGTTTCTTTCATTCCAAAAATAGAAAAAGCTTGCTAATTATTGGTTAACCAGCAAACAGGATGATTAAAATATCTTGTTTTATTGAATAGCAGGAGGAAAATATGAAATTCCATTATCATTTATTGATCAATCCATCGGCAGGCAGTGGAAACGGCCATAAAGTAGCAGAAAAAATCTTGCCGGTATTAAAAAACAAACATGTCGACTATACCCTTCATTACAGTGAATACAAAGGACATGATGCGGAGATTGCTGAAATTCTGGCAAAAGAAACATTAGTACCTTGGACAGAAGAACAGGAAACAATCGAAACTTTCCCTCTTTTGATCATCGTAGGAGGAGACGGAACCTTGCATCAGGTACTTGATACTTTCTATCAGATGGAAGTTGAATTTCCTGTCGCTTATATTCCAGCAGGCTCTGGAAATGATTTTGCTCGAGGAGCGGGACTTCCTAAGAATCCTAAAAAAGCACTTCAGCTGATTTTAGCAGCTCAATCACCAGATAAAGTCCATATAATGGCTTATGAAGAAAAAATAAGTGAAAAAAAAGGAATAGCTGTTAATAATTTCGGTATTGGATTAGATGCAGCTATCGTCCACGCGACAAATCATTCTTCTACAAAAAAACGATTGAACAAATACAACTTAGGTTCTTTTTCGTATTTGTTCTCTATTCTCCGGACTTTATTTACTCAAAAAGGATTTCCAATTCTAGTGGATGCAGGAGGAAAGCAGTTAAGTTTTTCAAATGCATTTTTATGTACAGCAACGAAGCATCCTTTTTTTGGAGGAGGAATCGCAATTGCTCCAACTGTAGATGCGTCTAAACCAGTCATTGATTTTGTCATGGTCGAACGAATCAATATTTTTAAAATCATATGGCTTATCCTTTTACTTATGCAGAAAAAACAATTGAAATCGAAATATTTCCATCACTACACAACAAACAGATTACGAATCGTTTCAACAACGCCGCAATATGGTCAAGAAGATGGAGAAGATGTCGCTCCTCGTCCCTTTGATCTGCAATTTTCTACAAAAAACCAGTTATTTTTCAAGTAATTTCGAGTATAAAGAAAAATTTTGCGGAAACGGTTGCTCGCATTTTTGCAAAAGTTTGTCTTCATACCGAGAAACTGGCTTTTGAACACCATTTACCAAGAAGAGCCTATAATTTCACTCCAAGTCACCAAGAATAATTTCAAAAAGCGGATGAGGCACAAGTCGTGTCACATCCGCTTTTTAAGTGATCATTATTGCCAATAAATAGCGCATCCGTATCGTCAGATTCTTTTATAATGTATACGGTGTAATGTTTTCCATACCAATCATTGGATCTACTAATTTCTGATCAATCGCTTCTGCAGTAAGAACGAACTCCTTAGGAACAGCAGGTTCTATCTCTTCTTTCTTTTCTTCCACAATCGATGAAGAAAACAGATCTGGTTCCACTGTTTCCATTACTTGGTTTTTCGATTCATTCGTTCCACTGTCGTCTTTTATAGGTAACTGTTCTTTTATGTCCTGCGACTCTTTCGTATAGGTCCCATCTTCAAATGGATCATTTCCAATCAAAGAATCTTCATAAGCTGCTAATTTTGTCCGCAGAGTGATAGTCATTTTTTCATTATCGATGATTCTTGATTTCAACGTAGTCATTCGGCTTGCCGATTCATTCGCTACACAAGTGGCATACGCTTGCTCTTCCCCTAACAAAATCAACAGTTCCTTACTCCGAGTAACCGCCGTGTAGAGTAGATTACGCTGAAGCATGCGCTGATATTGATGAACCATGGGCAAAATGACCATTTTGAATTCACTGCCCTGTGATTTATGGATCGAGCAACAATAAGAAAGAGTAATTTTATTCCACTCGTTTCTTTTATAAGTGACCTCATTTGCATCAAACTGGATAACTAATTCATCCACTTTATCTTCCGAATCTTTTGCCAAGATAATCCCCGTGATTTCTCCCATATCCCCATTGAATACATTCAATTCAGGAGTATTGACTAACTGGAGTACTTTGTCTCCTATCCGATAAACGGTGTCGTTCCAATGCACTTCCTTTTTCCCAGGTCTCCCTGGATTGAATATCTCCTGCATCATTTTATTTAACGCATCGATTCCTGCAGGTCCCCGATACATTGGTGCTAATACTTGGATATCTTGTGCACGGAATCCCTTATTTTTCGCCTTTTCCACAATTTTAGAGATCAGGGGTTCAATTTGATACGCGTCGCTTCGGAAATAGGAACGATCTTTTTGATTCTTTGTGAAATCTTTTGGTAGACGCCCTTCTTTGATTTCATGGGCAAGAGGAATAATACTAGAACCATCACCTTGTCGATAGATCTGATTGAGTTCCATTTTAGGAATTTGTTCGATTTCCAAAAGGTCATGTAGCACTTGTCCAGGACCGACAGAAGGAAGCTGATCTTTATCTCCTACTAGGATAACTTGCATATTCGTCGGAATCGCTTTGAATAATGTGTTAGCCAGCCATGTATCGACCATAGACATCTCATCAACGATCAAAAGTCCGCCTTCTAATTCTTTCGTGCTGACTGAAGGTGTTTTTTCTCGTCCATTCAGCCCAAGTAAACGATGGATTGTGCTGGCAGGCAGACCTGTTGTCTCATTCATTCGTTTAGCTGCCCGGCCAGTGGGTGCTGCAAGCAGAATAGGAAAAATTTCTTGGGTATATTTTGACGGGTCCAATTCCAGACCATTCAACTCTGCAAAAAGATTAACGATCCCATTGATCACAGTAGTTTTCCCCGTACCTGGTCCTCCTGTTAAAATAAATAGAGGAGAACGGATGGCTTCAGCGATTGCTTGTTCTTGCGAGGGTCCATATTGTATACCGAATATTTTTTCGATACGCCGAATATTTTTCTGCACTTCTTTTTCAGGATAATGGATTTCTTTTTTACGGCTGAGCAGACGTTGGATGGAATTGCCGATTCCCCATTCAGAAAAATACAAACTGTTTTCGTAAAGATTCGTTTCTTCTTGTTGGATTTTTCCTTCTTCAACAAGCTGGATAATCACAGTAGCAACCTGATCAGGCAGAATTTCGATTGGACGACTTGTTTCTAAAATACGGATGGTTTGCTGAAGCAATGTTTCCGCCGGTACGTATGTATCTCCTGTTTGAACAGCATGCTGAAAAATCTGATGCAAGATGGCTGCTCGGATTCTTCTAGGTGAATCTGCTGCAATACCGATTTGTTCGGCTAGATTATCTGCACGTTTGAACCCGATTCCTTCTATGTCTTCGACTAGCTGATACGGATTTTCTTCGATGATATCCAAAGACTCGTTCTTATAGGTCTGATAAATACTGAAGGCTAACTGACTACCGAATCCATAACGATTCAATCCCATGATTACTTGATCCATCCCGTGATTTAGACGAATCGTTTCAGCAAGCATTTCTCTTTTTGGCTTCGTTAAACCAGAGACTTGTTTTAATACCGAAGGATCAGCAATGATTTTTTCGATAGCATCTTCTCCCAGCAACTCGACGATTTTCTCTGCTGTTTTCTTACCGATCCCAGGGAATTTTTCGCTGGAAAGATAAGCTACGATTCCATTCGCAGTTGTTGGTTTTTCTTGCTCATATCTTTCGACTTTAAGCTGTCTTCCGTATTTAGGGTGATCCACTAGTTCTCCATAAAAACGATAGGTCTCATTTTCTTGGATATCGCCAAAGCTTCCGGTAACTACAATTTCTTTTTCACGGTAATCAGCTGTGGTTTCGCTGATGTGTACCAAAAGCACTTTGTAAAAATTACTAGGATTTTGAAAAAAAATCGCGGCAACTGTACCAACGAAATAAGGCATTTCTTCTGGCTGCATCGGAAGCCGCCTCCTTCTTCTATAGTAAAGGTTCTGGTGCTGTTTCAGTTCCTAAAAAATCTGTTTGGTTCCATACTTTCAGTTCATACGGCAATAATTTGCAAGGCTCTTCAGTCTCTAAAATCGTCAGGCTGCTATTGAACAAACCGCCCATTTCCCGCAACTCACTTAGCTCTTTCCCTGTCATCCATTGAATGGCAGCAGTTAATGAGGCCCCATGACCTACGAATAAAAGAGGTCCGTTTTTATGTTGAGCAACCGCATCCGCTACAACAGTTTCAATACGTGTGATTGCTGATTCAATCGTTTCTCCATGAAAAGGAGAAGGATCATATAGATCTAAGTGATTACGCAAATTCGGCAGATTCTCTGGGTATTTCTGATACATTTCATCGATTGATTGTCCTTCTAAAGTACCTAGCCCTAGTTCTCGCAGTTTATCTGTATAAAAAATCTCTACCGGACGAGCAAGCTCTTTATTGATACCTTCTGCTGTATCGCGTGCTCGTTTTGCTGTACTGGAATAAATTGCTTTAAAAGGAACATATTTTACTTTTTTCCCAAATGCTTTGATTTCTTCATAACTTTGAGGCAAAAGCGGAGAATCGCCATTGCTCCCTTGAAAACGTCTTTCCTGATTCCATTGTGTCTTCCCATGTCGGGTAAAATATAGTTCCATACGCAGCAAACTCCTGTCTTTCTTTTATTTTACTCTATAATAAACTGTCTAATCCAGCTTGTCATTTTCATAATGGTGCGTTAATTCTAAATTAGGGAATCCTTGCTGACGAAGTGCTTCGTACACGATCATTGCAGCTGTATTCGATAAATTCAATGAACGAACATGCTCATCATTCATAGGGATGCGCAAACACTTTTCCTCGTTTTCGCGCATAAACGCTTCTGGCAAGCCAGTTGTTTCCTTTCCAAATAAAAAGAAGTGCTCTTCTCCATCAGCAAAATTTTCTTCACTGTATACCTTATGAGCAAATTTTGAGATCAAGTGTAGTTTACGATCACCTAAAAATGCTAAAAAAGCTTCTAAATCACTGTGATAAGTAATATTTACATCATTCCAATAATCTAACCCTGCTCGTTTCAGATGTTTGTCATCCGTTGAAAAACCTAGGGGCTCAATTAAATGAAGCGGCGTATTCGTGGCCGCACACGTACGGGCAATATTTCCGGTGTTTGCAGGTATTAACGGTTCGAATAAAACGATATGATTCATCAGGATCATTCCTCTCATATTTATGTTCGTTTCTATTTTCTGACAATTTGATTTTTGCATAAAAAAAAACGTATCAACTCGGTGTCAGTCACTGCGAGTCGTTACGTTAGTGAAGCTCTTCTCACTAACTTTTATCAGAACAGGAACCTGATAAAAACCAATGAAAAAACAACTTGTTGCTACTATAACACCCTCAACTTACTTTTGCAACCTCTACTCTTTAAAAACTACTAGAAAACCGTTTTCTCTTAGTTCCTTTTAATAATTCTATGTCAATTGTAATCTTATTCAAAGGATTCTTGTACAAGTCTGCTTTGATTTCTTCCTCCACTTGCCACTCTAAGGGCGACATTGCTAAAAGATCTTTTCGATTTTCTTCTGGTATCTCAAATTCATAGGTCACACGCTGACGTTCAGTTAGTTTCATCGATTCAGTAAACTTTGCGACTACACGATCATTGGAATAACTTTGCTTTTCAGGTTGATTCGGATAAAAAGCCTGGCGCAGTTCTTTTAAATAATTTTCTTGCGGCACTACTTTCAGCACCTCTCCATCTTCTGACAGTACACGTTGAAATTCTTGGTAATGAGAAGGCGAAAAGATATTTAAGATCGTGTTAAATGTCTGATCAGCAAATGGCAAATTGGTCAAATCCGCTACACACCAAAATGCCTCGACAGATTGTTCCGTAGCTGCATAGACCCCTTCTTTTGAAATATCAAATCCAACAGCAGTTTGAATCTTTTTCAATTTTGAAAGTTCATTCAAGAAGCTTCCTTCTCCGCAGCCGACATCTAATAGCGAGACTTCATTAGGCAGATGCTGTGCGATAGTCTCAATAAGAGGCTGATACATGCCTGATTGGATCATTCTACGCCTTGGAACGAACATTTCTTGATCATATTCTGTTTTAACCGCGTGGGATAAAAAGTAAAGTGTTCCTTTTTTGGACAGATCAAAACGGTGATTCTTTTTGCATATCAAGCCATTATCAGACTTTTCTACCTCTTCTTGGCAAACTGGACAGCGGAACAGCTGATGTTTTTCTGCCAAAAACTGGCGTCCTCGGTCAATTTTTTTTAACATAGTTCCCCCTCATTTCTGTTTTATCTTACCGTTAGATGCTCACTTTGGCAACTGGTAAAAATATGATACAATGCCTAGAAGAAAGCGAAAGACAAAGGAGAAGATCAGATGATCAAAGAATTTTGTGCTGAAAACTACACATCTATTCCTCTGGCAATTGCCAGAGGAGCTAACCGAATCGAATTATGTGACAACTTAGCGGTCGGCGGAACGACCCCAAGTACTGGTGTGATCGAAGAAACATTAAGTTACGCAGGGGAAAAAAATATCCCTGTAATGACGATTATCCGTCCTAGAGGGGGCGATTTTGTCTATAACGATATCGAATTGAAAATTATGCATACTGATTTGATTGAAGCAAAAAAATTAGGGACGGATGGCGTAGTTTTTGGTTGTCTTACTCCCTCAGGATGGCTAGACGAAGAAGCATTGGAACTATTGATCGAAACCGCAGAAGGCGTACAGATCACCTTCCATATGGCTTTTGATAGTATTCCTGAAGAACGGCAATTTGAAGCAATCGATTGGCTAGCAGCGCACGGTGTTGACCGTATCTTGACGCATGGCGGCCCTGCTGATCAAACGATTGAAGAACATTTCCCACGGCTCAAAGAATTGATTGACTATGCAGATGGCCGTTTGATCATTTTGCCCGGTGGTGGCGTAACAGCAGCGAATGCAGCACATGTAGCTAAAGAATTAAACGTGAGTGAAGTCCACGGAACTAAAATCGTTGAACTTCAGCCATAATCTTATAAACAAAAAACATTGGCAACAAGCAGTATACTTGTTGCCAATGTTTTTGCTTTTTACATAAAATAGCCCATAAATAAAGAGGCAATATTGAAATAAATCAGTACACTTGTCAAATCACTCAAGGTCGTGATAAATGGACCGCTTGCTACCGCTGGATCAAATCCTAGACGATCCATCAGCATCGGAATCAAACTACCTGCAAGATTCGCCACTGTTATCGCAAACAGCATGGCCATCCCTATCACAAACCCTAAGATAAAATTATGTTTCCAAAAGCCCACGATCAGAAAAATCGTAATCCCTGTAACAGCTCCTGTTACGACGCCGGTCAAGACTTCAGCCAAAACAAGTCGGACAAACCCGTGATCTTTGTCATCAGAGATTGCAAGTCGACGGACAGCCACAGCCAGCGACTGGGTTCCAGCATTACCAGCTGTTCCTGTGATCAGTGAAATGAAGACCGCTAAAATGCTCGCTTCACTTACCAAGTCTTCATAATGACTGATCAAAGAAGCAGTAGACATACCTAAAAACAACAGAGTGATTAGCCAAGGCAAACGTCGAGATGCTGCCTTTACTGGATTTTCATTGATTTCTTCCACATTGACCCCGGCAAGTCCTGAATAATCGCTGGCAGCTTCATCATCAATAACGTCAATGATGTCATCGACTGTGACGATTCCCAACAAATGATCATCATAATCGGTGACAGGAAGAGCTAAGAAGTCATAATCCCTGAATGTTTGTGCCACATCTTCTTGGTCGTCGCCTACATGAACTGAAAGCACCCGCTCGCTCATCAGATCAGAAATCATAGCATCATCATCATTCACGATTAGGTCGCGTAGAGAAATAACCCCCACTAGTTGACCTTCTTGATTAACGACATAGATGTAATAGATTGTTTCAGCAACATCTGCTTCATTCTTCAGCACATACATCGCAGAGCGAACGGTTTGATTTGCTACGATCGAAACAAATTCAGTAGTCATGATTGCACCAGCTGTTTCGTCTTCGTAATGGAGCAATTCCTTGATTTCACTGGCATCGTCTGCAGACATCAAACTTAAATATTTAGCAATTTGCTTTTTATCTAACGTATTAAGCAAATCGACAGCATTATCTGTATACATCTCAGAAAGCATATCTGCTGCATAGCTAGGACGCATCTCATCCAGATATTCTTTCATATGTTCGTTATCTTCTTCAATCACATCGAACATATCCGCTAATTCTTTAGGCGACAGATAGGAATAGATCAGCTGCCTGTTCTCTTCTGTAAGAGATTGGTAGAATTGCCCCTGCTCATAGATATGCATCTCTAAAAAACTGTTTCTGAATGCCTGAATATTATTTTCCCTTAAATCTTGAGTCAACTGGGCAAATCTTTCCTCTAATTCTTGATTTTCATCCAAACCAATCTCACCTCGCCTTATTCTTCAAACCGTCTCACAACTGCCTCCATGTCTGCGGCTAAAGGCTGCTTGAACTCTAGCAGCTCTTCTGTAAATGGGTGGTAAAAACGCAGATCATAACAATGAAGGGCTTGTCTTTTTATTCCCAGATCCATTCGTCCGCTATACATATCATCACCGAGCAGTGCACAGCCAATGGCGGAAAAATGAACTCTTATTTGATGTGTCCTTCCTGTATGCAGCTGGATATCAACTAACGCGATTTCTGTTAGTCGCTTCTCTATCCAGTACTCCGTCTGTGCAGAACGTCCTTCATTAGAGACCATTCGCTTCAGTAGCGAAGAATAATCTCGGGCAATCGGCAAATCGATATGTCCATGTGCCGATAAATTGGAAAGCATTCCACTGACTAATGCTTGATATTTTTTTACAAACTTCTTTTCACGAAGTTGCGTGTCTAATTTTGCGTGCGCAAACCCATGCTTGGCAAAAAGCATCAAGCCAGACGTATCACGGTCTAGTCGTGTAACTACATGAATTACTTGGTTTTCGTACCCTTGTTTTTTGTAATAAGCTTTTACACGATTTGCCATTGTCCCATTTGGATGGTATTGGGCAGGAATGGACGAAACGCCTGCTGGTTTGTTTACTACCAGAACATGTTCATCTTCATACACGATATCGATCGGCGTTTCGTCCAAAAGTACGGTTTCATGTTCTCCTTCAGCAGGAATCACAATGGTTACCTTATCATCCTTGGCTAGAGAAAACAAGACATTTTCTACTTGATCATTGACTTTGATTTGACCGCCTTGAAATTTTATTTTCGCTAACAGACCTTTTGAGATCCCTTTTTCTTTTAAAAAATATTTTACCTGCTGAGAATGATCTTTCTCATAATCCCATGTAAACTGCATATTAATCCTCACCAATAAAGGCATCTTTCACGCGATGCCAAAAATGCATATGTCGATAAGAAGCAAAATGGATCCGTTCTTCTGCTATTCGATAATAAATAGAACGGATATCGGCTTTTGCGACATTCAATTGATCAACCGTTACAAGATAATCTTCTGTATTTTCCAATTTTATTTCCAACCACTCATCATGGGCAATCACTATCGGAGAACCCAAAGTACGAAACACTCGATTATTCAGCGAAGCAATCTCAGCCAATTGAAAGGCATTGATACTAGGATGGATCACTGCACCGCCGACACTTTTATTATAGGCAGTCGAACCAGTGGGTGTAGAAATCGTCAATCCATCTCCTCTGAAACTTTCAAACAATTCATTTTTAATGTATACATCGGCTACCATCGTACGATTGGCCCGTTTAATCGTTGATTCATTTAGTGCTAAAAAATGCTGATCAGGCGTTTCATCCAAATAACTGATCCGAACATCCAACAAGGGATAGCTGACACTTTGTTCCCGATTTGTTCGCAAGCTGTCTACTAGTTCTTCCAGCTCGTAATCTCGCCAATCAGTATAAAACCCTAAATGACCTGTATGCACGCCTAAGAAACGCACGTCATTCAGACAATGACTGTAGTGATGAAATGCCGATAATAATGTGCCATCTCCACCAATTGAGATGACCAACTCTGGTTCATGATCATCTCGCTGGATCCCAGCTTGTTCTAATAGTGTGTTCAAGCGCTCAGCCACTTCTATGGTCTTTGCTTCTTTATTGTGAACGATCGCTACTTTCATCCCCTGCCTCCTCTCTTTCACTTTCTTTCTTCAAAAGCGTTCGATAGTAGACATCATCTGATTTTCCTCTTCCATGGGAGAACAATCGCTGTGCTTCTTGGATTTCTTCACGGATACTAGACATCTCTTCATCCAGCTGATACGCAGCTTCTGCCGCACGCTGAAGTCGTTCGCTCATTTCTTCTGGAAAAACGCCTTGATATTTATAATTCAGTGAATGCTCGATCGTTGCCCAGAAATTCATCGCAAGGGTCCGTATTTGGATTTCCGCCAAAATTTTCTTCTCACCACTGATCAACTGTACAGGATACTCGATCACCAGATGATACGAACGGTAGCCACTTGCTTTCTTATTAGTGATGTAATCCCGTTCTTGAAGAACTTTCATGTCTTTTCTTTTACGGATAATCTCAACAACTTGATGGATATCTTCTACAAACTGACACATGATCCTTAAGCCGGCAATATCAGACATTTCTTCTTCTAAGCGTCCCATCGGAATATGACGTAACTGTGACTTTGTTACGATGCTGTCAACTGGTTTGACTCTCCCAGTGACAAATTCAATTGGAACATGACGATTTTGTTCACGAAACTGTTTACGGATTCCCCGCAGTTTCACTTTCAATTCTGATACAGTTTGTTCATATGGTACTAAAAATGCTTCCCAATCTCGTTCCATAGCTGATACCTCTACTTCATTAACATTCATTGTTTATTCTACCATATATGCAAAGTTTTTTCGTACTCTTGATTTATGCATTGACCAAAAAAAGAAAATTAGGCAGAATAGACAAAAAGGAGTCGATCAAATGACGCAAATGCTTGAAATCGAATATAAATCTATGCTGACAAAGCAAGAGTACGAGATATTCATCGCTCACTATCAATTAACAGATAAAGATTTCCGTGTACAGACTAATATTTACTTCGATACCGTTGATGAACAGCTGAAGAAACAAAATTGTGGCCTACGAATCCGTTTCGTTGGTCATCAAGCTGAATATACATTAAAAACACCTGCTGAGGAAGGACGTCTCGAAACGACGGATACCTTTGTAACAGAAGAAGCAGAAGCATTCATCTTTCAAAAACGTTTGCCTCGCTCGGGCGCAGTTTTTCAAAAACTTTCTGATTTGAATATCGATCCTGCTTCATTGATCCAAACAGGAAAGCTTACAACAAAACGGGCTGAGTTCCCTATTGAAGAAGGACTTTTAGCTATCGATGAAAGCTGGGGAGACAATCTTCATGATTTTGAACTAGAACTAGAGGTAGGGGATGCATCTGCAGGAAAAATTGCTTTTATAAATTTTTTAAAACGTTTTTCTTTGCCTTATCGTCCTGCTAAGAACAAGATCCAACGTATGCTTGAGGCTAAAAATTAGAAACCTTTCATTTTCACAAGGCACTTGAGTTCATTTTTTTACTTTTTTCTGTTAAGTTATAGGATGTGAAAGAATCTAGTCACTAGTTGTATAGAATCTATTTTGGGGGAGATTCATATGATCGAAATCTATTTATTTGTTAATCCTTTAGGGGAATATTGTTTCGAAATGGAGCAACAGTTATTACAATTTATTGAAGAAGAGTACGGAACACCATCAAAAGAAAAGATGCAATTTCGCTTTCTTCCTTTGGTCAATTTGCAGACAATTGGGGATGTCATGCAACAAAAAGGAATTTCTCAAAACAATCTTGAGAAACGCAACCACTTATTCTCAACGACTTATTCTGCCGCATTAGACTGCAAAGCGGCTCAATTCCAAGGAAAGAAAAAAGGCCGCCGTTTTTTGATCAAACTGCAAGAAGCAGTCGGCTGCAATAACATACCATATTCTCGTGCACTTGCTGAATCGATATTTGAAGAGATTGGCGGCGATTTGAATATGTTTAAAGAAGATCGGCAATCTGACTTTGTTAAAGAAGTATTCTTTTCCGATCAAAAAATTGCTCGGGAAATGGGCATCACGAAACATCCTTCCGCAGTCGTTTACAATTACGCTTGCGATCGTGATTTTGGTGTTTTAGTAGAAGTAGAAGGCACCAGCAGCCTTTGGAGAATCAAAGAGCTGTGTAAAACAACAGATAACTCGTATCAAGTTTTTAATGGTGAACATTTACATACAAATGATTCTCAGTTCCATTCACGAACTAGCCATTTACACTTGCTTTCTAATTAAAAAAATGCGTCGACTCCCTTACAAGAGAGCCGACGTATTTTTTTTGTTTCTATTCGAAAAAATCAAAAATCTTATAAACGATCAATCAATTCTTCTAATTCGTTTAGTCGTTGTTCAAACATCGACATTGCATCTTCGATATACGCAGCCTGTGTCATATCTACTCCTGCTTTTTTCATCACTTCAACAGGATAATCACTGTTACCAGCTTTTAGATAAGCCAAATAGTTCTCTAGCGCATCTGGTTCCTGACTGAGTATTCTTTTCGCCAACGCTGAAGCAGCAGAAAAACCAGTCGAGTATTGGAAGACATAGTAATTATAGTAAAAATGCGGGATCCGTGACCATTCAAATTTGATTTCTGGATCTTCTTCGACTGCCGGACCATAATATTTTGCATTCAATTTACCATAACTATCACTTAGATATTCACTAGTCAATGGCACACCTTTTTCATCTTCCGTATGCATGAAGTGCTCGAATTCAGCAAATTGTGTCTGGCGGAAAATTGTTCCTTTAAATCCATCCAAGTAATGGTTGAGCACATAAGCCCGGACACGAGGGTCTTTTTCTGTTTCCAATAAATATTCTGTTAGGATATTTTCGTTCGTTGTCGAAGCAATTTCTGCTAAAAAGATGGAGTAGTCACCGTATACATAAGGTTGGTTCGACCGTGTGAAATAACTGTGGACACTATGTCCCATTTCGTGGACAAGCGTAAACAGCTGATCCAATGTATCATGCCAATTCAATAAAATATATGGATTTGTGTCATAGCTTCCCGAAGAATAGGCACCACTTCGTTTTCCTTTATTTTCGACAACATCGATCCAACGTTCAGAGAATGCTTTTTCTACAATAGTCATGTACTCTTCACCCATTGGCTTCAGTGCTTCCAAAGCTTTCTCTTTTGCTTCTTCATACGTAAAGGTGATTGGAGCTTCTCCTAAGACCGGTGTATAAAGATCGTACATGTGCAGTTTTTCCACTTCTAATAAACGTTTCCGTAATTCCATATATCGATGCAGCAAAGGCAAATGCTTGTTTACCACGGCTACCAAAGTGTCGTATACACTTTCAGGAATATGATTATTGCTCAAAGATGCTTCTCTGGCAGAGCTGTAATTACGAACTTTTGCTTTAAAATTATGTCCTTTTATATGCGTACTTAAAGTAGAAGCAAACGTATTTCTAAATTGTTCATAAACACTGTACAACCCTTTAAATGCGGCTTCGCGAACACTTCGATCCGTGCTTTCTAGCAACTGACCATACACGCCATGAGATAATTGGACTTTTTCACCATTCTCTCCTTCGATCGTTGGGAAAACTAAATCTGCATTATTCAAAACAGCAAATGTATCACTTGAAGCCTCAAAGATTTCACCTGCTCCTGCAAGAAGCGATTCCTGATCGGCAGATAAAACATGGGCACGATTATCTACTATTTGCTGGATATAGTGACGATAGACTTCTAACTTCGGTTCTTCTTTGAAATATTGCCAAATCCGTTCATCTGATAACTGCAATATTTCTGGTTCAAACCAGGAAACAGCTTCACTAACCTTTGAAAACAAACTACTTGCTCTTGCATAAAGCGCTTGATATTCTGTATTCCCAGTATCTTGATCGTTTTTAAGGTGCGCATAGACATAAATGATTTCAGTTTGGCGATAAACACTCAACACAAATTCAATCGCATCAAGAAATTGAGAAGCGCCTTGATCAAGTGTTCCTTTGTATTTTTCAGATTTTTTTAACTTTTCTGATAATTCTAGATATTTCTCATCAAATTCTTGGTCGCTTGAAAAGATCTTGGTCAAGTCCCAAGTTAAATTTTCAGGCAATTCTTCGCGTTTTGGCAACTGCTTTACTTCCATGAAATCCACTCCTTTTTATATCCTTTTGTCTCGGTCTATCAAAATAGATCCTCGTCTAACATCCACATGTTACAGCGTCTGATTTTTCTACTAATCTATGTGTCTGCTTCTATCAATTTTAGCACAACTGAAACTTGTTTTACATAGAAAACCGATTCCTGTTCTATTTTTATACTTACTATATTTTCCAAGAGGATAAATGTGTGCATTCATCAAAAAATTGCCGATAGACCATCTCTTCCTCAATCATAGGGAAAAGCCACTGCATTTTATATTCTTTTACTTGGCAAAACCATGAGCTGAAATCAGGTACTTTCTGTTGTTTTAAGGATTCTTCGTACAACATTCGATAAAGAAAAACCTGTTCTCGTAAATAAAAGAAAAACCGACTGTTTTGATAGATCCACGGTGATAGATACAAAAGGTGCTTGTGACGCAAGTAGCACTGTTCTTGTATGGATACTGTATTTTTTTGTTTGTAAATCAGCTGGCGCGCCAGCCACTTCTTCCCATCCTCGCTTAACTTGTCTGTTTTCTTCATCTGATTTATTTTGATCTCATTATTAGTAAATATTTTTTTAAGATCATTACCAGAAAAAGTCCAGCAGCTACTGAAAAAAGAAATGTGACCTGATACAGTCTCTGTAATATGATGATATAAATAAAGTTTTTGGTTCTTAAGGTCAGCTTTCCAGCAATGTACCCCCCTTTTTCTATTATAATAGCAGCAACTTTTTTCTATCAATGAAAATTGCCGCTGTCCAAGAAAAGAATGACCAAGTATCCACCATACTTGGTAACCGTTGTTCAAATAACTTTTGGTTCTTTCAACAAATCTCTGATGAGACAATCTAGAACATTGGATTTCTAATGCTAGATTAGCCAATAAAATATCTGGTCTCTGCCTCAATCTTGGCAAATAGGCTTCCAAAAATGCAGGTTCTGCTGACTGTCCCAGCCAATCCATGAAATATTCCTTTAACTGCAAGTGTTCTTCTGATTCCCCCTCACTAAAAACCGAACAGTTGTCAGTTTTTCGATGGGCAAAATGAGCACATTTTTTCTTTCCCCTTTTCAAAACCACTCTTTTCCGACAACTACGACAATAATACGTTTTCTCTTTTTCTGCATATTTAGCAGAACAGCATTCATGATATTCATTCATCGCAAGCAGCATTTTTCTCCCTCTGAACTTATTTACGTCTAACAATTTATTTACACGAAAAAGAGCCATATCGATATATGATCGATATGGCTCTTACTATAATGATGATTTATACAAAATAAAATTTCGTACGCTCGATAGCATTACGCGCCATCAGACACTTTCCATATTCATTCAATGTTTCTGGTGTACGATCGCTCTTTTCTGCAAACTCCAAAATTCGAGCAATCTGATTCTCTACATCCGCTTGGTTGAGATTCTCCATCCAGAAATGAACGACTAGGTAATAACGCTCTTCGAATAAGTACAAATCAGTCCAAGCAGACTCTAGTTCAACATCTGTTGCCAGCTGGATCACTTGCTCAAAATCTTCAAAAGCAAAAATTGCTTGTCTTTCCTGTTCTTCTAGGGCGCTTCCAGATAATTCTTCTTCCGGATCGCTCCCAATAATTTGCTGACGGAGAAATTCGCTCACGTCTTCTGAATCCACAGCAGAATCTTCTGATTGAGAAACTTCTTCATCTGGCAGGTTTTTACTGATAAACAGTTCTAATCCGTCTCCTTTTGGCAAAACTTGGAAAGTGACAGCTTCGCTTCCTCGGAACTCCTCTTCGATATCAACTTCTTCCAGAATACTATAAAAGAAATTTTCGATTTCTTTGTGATTGCCAAGTAAATCCAAAAATGAAACGCCCCGTTCTTCTAAATCTTCATGACCTATCAGTACACGGATCGTATTTTCATTAATATGTTCCATTTCCATTTTGCTACACCTCACTTTGCCGCAATGTTCAATATAGATTCATTGTAGCGAAATCAGCTTAAATGTAAAGAAAAAAAATCCCGCTGTTAAGTGAATTTAATAAAACCAGCAGATTTTTCCAATCGTTCAAGCTATCTTATTTAACTATAACATTTTTGGGAGATGAATACTATATAGCCGACTTTTTAGCTAATCAATCACTTCTGTTTTTCATACCATGATCACTCTCACACCCTTTTTTGTGCCCACAATAAAGAACGCTATTTATAAAAACAAAAAAACTTGGAAAAACTATCCTCGTAATAGTTTTTCCAAGTTTCATTTTATCTTCTATAATCCAGCCATCAATTGTGCTTGACGCAATTCTAATTGTCGTACATCGCGCGGCAGGAATCGACGAATCTCGTCTTCATTAAAACCAACTTGTAGACGTTTATCATCAATCATGATTGGACGGCGAAGCAATCCAGGATTGTTTTGCACAAGTTCCAATAGTTCTTGTAACGGCAGATCATCTAAATCCATGTTCAGTTTTTGGAATACTTTGGAACGTGTCGAGATGATTTCTTCTGTTCCGTCTTCTGTCATTTGTAAAATCGCTTTTAATTCAGAACTGTTCAATGGTTCTGAAAAAATATTACGTTCAACAAATGGAATCTGATGTTCTTGCAACCACGCACGAGCCTTTCTGCAGGAAGTACAACTTGGGGAAGTATATAATGTTAACAACGTGCACCACTCCTTTTCGTGATAAGAATCACTTTTTTGTAACAGAAGATCATAATAATCTCCCATCTGTTTCTATTATACATAATCAACTTTTAAATAGCTACCTTTTTTTCATAATTTTTTTAAAAAAATGAAAGTTATCTAAGGTTAATATACAGTAAAACCAGCGTTCTTGCTTTTTTCATCATTTAAAAATTAGAGTTTTCAAATCTAATTCAAATTTTAGAAGACAATGAAACAGCAAACAAAACTGTACTATTATTTTATCTAAAAACACAAATGAAACCGATTTCTTAAGATTTTTTATGTTTTTTATTTCTTTGATAGTAATGTTTCTTGTCATTTTAGATAATATTGTTCTTTATTATAACGCTTATTTTCTCTGTTATATAAGCGCAATATTTTAAAGCAATGATTACTAGATAAAATTTACTATAAACAAATAAACTAAATAACGTTATTTTATGTTTGAATAGTTATACTGAGACTGTATTAAAAAAATAAACCTTTCGAAAATTCCTCAGAGATTGCATTAAAATAAACCAACCGAGTTACACAATAATGATTAATTTGTTCATCAAACCTATTGACGTGTTTCATGATTTTTAGTGAAAAAAACTGAAATCTAAAAACCTTATTCTGTCAAGGAAACAGAAATATAGTAAGAAAAACCTTTATTTATCAGCTTTTTTAGATGATTTTTTCTGTTACAATAGTCAAGGATTTGTGAAAAAATCAATGAAAACCGAAAGGCGTGTAAAATTTTGATTAAATCAGTTGTGTTTGATGTTGATGATACAATGTATGATCAGCAGCAGCCATTTCGAAATGCGGTAAAAAGAGTCGTGCCGCTTGTTTCAGATGAAGATATGCATCCACTATATATCCGATTCCGTCATCATAGTGATGAAAACTTTCCAAAAGTAATGGCAGGAGAGTGGACGCTAGAATATATGCGAGCACATCGAATCAGCCAATCACTAAAAGATTTAGACTACCCTCACATCACAGAAGAAGAAGGTCTCCTATTTCAAAAAATTTACGAGGAAGAACTTGATAATATCTGTTTGCATGAGGAGGTCAAAAAAACACTTGACTTCTTGAAGGAAAAAAATGTCCCATTAGGAATTATCACAAATGGACCGACTGACCATCAGACAAAAAAATTAAAACAACTTCAATTGAACAATTGGATTCCTTCCCACAACATGCTGGTTTCTCAAGCAACAGGTTTCCAAAAGCCAGAAAAAGAGATTTTTCAGCTTGCTGAGAAAGAATTTCATATGCTTCCAGGAGAGACTCTATATGTTGGCGACAATTATGACAATGATGTTTTAGGTGCAAAAAGTGCCGACTGGCAAGCACTTTGGTTCAACCATCGAGAACGCAAAATCGACCAGACCCCTATTTGCGATATCGAAATTTCTTCTTTTGATCAGCTGTTAGAAACAATGAAGACAATCTTTGCTTAACGCCTATAAATAAAAACAAAAAATAATAGCAAGGAAATCGGGTTAAAACGGAAACCCAGCTTCCTTGCTATTTCTTAAATCAACTAAACACCTGCTTTTTTTGAAAGATCTTCTTATCCATTACTGAACGATTGTTTCGAATCTCTTACTTCTCAATCTCTCCTACACTTAAGATCATGCGGATATCTTCTTCAGTCAGTTTTGTCAGCTGTTCTTCATTTCCTTGGATCACTTTTTGGAACAGTTCGCGTTTTTCTTGTTGGAGCGAATCCATTCGTTCTTCAATCGTTCCTTCAGAAATCATACGCCACACTTCTACCACATTTTTCTGTCCGATTCGATGCGCACGGCCAGCAGCTTGTTCTTCAATTGCAGGGTTCCACCAAAGGTCGTACAAGATGACCGTATCTGCTCCTGTCAAATTCAGTCCCGTTCCCCCAGCCTTTAAAGAAATCAGGAAAACATCTTTTTCGCCTGCATTAAATGCATCTACCATACTTAATCGATCTTGCGGTTTTGTACTGCCTCTTAAATAAAATGTTGAGATCCCCAGCTCGGCTAACTCTTCTTGTAAGATAGTAAGCATACCTGTAAATTGAGAAAACAGCAGAACTCTGCGTTTGTTCTCTTTGGCAGCGACTAATAGATCTTTTACTTGTTCGAGTTTGCCAGAACCGCCTTGGTAATCTTCAATAAACAGACGAGGATCGCAACAAATTTGACGCAACCTTGTCAGACCTGCTAGTATCCCGATCCGGTTTTTCTTGAATGCTTCAGAATCCATTGACGAGATTTCTTCACGCATTTGACGCAAGTAAGCTAAATAAACGGTCTTTTGTTCTTCTGTCAGTGCAGAATATAGATTCATTTCTGTTTTTTCTGGTAAGTCTTTCAACACAGTTTGTTTATCTCGCCGTAAAATGAACGGTCGGATCATTTGCGCAATTTCTTCTGCGGCAAGTTCTCTGAATTTTGTTTTGGTTGGGAAAAATCCTGGCATGATTGTTGCAAACAATGACCACAATTCTTCTAAATTATTCTCGATTGGTGTCCCACTTAATGCAAATCGCTGAGGCACAGCTAATTCTCTCAATGCTTGAGCAGTTTTCGTACTACTATTTTTGACCATTTGCGCCTCATCAAGGATCAAATAATCAATTTTTTGTGACTGGTAATCAGCTAAATCCTGTCTCAAACTGGCATAAGAGGTCACTCGAATATCTGTGTCTTTAACCAGCAATTCTTCCCGTTCTTTTTTATTCCCATTGATTACTTGGATACTCAAAGAAGGAGCAAATTTCTTTACCTCTGCCTGCCAGTTGTAGATTAAGCTGGCCGGCGCTACGATCAAAGCAGAAAAGCTTTCCCGTTCTTCTTTTTCCGAAAGTAAAAAGGCAATCGTCTGCAGTGTTTTCCCAAGTCCCATTTCATCGGCTAAGATACCGCCAAACTGATAATGGCCTAACATCTTCAACCATCGGAATCCTTGCTTCTGATACTCTCTCATCTTTGCATTCAATCCTTTGGGAAGTTGCGCCTGATACCCTTCTGGATGAATGAGATCTTGGACCATCGTTTGAAACGATTCGCTAAAAGTAGCATTGCTTTTTTCCAATTGATTTTGAATGATCAGTCCTTGATTCTTAGGTACATGGATCGTCCCTTCTTCTGAACGTATTGACTCCCGTAATTGTTGCAATACTTGGCTTGTTTGTTGGAATTCCTCTGAATCAAAAGAAAGAACCTGTCCATTTTCCAATGTATAAAAAGCATCGTTTCGCAACAAGCTTTGCAGTACATGATCAATCTCTTGCTCTTCTATCCCCGATACGTCGAACCGAATATCAAGCCATGAACCAGTCTCGGTTACTTCGATTTGCGGTTGATGTTTATGCGCATCTAAATACAACTCCCGCAACTTTCTGCCAAGTCTGACTTCACCAAACTGACGGAAGACAGATAGTTCTGTACGGAAAAAGGCATATAGTTCCTCCCCGCTTGGCAATGGACGCTCATAGCCAGTTTCATTTTTCTGGTAGCGATACATCCTGAATAAATCAAGGACTCGTTTTTCTTCAGCTCTGTCACGCAGCACCTGAAAGTCCTGATTGGCCGAGACCTCATGTTTTGGATCGGTCGAATAGATGACTTCGCCATAGACGAAATCGACTCGAGCTTGGATTTTTCCTTTTGCTTTTCGAAAAAAGAAAATAAATTCGACTGGAATATCTGCTACTTCCTTTTCTACTTCAGAGGCAACCACTACGTCTCCGATCTCCGAAAGAAGAGGAATGATTTCTTTAAACAAGGCCGGTAGTTCTTTTTTCTTGAATACTACTTCTGGTTTCTCCAATCGGCGAATCAATTGTTTCCAAGTTTGATAAACTGTTTGTTGATGCTTCGTTAGAGAATAGAATACTCCCTGGATAAGCCCCCACTGATAATGCATAAAGAAAAAATCAAAATCATTCAATGCTTGCAATAAATAGTCTTCTCCCTGTTTTTCCACTTTGAATGATAAAGGCTTGTTTTGATCGGAAAATTGGATTCCTTGATCGTTTTGTTCATTTATCTGCAGATGCAAACGTGTCGTCTGATTCATCTGTTCTAGTAGGAAGCGGGCTTGTTCTACTGGGAGAAGCAGGTATCTTTTGTCTAGTTTCCCTTTGACTTGCAAGCCATTCGTGCCTAATAATTGATGCGTTTGGGCACTTCCTGCAAGATGAGCGAGTATTTTTTGATCTTCTTTTTGAAAAGCCCGTTTATCTAGACGAAACTGATACTGCTTATTGACTGTGTAGGTTTCTTTTTCTGTGTAAGCCTGTAAAAAATCATAGATGTTTTTTACGATATATGTTTTTTTCGGCGATGCCAAAGAACCGATACGTAAGTAAAGCGCCAAAATAGAAAGCTCTGGATGATACTGATTTGTCTCAATCGTTTCTACTTGGTATTCAATAATCAAGGGTTGTACCGCTTGAGGATTTTTTTGTATTTTTAGACGAGAAAAACCTTTTGCAATGATTTCTCCTTCACTTGTTGTTTTTACCGGTTCTAACATCGGCTGGTCTTTTTTCATGATACGAGATAGATTTTTCGACCGTAAGTAAAGTTCCACAGCAACTGTATGCTTACAATATTTATGTTCCTCCCAATATGGACATTGGCAGTAATCTATCTCTTTTGCTGTCCCATCCAAATCAACCATATACAATTCACTGCCCAAGACTTCTGCATGCCACACGTTTTCTTCTTGGTCAGGGACAACCGATAACACTCGGCCTTCTTGCAAGTATTGACGCCCACGTGCAATGACTTTTTCCGGAATACTCCATTTCATAGTTACCAATCTCCCTTTTTATCCAAGTTGATAGCGTATTTTGCTTTGTCCGCTACCTTCTGTATCAATTCTTATTTGCTGTAATACTCGTTCTTTCAATTCTCTTACATGGCTAATGATCCCGATCATTCTTCCTTCACTTTCAATCGTTTCTAAAGCTTCCATCGCCATTTCCAAAGCTTCTTCATCTAATGACCCAAAACCTTCATCAATAAACAATGCATCGATTGCTACCCCACCAGCTTGTGTCTGAATCACATCCGCAAGGGCTAATGCTAAAGAAAGTGCTGCAATAAAACTTTCACCGCCAGACAGCGTATGCGCGCTTCGAGACATGCCTGCCTGATCATCATAGATATTGATTTCTAATCCGGTTTTCCCTCGATAACTGCCGATCGTATCCGCTAGTTCAAACTGATAACGATTTTTCGTTAAACGTTGGAGATGATCATTTGCTACTTGTAACACTTCTTGTAGATAAACTTGAAGCACATACCGTTCTAAACTAGTCTTCTTAGGATTTTCTCCGTTGAATGTTTGCGAAAGCTGCTGTAATTGCGTAAGTTCATCTAATTGCGTCTGGCTTGTGTGATAAATCGAAAGACATTCATCGTAGATTTTCTGGTTATTGATTTTTTGTTCTTGTAAACTGTATATCTTTTCTTGCTTTGTTTCGATCATCTCTCTTATCTCTTCCAATTGCTGGCTGATCTCTTTTGTATCTGGAACTATCTCCGTCAGCTGGATATTTTCTAATTGACGTAGTCGGTCAGCTGTCACTAATTGTGCTTCATGATAAGTAGTGATTATGCGCTGGTTCTCTTCGTATTGTGCTTGCTGTTGTGCGAATGCACAGACTTCCTCAGTTGTTGAAAAATACGATTGGCTTTCCAGCTTTTCAGCTATTCTTTGCTGTTCTTTTTCTATTTTTTCATCTATTTTTTCTATTTGTTCCTGTTGAAGATCAAGTTGTGTCCGAAGCATATGCAGATCTTGTAACAATTGCATTCCTGCTTTCTGCTCAGCAGCGAGTTGGTTTGAGTCTTCTTCTAACTGTTTTTCAAGTTGTCGTATCTCTTCTTCTAAACAGTTGCTATCCGTATCTTGTAATTGTTTTTCTAAACTTTTGATTTCGCCTTGCAGTTGTTGAAGCTGATTATTTTTTGCTGTCTGTTGCTGCTTGTAGTCAGCTAATTGCTGCTCAAGCTTTTCTACTTGTTGGCTTATTTCTTCCAGCTCTGCTCTTGCATTGGCTATCTTGCTTTTTCGTTTATCTAAAGATTGTTCGATTACTGTAAGAGCAATTGTTGTTTTTTGTTCTGTTATCGCAGGAAATGCCTGTTGCAAAGCCTGTTGTAAGTGTTTTTCTTGTCCAGCTAGTTGTATATTCGTTTCCATGATTTTTTGTTCTAAATCAGATAATTGCTGTTGAAGATTATTTTCATATGCTTCATTTTTGGCAATGATTTGCTGGGTTCTTTCTACAGCTGACTCAGCTTCTGCCAGTTGTTGCTCTACTTTCAAGATATCTTCTTTATTTGGCTGTTCATGTTTTGATTGTTGTACGGGATGTTCTGTCGACCCACAAACCAGACATGGTTCCCCCGGACGCAAAAAAAGCTGAAGACGAGCAATTTGCTGCTTTGCCCATTGGCTTTTCAGCTGTTCTGCTTGTTCTATCTGTTGTTTCAATCGCTGATTATTTTTTGTTGTTTCTTCGGCTGCTTTTTTGAGCTCTTCTCTTATCTGTTCGAGTGATTCGATGCTTTTTGTTTTTTGTTGTTCTATTTCCTGCTGTTTTTCATCTAGATGTTTTAACTGTCCAAAAGCAAGACGATCTTCCTGCAGTTTTTCCTGATCCAATAAGATTTCTTGAATAATTCGAGTTCTTTCCTGATAAATAGCCTGTTTTTGATGCAACTTCTCGGCGTTCGTTTCTTCTTTATCTAATGAATGTTTTAATTGTTCTGCTTCTTGTTTTTTACTACGCAAGGCTTCGACAATCGGTACCATCATCTGTTTGTTTTGCAATTGTTGAGCAGCTTCTTTGATTTTTGTTTGCCGATGTATGCGGTCTGTTTCATTTTTTTGCCACTCTTCATAATGCTGCGTAGTCATCGCTAGTTTCTTTGTTTGTTCACTGCTTTTTTGTGACAGTTCTATTTTTTCAGCTTTTATTTCTTTCAGGTGCTGGATTGGTTCAATTAAGCGTTGTGTAAATTCATAATACCCAATCCATCGTTTCTTTTCCTCTATTTCGTCTTTTTGAGCGGCTAATTTCTTTTGCTTATTTAGTAATGTCGCTTTTTCTTCATAGCTTTTTTTCAAGGTTTCAAAACGATAGTAGGAATTTTCTAATTGTTTCTGTTTCTCCTGATAGTCTGCTAAAACTTCTTTTTCTTCAGTGATTTGTTTTTCTAGTATGGCCTGATGGTTTGTCCATTGGGAAAGAACGGCTTCAAACCCTGCTGCTGCTTCCTCTTCTTTGACTAAAACAAATCTTTTTTGCAAAAGATGAAGTTCTTGCTCTAAATGATCTAGTTTTTGTTGCTGTTGCTTTGCTTTTTCCTTTAATCGCTCATTAAACTGTTGGAAAAGCTGAGTACCGAACAAATGACGTAAAACAGTCTCTTTCTCACTGCTTGATGAAACCAAAAAATTACGGAATTCTCCTTGGGGCAGTAAAACGATTTGGGAAAACTGTTTCGCATCGAGATTCATCAGTTCTCTGATCAACTGGTCTGCTTCTGTACGTTTTGTGATTTGTTTTATTTCTTTTCCTTTCCCATCAAAAATGGTCAACGTTACTTTAGCTGCCTGTTTTTTTGTTCCGTTTCCTTTTCGTTTCGCTAAAACTTGTTCTGGTTTTCGTTCGATTTCATAGTTCATCTGCTGATGTTCAAAAGAAAAAGTCACGCTTGTTTCTTCTTCTGGTGTAGCAAACAAGGAACGCATCTCTTTTCCAGAACGAAGTCTTCCGGAAGTTTCACCAAAAAGTGCGAAAGTGATCCCATCAAAAATCGTCGTTTTTCCTGCTCCAGTCTTCCCGCTGATCAAAAAAAGCGGTGCTTCTGTCAATCGCGAAAAATCAACGGTCTCATTGATAAAAGGACCAAAATTTTTAAGTTTTAATTTTTTCGGTTTCATTCTTGATCATTCCATTTCCATGATTTCTTGCAACGTTTCTCCGAGCCATTTTTCTTGGTTTGCCGTTAGCTGTTCTTCCGTCATTTCACTAAAAAATGTTTCTGCTAATTTTTGAGGATCTTTCATTTCTAGTACTTTTCGTTTGCGCTTTGTTTGTTCTGCTCGGCCGTTTGCCCGTTCAATCCCCAAAATACGTGGATATATTTGCCGAAGCTGGTTCATCATATTCGGGATGATCGTTCTGTCCGTGAGATAGATATGGATATAATTCTCCCGATTGACGGACTGATAGAAGGCAGGATCCAACAATTCTTTAAAACTTGCTGTTATTTCTTCAATATCATGCAGTGGTTCGATCTCCCTAAAATTCAACTCTAGGTCTGTTGCCAGATCAACGATCCATACGCCTTTTTTCTGGTTGATCTCAGATAGAGAAAATTTCAACGGCGAGCCACTGTAGCGAGCATTATCTTGCCTTAAAGCAGCTTGATTATGCAAATGTCCTAGTGCTACATAATCAAACGGTGCAAGCAGTTCGCCTGGGATCGAATCCAGACCCCCTACTTCGATTTTCGTTTCCGAATCAGATTTTACACTTCCCATTACAAAAAAATGGCTAATCAATACGTGTTTTTTCCCTGAATCGAACAGCTCTTCCATTTTATCTATCACTTTTGCTACCGCTTGCTGGATCGTGCGGATACTGTCATCTTCAAAATATAATCTGGCTGCAATTGGTTCAAAGTAAGGAAGAAAGAAAAATTGTATGTTGTTAAACTCGACTGGTTCGAAAGCTTCTGCTAGCTGCGTTCGCAAAAAATAGTTCGAATAACTGAACCATGGCGTACCAGCTGAAAGTCGCGTACTGCTATCGTGATTTCCTGATATAGCAAAAATTGGGATTCTTTCCTTTAAATTCCAATCAACCATCAATTCATTGTATAATGCTACGGCATCGACAGCCGGCACACTCCTATCATATAAGTCTCCTGCAATCACGATTGCCTCTACTTTTTCTTCTTTCGCGATATTCAGTATAGAAGATAATACATGACGTTGGTCTTCAATCAAGTCATAACCTTGTAGTTTTTTTCCGATATGCCAATCGGCTGTATGTAAAAAACGCATCCAATCACCCCAAAAAATGTCCTTCTAATCATTATAACACTTTGATCCATTACATGACACCCGTCTTCTATTTTGCACGTTGGAAAGCAAAAAGAGGG
Organism: Enterococcus sp. C76; assembly: GCF_040886985.1. Taxonomy (NCBI): domain Bacteria; kingdom Bacillati; phylum Bacillota; class Bacilli; order Lactobacillales; family Enterococcaceae; genus Enterococcus; species Enterococcus sp. C76. The sequence goes on along the minus strand of NZ_JBFOEY010000008.1, from coordinate 39,700 downwards.
CAGACTTGACGTCTCTCCCTCGTTTTTCATCGAAAAGTCTGAACAGAACAGGAGATTCAAAAAGACCGCCCACTCCTAAACTTATCACTTTATTTTTTTTTGATTTCATATTTGAAATCTGGGTTCACTTCTTTGTCCAATTTATCAAAAGCCGCTTGTGTTCGTCGTTCGATCTCCGCCATTCCTTCTTTATCCGTTTTCTTGATATCTGATAGGTCGATTGGTTCACCGAAACGCACTGTCACTCTCTTACGCTTGAACAAATCCCCAAGTGTCAGCGGACCTTGGTATACGGCTGGCACGATTTTCGCTTTAGACATTCTGGAAATCAACGCCATCCCGCCTTTAAGTTCTGTAGCATGCCTTGTCCCACTGGGGAACATGATTAAACTCAAATTTGTCGATTTTAAAATCTTTACAGGTGTTTTAATGACACTTGGTCCTGGATTCTCTCTTTTAACTGGAAAAGCATTGGATCGAGTTAATATAAATCGCAGAACCGGATTTTTGAACAGTTCTTCTTTTGCCATAAAGCTGAATTCCTTCGGTGCTGCAGCTACCGCTAGATATAATGGGTCCCACCAAGTACGATGGGGGGCAACTAGTATGTAATTCTCATCTTGCGGTAATACTTCTTTATTCTCATAACGGGCATTTCCATTGACTAAAGCTAATAGTACTCGAACTACCCCTCGCATAAATCGATAAAACATAGTCTCTTCCTTTCCCTTCTTATGGTCATAGTATGCATAAAAAACAGAGGTTTGACAAGCCACCTTGGTTCTTTTTAATAAAAATAGTATAATACAAACGACTATTTTTTTCATTTTGGAGGGAATCCATGCTTCACGAAGACGAACGAATCGACCAATTATACGCAGAAGATATCAAAATTATCCAAAGTTCCCAAGTATTTTCTTTTTCTTTAGATGCTGTGCTACTTGCTCATTTCTCTCGTGTGCCTAAAAAAGGACAGATTGTTGACCTTTGCGCAGGTAATGGTGCAGTTGGTCTGTTTTTAAGCAAACGAACTCAAGCAGCTATTGATGCTATCGAACTTCAGCCTCGCCTAGCAGACATGGCAAGACGCAGCATCGCGCTGAACCATCTAGATGAACAGATGACAGTCCACACCATCGATCTGAAAGACAGCTTATCCGTCGTTCGGCATAATTCTTGTGACTTAGTCGTCTGCAATCCACCTTATTTCAAAGGGCTGCCAACAAATAAAACGAACCCTAATAAACACCTAGCAATCGCCCGTCATGAGATCCATACAACATTAGAAGAAGTGATCGATAATTCAAGTAAGTTACTAAAAACAAATGGGCGTTTCGCTATGGTCCATCGACCTGAACGATTCTTAGAGATCATCCAAATTATGCAAAATCATCGGATTGCACCTAAACGGATCCAATTTGTTTACCCAAAAGCTGGAAAAGAGGCAAATATTTTGTTAGTTGAAGGAATCAAAGAAGGTAAATTAGATGGATTCAAAGTCGCTCCGCCTTTGATCACTTACGATGCAGACGGGGAATACACAGCAGAGATTCGTGAGATGCTCTATGGCAAATAAACATTATTTTTACGTATTATTCTGTAAAGATCAGACATTTTACGGTGGGTACACAACAGACCTTTCTAGGAGACTAGGGGAACATAACAATGGTACTGGCGCTAAATATACACGTCTTCAAAAAAGAAGACCTGTTAAGATGATCCATGCAGAAGTATTTTCTTCAAGAAGCGAAGCAACAAAAGCAGAAGCTGCATTCAAAAAACTCACCCGAAAACAAAAAGAACATTATTTGAAGACACACTCAACCGTTTTGCTTCCTGAAAATAGATGACTGTTAAAAACACGATAAAAAAACTTCAGGCAAAAACAACTGTTTTTGCCTGAAGTTTTTTGTAGCTATTATTCTGATACGTTTGTCTCGCTGCTGTTCGTACTTGAACTTCCTCCTAGCAAGGCTTCGCTGACTAAGTGAATGTAATGTGTCATCCCTTCAGGATTTGGATGGACTTGATCATCATAAAACCAGTCACTATGGTCATTACTGTAGCTATACCAATCAATCAGCGTCATATTGTCGTATTTTTTCGTCATCTGTTCAAGCATCGCATTCACGTCATTTTGCCAACGTTTCGTCGGTACTCGGACATTGACCCAGTATACTTTTCGATCACCGATTGCATCCATCACGCTATCAAACTGAGCTTCAGAGAATGAGCCATTCGTTCCTAATCCAATTAGAACAGTGTCTTTCAATAAATCTTGTTCCTTTAATTTTTCAATATACGGTACACTGGCGTATAATTGTCGCCCCACATCGCCATCTACCACTACTTTTGGATAAAGCTCTTGTAGATCAGTTGCAGCATCTAGCATAACTGAATCACCAAATGCCGTTAGCTCTAATTTTTGTGCCTTGTTTCCTTGGGCCTTAGACAACTCGTACTTATCAAGAATCGCTTGGTCCACTGAACTAGTAGTATTTTCTGAATTGTTTCTGGTTTCTTCTGCTAATTTTTTACTTTCAGCGATCTTTGCCTGCAATTGTTTTTGATCGGCCGTTACAGCATTTTTCGGTGCCGTAACGAAACCAACGAATGCAATTGCTACAAGTAATGTGCCTGGAACGACCCATGGTTTGCTCTTACTGATGATCGGTTTGCTGAACCATCCTTTCATCACTTGGAATGTACGACCATAGTCAAAACGTGCTAGCGGACGCTCCACATATCGATAAGAAAGTTCACTGATGATTAAAATCAATGTGATTTCCACTAAAGTATGGAACAGAACATGATCAGCAATATCAGTCACTTTTGCTTCATAAAAAATCATAACTGGAAACTGATACAGATAAATCCCGTAGCTTCGTTTGCCAATCCAAGTAAATACTGGATTTGTCAGCCAACGATTCAAGCTTGCTCCAGGATGTGCTGTCACTGCAACTAGTACTACGCATAACAGACTCACTAGAAGCATCCCTCCATAATAGATGAAATTGTAATGATCATCTAAAAAGAAGAAGCAAAGAATCAGTGCCAGCAGTGAGATTCCTCCAGCGATATTCAGGATACTTTTTGCTTGTTTCGGAATGTTTTTCTTCAAACGAGTACTTGGCCAAACAAAAGCGAGCGCACTTCCCAACCATATAGAAAACAGCCGGGTGTCCGTTCCATAATAAACACGGGTTGGATCGCCCCCAGGTGTATACAAAATCATCATCAAGATCGCAGAGAGGAAAGATGTACCTAACACGGTATAAAAGATCCATTTTCTTTTACGAACAAATACCATCAACAATACAAACAAGATTGGCCAAACCAAATAGTTTTGACCTTCTACCGCTAAAGACCAGATATGTGTAAACGGTGATTCATTAGCAAATCGGTCGAAATAAGATAAACCGTTATTGATTTGCCACCAATTGTTGACATACAGTAAGCTGCTGACGACAACTCCTCGAAGATTATTCAACAATCCTCGCTGGAACAAGGTGATATAAGCCGAAGCTGTAACAAGCATAAAAACGAGTGCCGGATAGAGTCTCTTCATTCTTCTGACATAAAATTGCCAAATATTGATTTTTCCATTTTGTTCCCATTCCTGCCTTAGCAGATCCGTGATCAGATAACCAGATACGACGAAAAAAATCGGAACGCCCAAATAGCCGCCTTTCATACTAGTTGGCAGAAGGTGATAGAAGATAACACCAACCACAGCTAATGAACGGAGCCCATCAAACCCAGTGATGTAGCGGCTGTTTTTTAACCTTTTTTGTTTTTCCATTCAATATTCCAACTTTTCATAAACTTTTTTCATTCGTAATATACGGGTATTAAGTGAAAATAGCAAGTAGAATCGTGTCCTTTCTCTACTATTTTTTTCTATCATCCCATAAATTTTAAAAAATAAACATGCTTTTTTTCAACTTTAAGAAAATTTCAAATAAAAAAGTAATTTCTATTTGCTGATCCGTCCTTTGGTAGAAAAAAAACTGCAGACAAACGAATGTCTGTCTACAGTAGTATTTCATGAATTTTTGTCAAACTCGATCTAAATGCCATCCTCGTAGAAACGCCCAAGTATCTGGACATTTTCCGCGATACTTACAAAAGCTTGCGGATCAGAAGCTTTCATCGCTTCTCTGAGTAGAGGCAGTTCGTAACGTGTAACGATCGTCATCAATACTGTCTGCTTATCATGTTTATAAGCACCTTCTGCTTCATTGATGATCGTGATTCCTCTACGCATACAGTTTTGGATTTCATTCACTACTTTTTCTGGATGTTTCGTTACGATCATTACCTGCATTTTCTTTTGTTTAGTATAAACGACATCAGTTACTTTTCCACTGACGAAAATAGACAACGTACTGTAAAACATATATTGCCAGCCAAATAGAATCCCAGCAACAAAAACGATCAATGCATTGAAGTAGATCGAGATAGAACCAATCGACTTTCCTGTTTTTTTACGAATCGTGATACTCACGATATCTAGACCACCCGATGATAGGCCATTTCTCAACGCTAGCCCAATCCCTAGTCCCATCACAGCCCCACCAAACAACGCACAAATGATTGGATCGGTAGATAAGACTGTTTCCGGTAAAATATGGATACAAAGGGAGGTCAAAGTGACTGTGATAAAAGTGAAAATTGTAAACTTCTTCCCGATTTTGAACCACGCCAAGACGAACAAAGGTATATTCAGTAAATACAAAGTGGTTGATACCGGCACCTCGAACCCTATGAGTGATTTTGACAAAGTCGTCAAAATCTGAGCCAGGCCAGTAATACCACTTGAATAAATATGTCCTGGTTGATAAAAGAAATTCAATGCGACAGATGCGATCAACGCATAAACGATTGATACCGAAAGTTTGGTCGTGTAATCATGGTAAGCCCAATTTTCGAATGTTTTTTTCATGGAAAAGCCCCGCTTTATATGTTATGGCTTCATTATAAAGTGTTTTTCAATTAAATCAAGGTTGCCAAAAGAAGCAGATTCGACAAATCCTTTTTGCCTTTTTATCGGCTATTCTTCTATATTGGTTACATCAATATTCAATTCGAACAATTGTAAAGGTGAAACCATACTTGGTGCATCACTCATCACATCGGCTGCTTTTCCGTTTTTAGGAAAGGCAATGACTTCACGAATATTGTCTTCCCCTGCTAATAACATTGCAAAACGATCCAATCCTAATGCAATGCCGCCATGTGGAGGGAATCCGTAATCTAAAGCTGTTAGCAAGAAACCAAATTGTTCTTCCATTTGTTCTTTTGTAAAGCCTAAAGTTTTCAACACTTTTTCTTGAAGTTCCCGAGTATGGATCCGGATAGAACCTCCACCTAGTTCATAACCGTTCAAGACGATATCATAAGCTTCTGCATAGACTTTTGCAGGGTCTTCAGCCAGTAATGGGATATCTTCTGCTTTTGGCATCGTGAATGGATGGTGAGCAGAGACATATCGACCTTCTTCTTCTGAAAATTCAAATTGAGGCCAATCAGTTACCCATAAAAAATTGAATTTGGATTCATCGATTAGTCCTAATTCTTTTCCTAAACGTGTTCGGATAGCCCCTAATGCAGCAGCGACGATTTCACTTTTATCTGCGCCAAACATCAGCAAGTCACCTGGTTCTGCATCTGTTGCTTTGATGATTGCTTCTGTTGCTTCTCCCATGAATTTAGCAATCGGGCCTTTCAGACCGTCTTCTTCCACTTTCAGCCATGCAAGTCCCTTAGCTCCGAATTGCCCTACATATTGTCCTAACTGATCCATATCTTTTCGTGAGTAGCGATCTGCAGCGCCCTTCGCATTCAATGCTTTCACGACTCCGCCGTTTTCAAGAGCCATTTGGAAGACTTTGAATTCTACTTCTTTGACTGTTTCGCTTAGATCGATCAATTCCATTTCAAAACGTGTATCCGGTTTGTCGCTGCCGTAGCGAGCCATTGCTTCATCATAGGTCATACGGGGAAATGGCAATGCGACTTCGATGCCGCGAACTTCTTTCATTACCTTCGCAATCAATCCCTCTGTGTAGGTTTGGATTTCTTCTGCTGTTAGGAACGTTGTTTCAATATCTACTTGCGTAAATTCAGGCTGACGATCTCCACGTAAATCTTCGTCACGGAAACAACGAACGATTTGATAATAACGGTCGAACCCAGCATTCATCAGCAATTGTTTGAACAGTTGAGGAGATTGCGGCAACGCATAGAAATGTCCAGCATGGACACGTGAAGGAACTAAGTAGTCTCTTGCGCCTTCTGGTGTAGATTTTCCTAGGTAAGGTGTTTCAATATCTAGAAAGTCATTATCGTCTAAATAATGACGAATCGCTTTTGTTGTCGCATTTCTCAATTTGATGTTTTTAGTCATTTTGGGACGTCGCAGATCCAAATAACGATATTTCAAACGTATTTCGTCACTGATTGCTTGATCATCTTCAATTTGAAATGGCGGTGTTTTTGCTTGATTCAAAATCACGATTTCACTTGCAATCACTTCAAATTCACCAGTGGCCATTTTAGGATTTACTGCATTTTCACCGCGTCTTCTGACTACCCCAGTTACTTCGATCACGTATTCACTGCGGCATTTATCTGCGATTTCCCATGCTTCTTTGTTGATTTCAGGATTGAAGACGATTTGAACGATTCCTTCGCGATCACGTAGATCGATAAAGATTACTCCCCCAAGGTCTCGTCTTTTTTGTACCCATCCTTTTAATGTAACTGTTTGTTCTAATTGTTGTTCGGAAACTAATCCGCAATAAATCGTTCTTTGTGCCATTTCTTTTTTCCTCCTACTCGAATAAAGTCATTTCATCATAGACTTCATCAAAATGCTCATATATTTCTTCTAATGGAAAACTTTTTTCTTTTCGGCTTGCCATTGCTTTGACATTGATCGTTTGGCTAGCAAGCTCATCTTCACCGATCACCAATACTAATTTGGCATTCGCTTTATCTGCTGTCTTAAATTGTGCTTTTGCTTTACGGTTCATGAAGTCGCGGTCAGCTGAAAAACCGAAGTTTCGAATCGCTTGGACCACTTTCAATGCTTCGATATTTGTTTCGTCTCCGAGTGCGACCACATAAGCATCTAACTCATTAAATGCAGGGATAACTACTTCCTCTGCCTCCATAGTCAAGAGTAATCGCTCGATACCCATTGCAAATCCAAAGCCAGGTGTTGAAGGACCACCCAGTTCTTCCACTAGATTGTCATAACGTCCGCCTGCGCAAATCGTTGCTTGTGCCCCCATTTTCGGTGCGTCACTCATGATTTCAAAAATCGTATGCGTATAGTAATCTAATCCGCGAACCATGTTACTGTCGATTTCATAAGGAACAGCCAATGCATCCAGCATGGAAACAACGGTATCAAAATGTTTTTGAGCAGGTTCGCTTAAATAATCTAAGATAGATGGCGCATCTGCTACAAATTTTTGATCTCGTTTGTCCTTACTATCCAACACACGCAATGGATTTTCGTGAAGACGGCGTTTAGAGTCTTCACTCAACTCTGCTTCAAAAGGTAAAAGATAATCGATTAATGCTTGACGATAGGCTTGACGTGTGTCTTTATCACCCAATGAATTGATGACTAGACGGATTTGCGTGATTCCCAACTGTTTGAAGAAATCGAGTGCCATCACCATGCTCTCCACATCTGTTGCAGGATTCTCTGATCCAAATGCTTCTACTCCGATCTGATGGAATTGACGTAACCGTCCTTTTTGCGGACGTTCGTAGCGAAACATTGGTCCCATATAAAAAGTTTTGAACGGTTTTGCATACTCTGGACCGAATAATTTATGCTCAACAAAAGAACGAACGATTGGCGCTGTACCTTCTGGTCGAAGCGTCACATGACGTTCCCCTTTGTCATAAAAATCATACATCTCTTTTGAAACGATATCCGTCGTATCACCTACACTGCGGGATATCACTTCATAATGTTCAAAAATCGGTGTACGCATTTCATTATACTGATAATCTCTGAACAATAAACGTGCTGTTTCTTCGACAAACTGCCATTTTTCTGATTCGCCTGGCAAAATATCATTTGTTCCTTTTGGTCTTTGGAAACTCATAGTTTTCTCTCCCTTTCTTAGCTATGTAAATAAAAAAATCACCCTTGTTCATCATGAACAAGGGTGAATGAAATTCATACACGGTACCACCTAATTTTGAAAGATTTCTCTTTCCTCTTACGAATAACGCTCGTACGCGGGACGGCTTTTCACTCGTCCATCTCCAGAGTGTCTTTGGGCTAATGAAACTTTGGATCATTTTCAGCCTCGATGATCCTCTCTTGTAAAGTTTCAAAAACTTACTCGCTCTTTCATTGACATTTCGATATTACTTATAACCTACTAAAAACCAATCTCAAAGTCAAGAGTTATCTGACTATTTTCCCTCACAAAAACGTTTTAGTTCAGCTTTTTGTTCTTTTGTTTTAGACTAGAAAAAAAGGAGGAATCAGCTATGGCAGAAATAAGAATCGGACATTCACAAGTCTACGCAGAACAGCTTGGACTAGGAGCAAATGCCGTTGGGGGACACAATCTTTTTGACGGTTTGGAAGACGAAACAGGAAAACAAGTGGTTCGTACAGCTTTGAATAGCGGAATCAATTTGATCGATACCGCCTATGCTTATGGAAACGGCCGTTCTGAAGAACTGATCGGTGAGGTATTGAAGGAAAAAGAATATGATCGTTCACGTATCGTCATTGCTACAAAAGCTGCTCATGTGCCAAATAAAGGACGAACATTTGACAATTCACCCGAGTTTCTCAAACAATCGGTGGAAGACGCACTGAAACGTCTGCAAACTGATTACATCGACATTTTTTATATCCACTTTCCGGATAAAAGCACCCCAAAAAATGAAGCAGTTGCTGCATTGCATGAATTGAAAGAAGCAGGAAAAATCCGAGCAGTTGGTGTATCGAACTTCACGTTAGAACAATTGAAAGAAGCGAATACAGATGGATATGTCGATGTAGTAGAAGATAAATACAGTTTGATCCATCGGCAGGCTGAAAAAGAATTATTTCCTTATCTTGAAAAAAACAAAATCAGCTTTGTCCCCTATTTTCCTCTTGCTTCCGGTTTACTGACAGGAAAATATGAACGTGGTCAGGAAAAACAATTCAGCGAAGGAGATCCTCGAAAAAGCAATCCGGATTTTCAAGGAGAACGTTTCAAAGAAATTTTAGCCGCTGTCGACATACTTCGCCCCATTGCTAAAAGATACCAAGCTACCCCTGCGCAACTTGTTCTAGCCTGGTATATGAAGAATCCGAGAGTGTCTGTAGTCATACCCGGAGCTAAACGTCCAGAGCAAGTCTCTGACAATGTCCAATCTTTAGATTTGCATTTATCCAGTGAGGATTATCAAACCATTGATGAAGCATTTCACGGATTTTGAGCAATTGACCTTATCCACTTATAGTAGTATGAAAAAAGGAAGATCAAACAGTGCTGATCTTCCTTTTTTCGATAAGTTTATACTAATCTAATTCTTATAAAGTAGCGCTCGGCTGTTTGGATAAGTCGGAAACTGATTGAATGGGATCGTCCAGTCTTGTTCAGGTACAGAGAATTCAAACTTGTTTACTAACTGATCGGAAAACACACGTAGGCTGTGGAGAGTGATCCATTCTCCTGCGCAGCGATGCATTTGTCGAAAATCTCCTCCACCTTGTGCAATCATCTCATATTCTTCTTTATATGAAATATCTTTTGCTTTTCCTAAATATCGTTTGATCATAAAGGAATCTGGTGCTTCAACCGTTCGTTCATCATGATCTGTTCCATATAAATCTAGAATGACCCAACTATCTTCTGGTATACGATAACCATCGACTTCTACTTCTTTCAGAGAAATCGCAGGTAACATCGGAAAGAACGGATAATAGCGTCTCATTTCTTGAATGAACGGATCTTGCAACGTAGAAAAGTCGTTTTTCAATTGTTGGTACAAATCAGGTCTGCTGAAAAGCGCGTGTCCCATCAACGCCGCCCATACAGTCAAAGCAACTGTCGGACGGATGATATTCAATAATTCAACAGCTGCTACTTCCAGAGGCAAAAGCTGTCCGTCTAGATCTGTGGCATTGGCAAATGCATACAATGCCACATTTTCTTTTCCAGCCACAGGATTTTTCCGAGCTTCCTCAATCAAACTTTGCGCCCATTTCTCTGATTTCTTGCGATTTTCGACACCTTTTATGTGATCAATCGGAGAAGTAAACGTTCCGCTGATCATGGAGATTTGATATTCTGCTAATTTTTCGACTTCATCCTTAGAAAGCAAAGATAAATTGATACCTGCCCACTCACAAATCGATGTAAAGAAAACCATCTTGCTTAAATCAAATAATTCAAATTGACCATGCTGTGTTTCAAGTGCTTGCGTCAGGTTCTTATCTAAGATACGATGATAATCTTCCATTCTTTCGGGGGTCATCAGATCCATAAAAATATTTTTCCGATGATGATGGGCAGCTCCATCCAAAGTCTGTACTCCACCTTGACCAAAAAGTGTCTTCAACACTAATTTTGGCATAGCACCTTTTCGTTTGAAATTTCTTGGGTCATAAAATATTTTTGCCGCTAACGATCCGTAGATCACAATAGCTTCTTTATTGAAAATCTTTGCTTTGACAACGGGAGCGTCTGCTTCATGACGTAACTCCTCCAACATGTTGTATCCCTTTTGATACAATCTTTTTAGATCCGTGATTTTGACATCTACTACTGGTACTTCTTTCATCTTCAGCAACCTCCTAAAAATAACTTGTATAATTTAAGCTTAACTTTTTTTCTGACTGCTGACAAAAGAAGCGCTTTTTGTAGACGAGAAAAAAGTCGCTTAAGTTAGAGTTTTTCAGTCTAACTTAAACGACTTGATTTATATTTCTTATTGATGAAAACCAACTGACTTTATTTGTTTTTAGAATCAATAATAATCGTTACAGGTCCATCATTGACGAGAGAAATCGACATATCTGCTCCGAATTGTCCGGTAGCGACTGTGATGCCGCGACTTCTGATTCCTTCATTGAACGATTCGTATAAAGGAATAGCTATTTCTGGTCGTGCGGCTTCCACAAAACTTGGTCGATTTCCTTTTTTCGTATCCGCAAATAGTGTGAATTGAGAGACACTTAAAATTTGTCCTCCTACGTCTTCTACACTAATATTCATTTTTCCTTGATCATCTTCAAAAATACGCATTTGTGCGATTTTTTTTACTAGATATTCCACATCTTTTGGCGTATCTGTTTCATGGATACCTAGTAAAACGAGTAGGCCACAGCCAATTTTTCCAATCTCTTGCTGATCAACTGACACTGCCGCTTGACTCACCCGTTGAATGACTGCTCTCATATCTGGCCCTCCTATCCATTCGTCCGGCGTACACTGTAGACATCAGGTACTGCTTTGATTTTATCCACGATACTTTTTAGGTGGGACAAATTCTGGATACCAACCGTCAAATGGATTGTCGCCATTTTATCTTTATTCGTCCGAGCTTCGACGCTGTTGAGATTTTTCGTCAGCGCATTGACTGTTTGAAGTACATCATTCAATAAGCCTGAACGGTTATAGCCGTAGATTTCCAAGTCTGCATCATACTCTTTTCGTGTATTCGATGTATCTTCCCATTCGACTTCAATCAAACGTTCTGCTACATTTGGTTTATCAGGCTGAACATTCGGACAATCTCGACGATGGATGGATATCCCTCTGCCTTTAGTGATGTAGCCAACGATATCATCACCAGGAATCGGATTACAGCATCGGCTGATACGAATCAGTAAGTTTTCTACCCCTTGAATGACAACGCCACCTTCATGACGTACTTTCATTTTCTCAGGTTCTTTTTTCGGCTGATTCATGATTTCTTCTGCTTCTTGCTTTTGCTGCTCGATTTTTTGTTCTTTCCGTTCTTTTTCTGTCAGACGATTGGCCATCGTCAAAGGACTGACTTCCCCATATCCTACAGCTGCATATAAATCATCTTCTGATTGATAGTTAAAACGATCAAGTGCTTCTTGAAGTTTGTTTTTTGTCAAAATATCTTTAGGTGTAAACCCTAAATCTGTAATACACTTGACCACAGACTCGTGACCTTTGATCACATTTTCTTCCCGATCTTGTGCTTTGAAGAAACGCTTGATCTTATTTCTTGCTTTGCTAGTTGCCACCAATTTCAACCAGTCACGACTTGGACCAAATGAATTTGGAGAAGTCATGATTTCTATGATATCCCCGTTTTTTAATTTGTAATCAAGTTGCACCATTTTGCCATTTACTTTTGCACCAGTGGTTTTATTACCGATATCTGTATGGATACTGTATGCAAAGTCTAGTGGTCCAGATCCTTTTGGCAGCTCAGTAACGTCTCCTTTGGGCGTGAAGACATAGACTTTATCACTAAAGATATCTCCTTTTACACCTTCCATAAATTCAGAGGCATCATAGCTTTCATCTTGGAGTTCAAGTATCTCATGGAACCAGCTTAATTGTTTCGTCATACCATCTGGTTCTACTTTTTCATTTTTTCCTTCTTTATACGCCCAGTGCGCAGCCACCCCAAATTCAGCAATTTCATGCATTTCCTGTGTACGGATTTGGATTTCTACTGGATTTCCTGCCGGACCAATCACTGTAGTATGCAAAGATTGGTACATATTAGCTTTTGGCATGGCAATATAGTCCTTGAATCTGCCAGGCATTGGTTTCCATTTTGTGTGGATCGCACCTAATACAGCATAACAATCCTTGATTGAGTCTACGATTACTCGAATAGCTAGCAAGTCATAGATTTCGTTGAACTGCTTTTTCTGGTCTTTCATTTTACGATAGATCGAATAAATATGTTTTGGCCGTCCATAGATCTCTGCAAAAATCCCCAGCTCTTCTGTTGCTACTCGAATATCCTCAACAGTACCATTCACGTATTTTTCACGTTCTTCTCGCTTCGTCTGCATCAAATGAACGATACGGTAATACTGTTTTGGATTAAGATAACGAAGTGCTGTATCTTCTAATTCCCATTTGATTCGGCTGATACCTAAACGATGTGCAAGAGGTGCATAGATTTCTAAAGTTTCTTGAGCAATCCTTCTTTGCTTATCTTCCCGCAGATGTTTCAACGTACGCATGTTATGTAGTCTATCAGCTAATTTGACCATGATAACGCGTAAATCTTGAGCCATTGCCAGTAGCATCTTTCGATGGTTTTCTGCTAGCTGCTCTTCGTGGGATTTGTATTTTATTTTCCCTAATTTGGTTACTCCGTCTACTAACATAGCGACATCATCGCCAAATTCTTCTCTCAGATCTTCTAAGGTGACTTCTGTATCTTCAACAACATCATGCAAGAAGCCAGTAGCCACTGTGTGGGGGTCCATTTTTAAATCTGCTAATATACCTGCGACTTGGATAGGATGGATAATGTAGGGTTCTCCTGATTTTCTAAACTGTCCGTCATGTGCAGCAGTCGCATATTCGCATGCTTTCTCAACAAATGCTACATGTTCGGGCCCCATATATTGACTAACGAGCTTTATGACACCGGGACCCGTTAAAATTTCTTCTTTTGGCACAGGAATCGATCCCCCTTTCTTTTTCGGTAAAACAGGAATCGGGACAAATATCTGTTTGATAGTTGCCCCAAAATCCGTGAAGTTATACATTTTTTTACGGAAATGTTCGCTTTTAAAAAGCTTTTTCAAACAATTTTTCGTATTCATTGTACAAATAATTGTTTCTATTATACAAATTGTTCCCTATTTTTTCAATTCTTTCCGTCGATACTCTTTTATTGTTGAAAAACGTTAGCTATGAGAGGGATCCATTAACTCCCATTGATAGCTAGCAGCACTTAATAAATAAAGAGGCGCTGTTTCTGTACGAAGGATTCTTGGTCCTAATCCACATAGTATCCCTTTGTGTTCTACGAAATAATCGATTTCCTCGTGGGATAAGCCGCCTTCTGGTCCAAAGACAGCTAAGATTCGACTGCCCGGTTTTGTTTCACTAAGAATTTTGGCTACATTTGATTTTTCGCCTTGCTTTGCTGATTCCTCATAAGCAACCAAGACCACGTCATAATCATCTAGCCGTTCAAATAAGTCACGTTTCGTTTCCAGTAACTCTACTGAGGGCACGATTTGCCGATGGGATTGTTCTGCTGCCTCTTGGGCAATCTTTTCAAGCCTTTGTTGTCGCTTCATGCGTTTCTTTGCATCCCATTTAACCACAGAGGCTGATGCCGGAAACCCAAGAAAAGCTTGTGCGCCTAATTCAGTGGATTTCTGAATAATCCAATCCAACTTTTCTCCTTTAGGATAGCCGCTCGCTATGGTTATCGAACTTGGCAATTCCTTTTGGTTTTCTTCTTTTTTAATTTCTTTCAGATAAACAGCATCTTCGGTGATTTTTGTGATTTCTGCAACAACGGCTATCTGATCATTGAATGCCAAAAAAACTTCATCTTTCGGTTCCATTCTCATAACCCGTACAATGTGATGATAGGTTTCCCCTTTTAAAATAAAATGGTCTTTTGGTTCATACGATTCTTTCAAAAAATATCGCTGCATCTATTCCACCTCTGGTTTTTTCAAAATAATTGCATACCAGTCTTTTTGTTGGAAAACTTGATCCACGATGAATCCTTGTTCTATCATAGCATCTAGAACCATTTGCTTCTTCTCTTCAATGATTCCTGAAACGATCAATGTCCCTGTTTGTTTTAGTAAACGCCAAGCATCCGGGATCATCAATAAGATGATATCTGCTAAAATGTTCGCAACGATTACATCACTTTCAATCTCGATTCCTTTCAAAAGATCATTAGCTGATACGCGGACATCTTTGGCTACTTCATTCATATCCATATTTTCTTTCGCTGAACGAACGGCTACTTCGTCTAAATCAAAGGCATAGACATCTTTCGCACCAAGATATTTTGCTGCAATACTTAGTACACCCGAACCAGTTCCAACATCTAGCAATGTTTCGCCACCACGCAATACTGTTTCTAGTGCTGTCAATGTCAAAGAAGTCGTCGGATGGGTGCCTGTTCCAAACGCCATACCTGGATCTAATGTGATGATTTTTTCTAGAGGATCTTCTGTCTGATAGTTTTCCCAGCTTGGCGCAACCGTCAGCATTCGCGTAATACGCACCGGATGATAATATTTCTTCCATGCTGTTGCCCAATTGCTTTCCTCTACTTCGCTAACAGTTACTTTGTTTTTTCCAATCGCTAGACCAAACTCAGGCAATTGCGTGATACGATCTTTGATAAAAGGCAAGATTTCCGGTAAAAAAGTCGTTTCTGGAAAATAAGCCATGACTAGCGCGCCTTCTTTCAACGATGTAAAATCATTTTTATCTAAAATTTCACCATATTGATCCGATTGAAAATGTTCAACATCTAAAGAGTCTTCAATCGCAACACCACTCGCTCCTGCCTCCATCAAAATATTAGCGACCGCTTCGACTGCTTCACTTTCGGTTTCTACTTTTACTTCATTCCATTTCATGTCTGTCACTCCTTAATAACTTGGGTACGGTAAATAAGTCTCTGTTTCATTTTGCTGTTTTGCTTCTACTAACTCTGCTAGTTTCTGATTATCCCAATGGAGTTCGAATACAGCTTCGTCATCATCTTCATCTAAAAAATCAAGCAAATCACTTTGCCCTTGTGCTAATACTTCATTCAAATATTCCACTAAAGAATCAGCTACTGATTTTGCCAACCCTTTTTTTCCTTCATAGGGGATTGCTGCTAGATAATTTTGTTCATCAAAAACAGATTTCTGAGGATTAAAAAGGAGTACGCCATCTTCAAATTCGATAATTGGTTCTTGCGAAACAATCCCTTCTGCATCATCAATCTCAAATTGTGCTTTATTTTCCGCAAACAAACGAACAACGATTTCGATCGTATGATTTTTTGTATCCCAATCTAAAGCCACATCATAGTCCGTCACTTGTTTTTCGATTATTTCATCTAAGTATGTTAATAGATCCTTCTTTTTCATTTTCTTTCCTCCAACCCCAATCTTCCTCGATTTGGTTTTTTCTTTGTAAAGAGATATATGGATTGCCAGACACAACAAAACGCAACGGCTTTTCTGTCCATTCCCCTTTGTTCGGGATACCGATCCTAGGCAAAGCATCGATTTTTTTTGGTATCTTCTTTTTCTCAAAAACTAAACGTAATGAACTATCTGCTATAGACTGACCGTAGAGTTCTTGAGGAATTGCTAATGCTTCCACTAATTTTCCAGGACCGTTGCTGATATCTGGACCAGTTTTTCCACCACGATTTTTACTCATTTGTTCAATCATTGCAGCTGGTTCGATTGCACGTATCATTACTCCTTGAGGAATCCCTTCTGGCTGAGTGATGATGTTCAAAATCCGATGAGTATGCATCGTGTAAAGGTAGATCGTACCTGGTTTTTCATACATTGCCCGCACACGTGGTGTTCTTCTTAAACCATAGCTATGGGCGGCCTCGTCTTCTGGACCTAGGTATGCTTCCGCGTCTACAATATATCCAGCTAATCTTCCTTCTGGTGTGTCATGCTCCAAATACATCCCCAATAAATCCCGCGCTACTTCCGGCGTCGTTTTATTCCAAAAAAATTCATCTATCTTTTGTTTATCCGTCATTTTTCTCACCTACTTTATCATACACAATATTAGTTGGATAAGCTATGAAAACAAAACAACAGAAGGCTGTTCTTTCTAGCTATATTACTAAATATGTTATAATTAAGGAACGTAAAAACAAGAAGGAGGAAAATCCTATGCAACAGCCATTGGCTTATCGCATGCGACCTCGAACGATCGATGAAGTCGTTGGTCAGCAGCATCTAGTCGGTGAAGGAAAAATCATACGCCGCATGGTCGATGCTCGCATGCTCTCTTCCATGATTTTATATGGGCCTCCTGGTACTGGAAAAACGAGTATCGCAAGTGCGATTGCCGGTTCTACTAATTATGCATTTCGCATGCTGAACGCTGCTACAGATTCAAAAAAAGATCTGCAGGTTGTAGCGGAAGAAGCTAAAATGAGTGGTACTGTGATCCTCTTATTGGATGAAGTACACCGATTAGATAAAACAAAACAGGATTTTCTGCTTCCTCATTTAGAAAGTGGCCGAATCATCTTGATCGGAGCGACTACTGAAAATCCTTATATTACTATCAATCCAGCGATCCGCAGCCGCACACAGATTTTTGAAGTCAAGCCATTAACAGAGCAAGACATCCAGTTGGCAGTGGAACATGCCTTAAAGGATAAGGAACGCGGTCTTGGTCAACAAGCAATTCAGTTAGATGAAGAGGCTCTTCTTCACCTTTCGCGTGCAACGAATGGCGATTTGCGCAGTGCATTGAATGGATTGGAACTGGCTGCACGATCGACTCCTCCAGATAAAGAAGGAAAGATTCATCTTACTCTGTCGATTATCGAAGAATGTGTCCAAAGAAAAGCTCTTACCCATGACAAAAATGGAGATGCTCATTATGACGTTATTTCAGCGTTTCAAAAATCGATTCGCGGAAGTGATGTGGATGCTGCCCTTCATTATCTCGCCCGTCTAGTTGAAGCAGGTGATCTGGCAAGTATTTGTCGTCGCCTGATGGTTATCGGTTATGAAGATATAGGTTTAGGCAATCCTGCTGCTGCTGCGCGTACAGTAAACGCTGTATTAGCTGCTGAACGATTAGGGTTACCTGAGGCACGTATCCCGCTAGCAGATGTCGTCGTTGATCTTTGCTTGTCGCCCAAATCCAATTCTGCCTATATGGCATTAGATGCAGCACTTGCTGATATTCGAGAGGGTAAAGCTGGAGATGTTCCCGACCACTTGAGAGATAGCCATTACAAAGGTGCGAAATCCCTCAACCGCGGTGTGGGTTATCAGTATCCTCATCATTTCGATCATGCTTGGGTCGATCAGCAATATTTACCAGATAGGCTAAAAAATGCTCAATATTACCAGCCAAAGGATACAGGAAAATATGAACAGGCGCTAGGTCAACAGTATTACCGCATAAAAGAGTGGAAAAAACATCCCCCAAAAAATTAAACAAGAAAACGGTTCTATTTCTGCGAGCTCTCTCATTGCTCTTTTTAAATTCATATGCTACTATAGAGATGGGAAATCTGTGATGTTCGAATTGTCCTCTTTGTGTGTTGACCGAACATTTTTATTGATATCTTGGGACCCGTCTTGTGTCACTGCTGGTAACATGCCTTATCATTTGGTAGTTCGAAGCTACGACCATGGGACCCACCTGCTTGAATTCGCGGGATCAATACTACAGGACAAATAACGGCATTAACGGAGATTACCATCTTTTAAAGAATAAAGCAATTTGCTCTTGGCAAATTGCTTTTTCTATTTGTTGCTTATTTTGGAGGATTTGTTCATGATTAGGATTTTGATGATTATCGCCACTTTACTATTATTATTCGTTAGCTATTATTTATTTAATAAACAGGATATCTTTTTTGTATTGATCAAGAAAAATGACAAAAATCAAGGATTCCTACAATTTTATGGAGCTGCGTATGCTGTTTTAGGCGTTATGGGTATTTTAGCCGCTTTTTTCAATCAACGCTTCATCGCTTTGATCTTTTTATTGATCGTGATTCTCGTTTCTGCCACCTTCAGTATCCGCTTTGCAAAAAAAATTGCTGAACCAAAGCAGTAAATAATTCTCTTTTTCCACAAAGTGTTCTACAATAAAAGAGTACAACACGATTGACTTGAGGAGTGAATGCTTATGTTACAACAATACAAAAAAATCATGGTTGCCGTGGATGGTTCTGATGAAGCTGAATTAGCTTTTAAAAAGGCGGTCAATGTAGCTATCCGAAATAACGGAGAACTTCTATTAGCACATGTCATTGACACACGTTCTTTCCAAACCGTTTCATCATTTGATGGAATGTTGGCAGAACAAGCTACTGAAATGGCAAAGCAAACATTGGCAGATTATGAAAGCAACGCAAAGAAAGCTGGCTTGAATAATGTAACCTCTGTCGTAGAATATGGCTCACCAAAACAACTGATTGCGAAAGAAATCCCAGAAGATAATCAAGTAGACTTGATTATGTTAGGAGCTACAGGATTGAATGCTGTAGAACGTTTATTTATTGGTTCTGTTTCTGAATACGTTATTAGAAACGCGGCTTGCGATGTGCTTGTTGTTCGAACTGATTTAGAAAACCAATTGCCTCCTAAAAAAGACTAATTGATGAAAAGCTGTGTTTCAGAGGGGATCTCAAAAGTAAAACTTTTGAAGATCACTTGTCTGGACACAGCTTTTTTTGTTCTTCAAAAAATAAATTCGCTTATTGAGCGTCTTTCCTCTCACGATTCAAAGAATACTTAGATTCACTCACTTCTTTATATTCAGATCCTTCTGTGTAAAAAATAAAAAAGCATGTCCTCTTAGAAAACGGATATAAAATTATCCATTTTCTAAAGAGAACACGCGTGTATTTTTAGCCGCGCAAACGCTCCACGTCACGGGCAATCATTAGTTCTTCATCTGTTGGAATCACTAATACTCTTACTTTTGATTCTTTTGTAGAGATATCTACTTCTTCACCATGCAATTCATTCAACGCTGGATCGATTTCACAGCCAAACCAAGACATACCTTTAATGATTTCATTGCGTACATGTCCGTCATTTTCGCCGATACCAGCAGTAAAGACGATTGCATCGACACCATTCATCGTTGTCACGTATCCGCCGATATATTTTCGGATGCGATCCACGAAGATATCATAAGCTAAACGAATGTGTTCTTTTTCATAGTTTTTTTCAAGATCACGCATATCGCTAGACAATCCTGTTAGGCCTAGCAAACCAGATTTTTTATTCAAAACATTGATCATTTCATCAATATCAATCTCTAATTTTTCCATTAAGTATGGAAGAACAGCTGGATCGATATCGCCTGAACGCGTACCCATTGTCACACCAGCTAATGGCGTGAATCCCATAGAAGTATCCATGGATTTACCACCATTTACAGCTGTGATTGATACTCCGTTTCCTAAGTGGCAAGTAATGATTTTTAGCTCTTCAATCGGTTTGTTCAATAATTTTGCTGCACGTTCCGATACATAACGATGGCTTGTGCCATGGAAGCCATATTTTCTTACTTTGAAATCTTCGTAATAAGACACTGGCAAGCTGTATAAATAATTTTGCTTTGGCATTGTTGAGTGAAAAGATGTATCGAATACAGCTACGCTCAAAATGTCAGGTAAAATCTTTTTAAAGGCTTTGATTCCCATCAGGTTAGCAGGGTTATGCAAAGGAGCAAATTCTGCTAATTCAGCAATGCGGTCCATTACTCCCTCATCGATCACTACTGAATCCCCATAAGTTTCTCCTCCGTGAACAACACGGTGCCCTACACCGGTGATTTCATCATAAGAACTTAAAATTTGCAGTTCAATCAACTGATCTAACAGCATTTTTACTGCTACTTCGTGGTTTTCGATATCCATGATTTGTTCGAATTTTTGACTATCGCCGTACTTGATCGTAAAAATAGAATCTTGTAAACCGATACGTTCGACGATCCCTTTCGCAACTACGGTTTCTTCTGGCATTTGATATAATTGCCACTTCAAACTTGAACTCCCAGCATTGATTGCAATTGTTTTAGACATATGACTCTCCTTCTCGTTGAATGATTACAGAGCAGATGATTTCCAGTTTTTAAACTCGTTGAAAAATTCCGTCACCTTCTCTGGTTCTTTTAGTGAAGCAAGTTTCACAAGCAGTACTTCTTTTACTTGTTTTGCTTGTGGTCCTTTTTTCTGTAAGATCAAAATACTTTTTTGTGATTGTTTGTTGCGGAACAACTCATCTGGCAATTGAATCATTCCTTGAAGATAGCCTTCTTCTTTAAACCATTTTTTGATTTCTTCGCTTTGATCCGTTTCTAAAAAACCGCTTGGCATCAAAAACAAACCAAAACCATCCGGCTTCACGTATTTCATTGATTGCTCCAGCAATAAATGATGTGCATAACTGTGGCCTTCTTCGGTACTTGTTAAAAATTCTTTTGCTTTTTCGTCATTCGGATAATAACCGATCGGCAAATCGCTGATTGCAAAATCGACAGGATCGATTAATAAATCCTGCAACCCGTCTTGATGGAAGTATTGAACATTTGCTTGTGTCAAATCACTTGTAGAAGCTGCCACAGCCAACAATGTATCATCAATATCCACACCAAATCCTTCTGTTTGATACCCCGCATTCGATAGGTTTAAAAGAACTGTTAATAACAAGTTGCCCATTCCTGCCGCAATATCCAGAATCTTAACTGGTTCCTTTTTATTTGTGTATAGTTGTTCAATAAGAAAAACAAATAAAAAACCGATACTATCAGGAGTGAGTTGATGGTTCGCCTGCAGATGTTCTGTCTGGTTGCCCTTCAATAAAAGCAGTTGAGACAATCTGCGCCATTCTTCTGGCTCGAAAGAAAGTTTTTTCAACTCTTCATAAAGAGCTGTGATCCGTTGTGCTGTCTCTTTTGTCGGCACTCCATCCACCACACGTACTTGATAATCATCTATTAGATTTTCTGCATTTTCGACATAGGCTTCTAAAAAGGAAGTTCCCAATGCATTCTGTAAAAGCTGAATAGCTTCCAGGTTCTGATTGAACCCTTGTTCCATTTTTTCTGGTAACATGGTGCACCTCATTTCTAGATATATTATAACAATTTTTTCACCTGTTTAATTCTATCGAACAATTGACAAAATTTCAATCGTTTTCACTGTTTTTTATTTGTGAAACGGCAAACATTTTTTTATTAAAAACAGTGTTATAACAGAAAAGAGGGCGTTTTCACGAACAATTCCTCATTCTGTACCAGTATCTGTATCATTTTTTACTTCTTCTATGAATCGAAAGATAAACGGCGAGACTTCTACCTCCAAGAATAGAGACTGTTGTACCCATTGATATGTTACAGATCCCGTTGTGTAGTAAAAAATCCCTTCCGACTTCTCAGCAAGTATAGACTGTTCCGATAGAGCCATCTGTTTCATTATTTTTGCTATATAATAATTTTTTATTCGTATATTCAGATCCATTGACAAACGATAGCTTTCTAATGCTGCCGTCAATAAAAATGTACATAAAAGAAATAAAAGCAACACAGAAAATAAAATAGAGCCCTTACAACATTTTCTATTGATCATTTTTTGTCCATATGGCATATCCATCTTCTCCATTTTCAAAGTGTACATAAAAAGAAATTGTGTGTTCTTTTTCCAATAATTGAAGCTCAGTGATACTTGTTAACATAGGTTGATGTCCGCCGGAAGTTCTTCTTTTACGTATCATCGTCTGATATCTTTCGATGATGTACTGTTTATCCTCTACAGTGTAATGCAATTGCTGATTTTTCACGGAAACATTGTGACTGCTGTTAAGTTCCTCTTCTAATTGTGCTAAAAATATCAGCCACTCTTTTTGATCTTTACGCTGCAGAAAGTCACTTACTTGGATGGTTTGCTGGATCAAAAGATTGAATGACAGCAATATACTGCTTACTATCATTAGTCCGATTAGACATTCAATCAGCGTAAATGCCGGGATTTCTTGTTTTTTCAATATTGATCGCTTCTTTCTCCATATTGACAAGCACTTTTTCGATTACTCCATTATTTTCGACAATTTGGATATCGTACATAATCATTTCTTCACTTCGCTCTGGTCTTTTGTGATATATCCGCTGTGTCTTGGTATCTTCGTAAACCATTCGAATAAGTAGCATTTCCTCCCCGCTGTTCTTTTCTGCCTGAAGTAAAAAAAGCTGACCAAAACTCACTAAGTACACACAGACGGAAGCAATCATCAGCGCTGTAAGGGACTCTAATAAAATAAACCCTTTTCTATTCAATTCTTTTTGTATAGCGTCCACTCCCCATCTGGAATTGATACGTAATCGTTTGCCCTTTTTCTTCCCAATAAAATTGATACGCTTTTAGTGAACTTTCATTTCCTGTTCCAGCAGCAAAAGTGATGGAAGCATGGCGTTTCAAGGTAATCTCATCAGGAATATCTAATACTTTCCAGCTCGCTTCATCGGGTTGGGACATACGAAAAATGATCTGATTTTCGTCATTGTTCCAATAAAAACCTGTTTGGATTTGGTTCACAATAGCGATTTTTTGAGTGGTATAGATTCGTTTTTCAAACTGGCTGAAAAATTGATAGACTGCCAATTCATTCTTCCATGCAGAAAATGCGAGAACTGGAAAAGAAAGGATTGTGGTAAGCAATAAAATCAGTAATAGTGACTCAACCAACGTATATCCTGATGCTAATGTTTTACCTTCAAGGCCGCTGGTAGATGTCTGCATGTTCTCGTTTGATATAGCCTTCATTCAATAATTCCTCCACGGTAGGGATTCTTCCATTGTTTTGAAGCGCGTAGAGCTCTTTTTGTGTGTCTACCAACTGAATGATTGCTTCACGACTTTCTTGGTCTACATGATTCCTATAACGTGACAAATTGGGGACAAACAACAGTACTAGTACACTGATGATCAGTAAAACGATCAGCATTTCGATTAATGTAAAACCGCTATAATAAGGTGTTCTTTTCTTTTTCATGGCAAGACCTCCTCGATACTTCCATAAACAGGTAATAAAACAGCAGCATAAACCAGTAAAATCAAAACCGCTACGCCCAAAAAAATGATTGGCTGAATAAAATGCAGCCAGTGCTGAAGTCGTTTGAAAAGCTGTTTTCTTGTCCATTCGCTGTAAAATATCAGCTCTTTCCCTAAATTTCCCTTTGCCTCTCCCTGCAAAATAATCTTGCTGAATTCTTCAGATAGAAAACGGTAATTCTGGAACTGATCAGCTAATGGTATACCGGCCTCCAATCCTTGTATCATCTTGGAAGCAAGGTGTTGAAGGAGACTTTCTTGTTTCGTCTCCTTCAAGCAAACGATGATTTGCCTTAATTCGAAACCTTCATGAAAAAGTTTGCCAATCTCTAGCGACAAATAAGCAGATTGATACAAGGAATATATCGGCCCAATCACCAATTGTCTGCTGATCCATTCACTCCGATCAATAGGAGACAATTTCATCAGCCGATACCTTACTAGAAAAGTCAATAAAGCAACCACGAGGATAAATAGTAGAACGTACCAGTGAAAGACTTGTATCAGCTGAATCCCCCAATGCTCTTCCATAACCATCCCTGAACCAATAAGCTGAGGTAAAACGAGCAAACGCATACTAAATAAGATACCTAGCAAAAAGGTGAGCAATAGCATCGGATAGGCAAGCAGCTTTTTCAAATCATTGCGAAATCCTTCGACCAGACGAAACTGTTTGGCAATTTCCAACAAAGTTGCCGGCAGATTCCCGTGAAGTTCAGCTAATTCGATCTGTACCAGTTGTTCTGCTCCATACCCTGTTTGCGAAAGTACTTCACTAAACGGTTGTCCTTCCTTTAGCTGATGTTGGATGTTTGCCAAAATAGCAGGCTGGAACGAACGGATCGTGAGTAATAAATAAAGGGATTCTTGCAAACTAAAACCAGTTAAAAGCAGTTCTCCCATGGTTTGTGCAAACTGGTTTTGCTGGCTTCTTGTCAGTCCTTTAGAATAGTTCTGACTGCCAAGTTTTTTTCTGAGCTTCTTCATAGCTTTCCTCCCATGATTTTTTTACTGGTTCTTCCTCCATAAATTGATAACTCCACAAGACAGAAGGATGGTGATCGGCATCTTCCAAAAGTTCTTGATAAATGACTCCAGCTAGACATTCAGATAGCTCTTCTTTTTTCTTTGTTAGTTCATGGATTCTGATCAATGTACCTTCAAGATTGCGTGCATGTACGGTTGCGAATACCCGATGTCCCGTTAGTGCAGCTCTTACCGCAGCATGTGCAGTTGATTCATCTCTTATTTCGCCAATGATCAACAAATCAGGGCGATGCCGTAATGCGAGCTTCAAAAGTGTGTCATAAGTCTGTGCTATTTTGGGATTGATCTGCAATTGCAGAAAGAATGGTTCTTCGATCTCTACAGGATCTTCAATCGTGATTACTTGCCGTTTTTCTTTCAAAGCTAACCGATACATCAATGAAGTCTTGCCTGATCCGACTGGTCCGCTGAATAGATATAATCCACGTCTAAAGGTTTTCTGCAAAATAGTTTCAAAATCTAGAGAATTAAAGCAACGATGAGGTGTTTCAGAAATACCGTATAATAGCCGAATCACTAAGCTTTCTCGTTGAAGGTAATCTCCTACAGAAGACAGTCGTAACCGAACCTTCTGTTTTTCTAAAGAATAGGTCAATGCACCTAATTGAGCTTTTCTTTTTTCTCCGATATCCATTTGTCCCAAATACTTAAATCTTGAAATCAATTGCTGGCCATCTGCCGAAGATACTTCCTTCCAGAATGTTCGTTTTTTTCCATAGCGAAAATAGATGTAAAATACTTCTGAAGCTGGCAAGACATATACGTCTTGGGCATGTTTGGCGAAACTTTCACTTATCATTCGATCGGATAATCGTTTTATTTCCATTATTCTCCCCTCCACAAAAAATATACGTCTTTTTGAACTTTTTGTTTCAAATAAAATGAATTTATTAAAAAACATTGGCAAAAAACGAATTTATGTTATACTTATAAAAATTTATCTTGGGAGGCATTCCATTGGAATCAACATTAAAGAGATACATCGAAGTAGCAAGTAAAAAAAAGCCCGCTGATCTAGTGATCAAACAGGCTAAGATCGTCAATGTCTTTACGAAAGAGATCATGGAAAAAGATGTAGCGATTTACGAAGGAATGATCGTAGGGATTGGTGAATATGAAGGAAAAAGCGTACATAATGCTAATGGGCAATATCTAGTACCAGGATTCATTGATGGCCATGTGCATATTGAAAGCTCACTTTTATCACCAAGTGAATTTTCAAAAGTATCCTTGCTTCATGGAGTCACTACTGTAGTAACAGATCCCCACGAAATAGGAAACATCGCTGGGAGTACTGGTCTTCAATTTATGATAGAAGACGCAAGACAAACGCTTATGAATATTTTCTTTATGCTCCCTTCTTGTGTACCTGTCACCCCATTTGAGACAAATGGTGCAAATCTAAATGCCAAAAATCTGGCACCTTTTTTACAAAATCCCGAAGTTTTAGGTTTAGCTGAAGTCATGAACTATCAAGCAGTAGCAAATAATGAAGCAGATATCTTAGAAAAGATCCAATTGATGCACCAGCATAAGAAAAAGATTGACGGACATGCAGCTGGTATCAGCATGGAAGAATTAAATGTTTATCCCGCAGCTGGTATTCGGACGGATCATGAAGCTACAACTGCAAAAGAGGCTAAAGAACGTTTGGATCTTGGTATGTATTTAATGGTTCGAGAAGGGACCGTTGCAAAAGATCTGGCCTCGCTACTACCGGCGATCACGCCTGATAATTCAAGAAGATGCTTCTTTGTCACCGATGATAAACTCATCAATGATTTAGTTAAAGAAGGATCAATTGACCATATCGTCCGTCAAGCTATTTCAATGGGAATTGATCCGTTACAGGCAATCCAGATGGCAACATTGAATGCAGCAGAATGTTTTGATTTGAAAACACTAGGTGCGATTGCTCCTGGGTATCAAGCTGATTTCTTCTTAACAGACGATCTTACCAAGCTGCCAATTCATGAAGTTTTCTATAAGGGAACATTGGTCGTCCAATCTGGTCAACTCGAAGACCATTTATTTGCTGATCATTCAAATCCATATACATGCTGTCTACCAAACCTAAATGCTCAACCATTGCACCCTCGTTCGTTAGAGCTGCTTCTCCCTTCTTCGCAAGCCCATGTGATCGAAATTATCCCGAATAGTCTCGTCACGAACGATTTGGTAGAAAAAGTGGACCGACAAGGCGAACGATTCATTCCTTCAATCGAAAAAGACCAATTAAAGATTGCGGTGATCGAGCGTCACCATCAAACCGGAAATATTGGGTTAGGCATCGTAAAAGGATTTCAGCTGAAACAAGGGGCGATAGCGACAACGATTGCTCATGACTCTCATAATCTAGTTGTCGTGGGGACAAATGATGAGGATATGCTGTATGCTGCTAATCTTTTGATTCAAAAAGGTGGCGGGATGACTGTTGTCAACAAACAGAAGGAAATAGCTTGTCTTCCTCTACCGATAGGCGGCATCATGACACAGGAACCTTTTTCGCTCGTCAATGAACAGCTGAATGAATTAATAGCTGAAACACATCAACTAGGGGCAGCTAAAACCTTTGATCCTTTTTTGACACTTTCTTTCTTAACCTTATCTGTCATACCCGAATTGAAGATCACCGACAAAGGATTATTTTCATTCTCTCGATTCCAATTGATTCCACCTTGTTGAAAACCGAGGAAATAGGTATATCTTAAATCAAAAAAGTCCCAGAAAATGCACATGACAGATGTAATGTGTTTTCTGGGATTTGATTTATATTTTTATGAAAGTAAAAAGTTCATTCACAGACTTTTCTTTTTGGTCTTATCTTGAAATCGAGCTTCTACTCGATAAATACGTTGACCTTTCGAAGAAAATTTTTCTTCATACTCCGTCATAATATTGCCTTCAAATTGACTTTGATGCAAATCCAACCATACCTGTTTGAGGATCATGCCATATTGAGAAAAACTTGCCAGCGAATACTCAAACAATCCTTGATTATCTGTTTTGAAGTGGATTTCTCCATTTGGGCGGAGGATCTGTTCATCTACAGCAAGAAAAGTTTTGTATGTCAAGCGCCGTTTTTCATGTCGTTTTTTCGGCCATGGATCAGAAAAATTCAGATAGATCTGATCTACTTCGCTGTCAGCGAAATATTCTGTCAATGCTGATCCATCCACATGCAGAAGCTTCAGGTTAGGAAGCGGTTGTTCGATCAACTTGTCTAATGCTATAGAAACAACACTTACTTGCATTTCTACTCCAATATAATTGATTTCAGGATGGGCTTTTGCCATTCCAGTGATGAACTGGCCTTTCCCCATTCCAATCTCAATATGGATTGGATGATTGTTTCCAAACAATTCATTCCATTTTCCCTTCCACAATGTTGGATCACTAATTACAAAATTCGGGTGAGCCGCTAACATTTCCGCTGCTCCCGGACGATTTCGGACACGCATTATTTATCTCCATTCCTTTCTCTAATTAAAAAGGTCTGGCCAAATCTCCGCAGAGTTTGGGCCAAACCTCAGCCACTGAAAATTCGTTTTAATTGTAAAATTTCTTCGTTCATTCGTCGATGATCTTCACGTTTGCAGTATCTAGTGATTTCTTGGAGCAAATTCATGGCCGCATACCAGTGAAACTTTTCAAGCATTTCGTCAGTCGGACGTATGCCATAACTGATCAGCCATTGATTCCAACTGGATAGAGGCACATAATTTCCTAAAATCGTTGCAATATCTACCGCAGGGTCTGCAAACATGATTGAATCCCAATCCACAAGATATAAATAATTTTTACATACTAACCAGTTTCGATGATTTACATCTCCATGCACTACTGATAGATTTTCCTTATCTATCGGCGGGATCTGCTCACGAAGAAATCGATGGACGATTTGCAGAAATTGATTTTTCTGGAGTTCTTCTGGTAATTCTTTTTCATATTTTTGCAACATCTTCTCCGGCGTCATAACACGTCCGCCGATACGGGTCAGCATGGTTTTAAGAGAATTTGAATGATGTAAATGGTACAAAACATCAATTACGTCATTTCTTTGACCAATCTCATTAGGAGTTAGCAAGCGGCCTTCTAGCCATTCTTGTGCTGTCAAGGTATCGCCATTCCCCGTTCGTTTTGTCCAAACAAGTTTTGGTGTAATTCCTTCCCTTGAAAGAGCAGCCAACATCGGAGTCGTGTTTCGTTTAATAAAGACTTTGTCTTCATCACGCATGCCTATGTATGTTTTTCCTGTATCGCCTTTGATGGGACGTAACCGCCACTCTTGGTCTAACTGAAACTCCATCATGCATTCTCCCGTCCTCTTACTCTTTGTTTTGCAGTACTTATTATTCTAGTCGCCTGATCACTACACGTCAAGCACATATACGTTCTTTTTCATTTATTTGCCATTCAAAAAACCGACTTTTCTCAAAAAAAATAGAACGAACAGCATTCTTACTGTCAACGCTCTATTTTTCAGTTCATTTTTATCCTACACAGCTTTGTTTTCAGTCTGACATCTTCTTCAAACGAGTTGGTACATATAGTTTAACAAAGAGACCCGTAACAATCAAATAAGCCGCTAGCGGAACCCATCGCTGCTGACCATCCAATACGACTGCAGCAATCAACCCAAAGATAACCGATGCGATAACTAATACCCATGTGAGCAGATACTGGATCGCCTGCTTCTTCTGATTCTCATGGATCGGATAAAGCTGAACGAGCACCATATAGCGGAACTGGCTCGCTAAAGGCAACAATTGGAAACCGATCAAATATAAAAATAAAGAACCGATTATCAGACTAAAATAAAAGTCGATCACTCCGAAAATCAATAGCCCACCTATAATTACTAACCGGAAATAAAGACCACTAAAATCAGAACCTCTTGCCAATCTTCTTGCAAACAAGTAAAGATAAGTGTTTTTTGATTCTCTCTTAATATGAGTCAATAGAGGATCCAAGTAGCGTCTTCTTTTTACCTTTGCCGTAATTTCAGGAACATCGGTGAATAAATTAATAAATTGATAGATTTGATGCAACCTTTGTTCTTCTGCGTGCACCATTTTCTCCCAATCCAATCCTTTTTCCTGTTGCTTCCACAAAAACCAATAATATAGACTTGCCTGTACCAATGCACCTGCTACCCCTGCCCAGACCAGCCAATAAAATGAAAGAAGCAAAATGAGCATAGAAGAAAGTAACCAACCTGTTTTCCAATAACGAATGACCTGTTGATCTAGCCGAAACAATTCTGCTCGCTTGATTTGCAGATGACTGAATTTCAAACTCCATAATATGATCAGATAGACGAAAAACATCGAAAAGACTTGCTGAGTACTAACCACCACTAATGGCATAGCAAATCCGCATGCCAATATCAAAAGGATCATCGGAAAAATGCAAGAATAGCGAAAAGCTCGTTCCAAATAGGTCTGCATTTCTTTTTCTTTCGGAAGTAAAAAAACAATATCTGCTGCCTCCGCAAAAGTAGCCATCTTGCCTACAAATAAACAGAGCATCCAAAATACAGAGATTATCATTCCCCCAAGTGCAAAAGGCGGATGCAAGGTTTTCAACCAGCTAGAATAGTACAATCCCACGCCACCAATTAAGAAAAGACAAACTAAAACAAAATGATCGTTCAACACATAGCGCATATATTTCATCATTTTCTTTTGATGCCTTGCTAAACGTTTTTGAAAAAAACTACTCATGTGCCTGCTCCTTTGTTAAAGCGATATAGATTTCGTCCAAAGAAGAATCCGGCAGATGAAATTCTTTTCTCAACATCTCAAGGGTCCCATCTGCTCGTATCTCTCCGTTATGTAAGACCACAAAACGGTCACAGTATTTTTCTGCAGTAGCTAAAATATGCGTAGACATCAAAATACCGGCTCCTTCTTTTTTCATCTCTACCATCAATTCAAGCAGCGCATTGATAGCTAGTGGGTCCAATCCTAAGAATGGTTCATCAATGATATATAAAGAAGGCTCGATCAAAAAGGCGCATAAGATCATCACTTTCTGCTTCATCCCTTTTGAAAAATTAGCCGGAAACCAGTCAAGGCGATTAGACAAACGGAAAGTCTCCAACAGCTTTTCAGCTCTTTTCATTGCTGTATCCATAGGTATATCATAGGCCATCGCAGTGACTTCGATATGTTCCCTCAAAGTCAATTCTTCATATAAAGAAGGCGTCTCTGGAATATACCCAATTTGTTTACGATATTCTTCTGTATTTTTCTTTAAAGATAGATGATTGATTTCTATCGTTCCCTTTGAAGGTTCCAACAGACCGATAATGTGCTTGATGGTTGTACTTTTCCCTGCTCCGTTCAGCCCGATCAATCCTACTATCTCTCCAGGCTGTACGTTGAAACTGATGTCTTTTAACACAGGGAGATGGCCATACCCTCCTGTGACATGATCGATAATTAAACTCATTCTTTTTCCTCCGCCATTTATTTTTATTTATTATACCACGAAGAAAATGACGGTATTTTGTTTTTTTCCTTACAATGGCTTTAACTTATGGTAAAGTTAAGCTGAAGTATTTATTCTTTATGGAAAGGATGTTTTTTATGGAAAACTGTATTTTTTGCAAAATCATCAATCAAGAAATCCCAAGCTATAAAATTTATGAAGACGACAAAGTCTATGCTTTTTTAGACATTTCTCAAGCAACGAAAGGACACACGTTAGTTGTCCCTAAACGTCATGTAGCAGATATTTTTGAATATGATCCTGAACTTGCAGGAGAAGTTTTTTCACGTGTGCCTAAGATTGCTCAAGCATTAGAAAAAGCTTTTCCAGAAATGAAAGGTCTTAATATCTTGAATAACAACCGTGAATTAGCTTATCAATCTGTTTTTCATTCACATATCCATTTAGTTCCTCGCTATAGCAAAGAGGACGATTTTTCTATCCACTTTGGCAACCATCAAGACAGTTATGGACCAGAAGAACTAAAAGCTATTCAAGAAACAATCGTAAAGCAGGTGCACAGCGATGATTAAAAACTTTTTCAAAGGACTGTTATTCGGAGCTGCTGCTGGAACTGTCGGAGGTCTGTTATTTGCACCTAGGAGTGGGAACGAAACAAGAAAAAAACTGATTGAAGAACTGGAAGAAGCAACCACTCTGACAAACGATTTAAATAACAGCTTGGATCATTTTAAAAGCGCATTGATCGAGACAAAAGAAACAGCTGAATCTGTGATTCCCGCTTTCCAAGAAGCCATCAACAAAGATATCGAAGATTTTAAATTCCAGGCCGAACCACGTATCGCCCAAATCAATGAACAAGTAGAAAAACTAACAGCTGATCTGCCTGAGTATCCTGATCAAATGCAATAATGATCATTTTCTCAACAGATACGACTGTCTAATAGAGGAATAATTGCACATTTCCAAGGAATGTGATGAAATTTTGAATTTTGTTTGAAACTATCACGAGAACGCTTTTAAAGGGCATGGGATATGGTATAGTTAATATATAAAAAATAATAACTAATTACAGGAGTGCAAACATTAATGAAAAAAAAATCAATTATTTTGGCAGCTACTAGTGCGTTGGCTGTTTTAACTCTAGCGGCTTGTTCAGGCGATACCAATAAAGATATCGCAACGATGAAAGGCGGAACGATCACTGTATCTGATTTCTACGATGAAGCAAAGCTCGAATCATCGAACCAATCATTAGTACAACGGATGATCATCTATAAAGTATTCAATAACAAATACGGCGATAAAGTAACAGATAAACAAGTGGATGCAGAATACGACAAACAAGCGAAATCTTTAGGTGATACTTTTGAATCACAATTAGAAACTGCTGGGTATACGAAAGATTCTTATAAAGAATATATCCGTAATAATCTAGCTTTTGAAGCTGGTTTGAAGGCTCATGTAGATATTACAGATGATGATTTGAAAACTGCTTGGGAATCTTTCCATCCAGAAGTAGAAGCACAAATCATCAAATTATCAAGTGAAGATGAAGCCAAAGATGTAAAAAAATCAGCGGACGATGGGGATGATTTCTCTAAATTAGCCAAAGACAAATCGACTGATTCAGAGACAAAAGAAGATGGCGGTAAAGTCAAATTCGACTCGACGACAACAACCATTCCTGCAGAAGTAAAAGAAGCAGCTTTCAAATTGAAAGACGGCGAAGTCTCTGACGTTATTACTGCAACAAATACTACTTCTTATGCAACAGAATACTATGTTGTCAAAATGGTGAAAAACCAAAATAAAGGCAACGACATGGATAAATACAAAGATCAATTAAAAGAAATCGCTACTGAAACAAAATTAAGTGATAATACATTCACGACTAAAGTAATCGGTGAAGAATTAAAAGATGCAAATGTAAAAATCAAAGATGATGCCTTTGAAAATGTGTTGAGTGCATTCACAACAACTTCATCAAGTACGAAAGACTCAAGTGAAGCCACATCTTCAACAAAGAGCTCTGACACAAAATCAACTGATTCAACAAAAGAATCTTCAACTGAAGAAACAACTGATTCATCAAAATAAAAGAAAACAAAAAAAGCGAAGACTTATGTCTCGCTTTTTTGTTTTGAATGAAAAAAATAAATTTTTGCTATAAATCTTTTGGTACATAGAAACTTCGGTTGTCCATACCGAAAATCCGATCTGTGTATTTTCCTGGTTCTGTTTGACGAATCGAAGTCAACATCATCTGCATGGAAGCATCAATATTGTCGATTTGATGTAATATTTCTGCTTCCATTATTCTTGGACGTACAGGTGAACCATATTCTAATAGGCCGTGATGTGCTAAAACCATATGTCGTAATACGAGAACGTCTTCGTCAGCTTCGCTGATTTTCAGCGCAAGACAGGCTTTAGTTATTTCTTCGTCAATCAATACCAAATGACCGATTAAATTCCCTGCAAGCGTATATTCTGTCGACATAGGACCGGAAAGTTCGATCACCTTTCCTAAATCATGCAAAATGATACCCGCATATAATAATGGTCGATTCAACTCAGGATATTCATCGGCAATTGATTTTCCTAAGTGAAGCATTGTCAAAGTATGATAAGCTAATCCACTGGCAAATGCATGATGGTTTCTTTTGGCTGCCGGAAACTCAAAAAATTGTTTTTGGTATTTATTGAGTAGATAGCGAACGATCCGATTCCAATGTGCATTTGTGATTTCAAATAATAATTGATTGATTTCTTCTTCCATTTCTTCTTTCTTCAAAGGGGCTCTTTCCATGTATAAACTAGGTTCCCCTGGCTCATCCATCCTTGTTAAACGCATGTGAAGAATCTTTACTTGCGGGTTCCCTTGATAAACCTCTCTTTTACCGTTTAGAAAAACGACTGTG
Source organism: Enterococcus sp. C76 (assembly GCF_040886985.1). NCBI lineage: Bacteria > Bacillati > Bacillota > Bacilli > Lactobacillales > Enterococcaceae > Enterococcus > Enterococcus sp. C76. Next base: position 5,474 of record NZ_JBFOEY010000008.1, on the reverse strand, counting down.
CCGGCTGTAAATTTGTTGATTTCCTCTTCCGAAGCATCCCAGTACTTGCCATCGATGGTACCTGAAGTATCTTGGAAAGTAAAAGCAATAAATTTTTTTCCGTTTTTAGCGATTCTTACATCTGCACTTTTGATCAGGACAAATTGCTCAAACTGCTCATCGATTACTAAATCACGAATTTTTTTCATTATTTGCTCCTTCTAATTGTTTTACGGTTTGGTTCATCTCATGGTAATAGCTTACCATTTCTTTATCAGAAGAAAAACAAATTATTTGATACTTTTCTCCAAATTTAGCTAAAAGTTCAGCTAATTGATACTTTCGCTGATGATCATAATGAAGCCAGCCATCATCTATGATGATCGGGCATATCGAACGATTGGCTTCTAACGAGAGGTAAGCAAACCTCATCGCCATAATCAGCTGATCTTTCGTACCTGTAGACAACTCATAGATTGGAAAGTCTGTATATCCGTCTGTTAAAGTCAGTGTATCGTTTTTCAGTAATATCTTCTGATAATTTCCTTTTGTTAAAATACCTAAATAATCACCCGCTGCTTTTAACAACTGAGGTAATTGTCTCTCACTCATCTCTGTTGAAAGATCGCCTAAGAATGTCCCTGCGATTTCAAATGCGCCCCATTCCTCCAGCAATTCCTGCAATTTTGCTTTTTGTCGGCTAGCTTGTTGATAGAGTTCGTCCAATGTGCCGTCTCTTTGCAGCTCTTCTACTTGAAGTTGGAGTCGTTGCCGATTTTCACTTGCTTCTTTTTCTTCTTGCTGTAGTTGGCCTTGTTTTTCTTTCAGTTGCCGCAGTCTTACAGATAATTTCTCTTTCGTCAGTTCTTCAGGAAACAGTGGACGAAGCATTTCTGACAGTTCATTGTACCTTTTCATCTGCTGTTCGGCTTGTTTGGCTTTTTGTAAAAAGACAGGTACTTCCGAAGGATAAGATAATCCAGCTTGGCTCAATTGTTCGCTGTATTCTTGTATCCATACTTTTTGTTTCTTTTTCAATTGATTGATTTCTTGCTTCAATAAAGTATTTTGCTGATAGCTTCTGGCAAATTTCATCTGTTCCATTTCTTGGATAAAACGGGAAAGCATAGCCATTTTTTCTGAGATCGTCTTATCTTGTATGGGTAGCCATTCTTTAACAAACTCAAATTTCTGATCGATCTGTTGTAGTTTTTCTTGGATTTCCTGCTCTCTTTTATGTTTCCGCACAAATACGCCATACAATTTCTGATAATCTATGACTTCTTGCCCATATTCTTTCATGAGTTTGAGTGTATCCATCTTTCCTAAGTGCCGATGATCAGCAAAACGATATACTTCTTGCTGAAGAATCTGTTTTTCTTCTTCGATTCTCTTTTGTTTTTCTTCTGCTTCTGCTAATTGGGCTAAAGCTAAATCAAGCTGACCTAGTTTTTCTTGCCACATTCCTTTTATTTCTGAGAAATCATTTTTAGGTTTGACCTTTGGATGCTGTTTGTAGAAGAAATAGCCCACCATGCCTGCACCAATCAATAAAAAGATCACTTTTAAGGGCATTGGTACAAATATACCTGCAATGATTATTGCTCCGCCAGCAATTAGCATATAGGGTTTAGATGAAGGGGTTGGTGCTATCTCTGACTGATTTTGTAATAATGCTGGATAAGTCTCTTCCAACTCATTCACTTCTGCTTCGATCATTTTTTGCTGTTCTTTAGCTATCTGGAGACGCACAGAAATCTGGCTTTCTAGATCAGCAATCCTTCTTTCTTTAGCCAGAAGATTCTTCCACTCTTCTTCATATAAAAATTCTTCCGGTAACGGATTTTTCTGCCACTGCCATCTTTGTTCCAAGATCTTCAATTCTGAATTTGTTTCTCTAGTCTCTATTTGAAGTCTTTGCCATTCTTCGCTTAATTGTTCCGTTGTAAACTGGAGTTGTTGGAGGTCTTTTAGTTCTTGCTCCTGCTCTAAATAAAAATAATATCTAGCTGACTGCTGATCCATCCCGCTATGCTTTTCCAGAGTTGCTTCTAATTCTTCTAAACGCTCATTTGTTTGCTGATACCGTTTGGAAAAAGACTCCAGATCAAGAAGAAGTTGTTCATCAGGAAGACCTGTGGCGATGTTTTTTTTGAGGGATTGCCATTCTTCATATAAAGAAAAATTGAGTTCTTGCTGTCTGGCTAGTGCAAATTGTTTATTCGCCTCATGTAGTTGTTCCAGTAACTGTTGCTGTTGCGACTCGTATTCCTGTTCTTGTTGGATCAACTTGCCAAAATAAGCTTCCTGTTCTTGTTTTAGATGGATTTTTTCTTGAAGCTCTTTCCATTCATTTAATTTTTGATTGATCAGCAGTTTTTGGCCTTTTTTCTTGAATAACTGTTGTGCTTTCTGATAATATTCTTGTCTTTTTTGGAATACTTGAGAACTGCCCGTAATCCCTAAAGAAATCAGTGCATCATGTAGCTCTTTTTCTCTCAAGTGATCTAGTTCCATCAACTGTTCTTGCTGGAAAGTAAATACCTGCTGGAATAACTCTTTCGTCAAAGGTGCAATCAGTTTTTCTAGTAATTCATCACTTCCAACTTGGTTCCCCAGCCATACCTTCGATTTTCCACGATTTTGCTGTTTATAGCGCTCGACAGCAAACTCACCGTATACAGGATGTATAAGCCATATTTTGCCGCCATAGGCTGAGCCGTCTTTTGGTGTATAATCCTTTTTTTTACGGCCTTTTGAAGGGAATCCAAATAAGATGGCTTGGATAAATTGATAAATCGTTGATTTTCCTGCTTCGTTTCCCCCATAGATCAGCTGATTACCTGAATAAAAATCAAAACTTTTTTGACGCCATTTTCCAAAAGCAGCAATCTCGATCCTTAAAATCTTCATTCCTGATCCTCCTCAAATAAAAAATCTTGATTAAGTAGCTGCTTGGCTTTTTCAAGTGTTTCTTCTTGATATTCCGGCAGTTCGCTCAATATTTTAGCCGCTTCTTGGTGACTATATACTTCATTTAAAATTTGTTGGAAATCTTGAGGTGTCTGATAGTATTGAAATAGCTGTTCCATCAATTTAGCAGAAGCAGCAAGTGGAATCTTCGCATAAAAAGTATCCTCCATGAGAGAAATACGCCAAATAAATAAATCCCTTATCCTATCTGAAAATTCCTCTAACAGATAATCTAATAACTCTCCTGATTGTATTCTCTCTAGAACATCTGTATTGAGATGGTCATAATCTTTTAATTTTATCTCAATTAAACTAAACCCATCTTCTACTTTTGAAAGTTGCTGACGAATATGAACAATGACCTCTTTTGTCGTTTTCGCTTGCCTCAATGATATTTCCTTTGTCTTCCAATAGACCTCTGCTACTTTAATCGGATGTATTTGACAACTTCCTTTACTTAATTCAACAAGTAGAATGGACGTAGAAGTTTGTTCTTTTTTAGTGTGTCCTTGAGGCGCACCTGGATAAACGATGGTTTGCTTTTCATTTAAAACTGTTGGCACATGGATATGCCCCAAAGCCCAATAATCGTATCCTTTTTCTTGCATTTTTGAAGGTTGGAATGGGGCATAGTTCCCTTTTTGCGAGGTACCAGGTTCCCCGTGATACAAACCAATATGGTAATCTGTGAGTTCTCTAGAAGGAAATTCCATCACTTTGTCTTTTTGAATCCAGGGTTGTCGATAACTGAATCCACTGAGAGAGACAGTTTCGCCACTTTTTATCGTTATTTTTTTTGTCTCTACCGTTTCGGATGTAAATAAATAGACATTTTTAGGAAAGGAGAACCAATACCGCTCTTTTTGATAGAAATCATGATTTCCGAATATTATAAATACAGGTATATGGTTCTTTTCTAACCGTTTCATCTGTTCTGAAAAATGTTTCTGTATTTTTAATGAAGGACGATTTTGATGAAAATTATCTCCTGCAAGTAAAACAAAATCAACGTTATTTATTATTGCCTGTTCAATGATATTTGATAAAACGGTCAGATTCGTCTTCAATAGTTTTTCCTGTACAGTTTTATCTAGAGTTGTCAGTCCTTCAAATGACCGATCCATATGTAAATCTGCCGCATGGATAAATTTCACCATTAAAAATTCCCTCCTCTTTTTCTTTTATCATACCATTTTCAATGTTTTTTTTCATCAATAACCGAAAATTTGTTCGTATTATGCAAAGAAATTACGATAAATGGCTGGCTTCAAAAAATGAGTTTATTCGAAAAAAGATTGTGACATGATTTTTGTCACAATCCTAAATATTTATATTCTATACTCCCTAAATTAGTTTATATGGTAAGAATTCTTTCAAAAGCTTGAGATACTCCGTCTTTATCGTTTGAAACGGTAATATAATCAGCTTTTTTCATGATCTCTTGATGACTATTTCCCATTGCAAAACTAATATCTGCACTCTCAAACATAGATAAGTCATTTAAACTATCCCCGATCGCGATTCTCAAAGGTTTTTTTAAATTGTAGATTGATTCCAAACGATCAAACACCGTGCCTTTCGATACATTTTTAGGCACGATTTCAATGTTTACAGGTGCTGATTCAGTAACAGTCACATTTAGCATCTTTTTCAAACGGTTAAATATATTCGCTTTCAATTGACGATTGGGAATAAAAATAAAAAATTTGTAAATGCTGATATCATCCTTTTCTATAATTTCCTCAATATTATTATAAGGAATAGAACAAATAGATTTTTCATACTCAAGCTCATAGTTCAACTCCTTGACAGAAAATTCACTACCTACCTCGTGAAAGATTTTTTTCATTTTATTTTTATAGTTCTGCGATTCATAACTTCCGAGATTCGTATATATTTTAGTTGGAAATTTCGATATGACAGAATCAATTTTTTTTACATCCTTTTTATCGAAAAAAGACTCAAATATCTTTTTTTCTCCATCAAATCCAACAGAACCATTTAATCCTACTGCTGGAACCATTAAACCAGATTTTTTGAGAATATTATTAATGTCTTCTACTTCTCTTCCAGAACAAATGAATGGAAAACAGTCTTTAGGTAAATGTTGCATTGTTCTTGCATTTTTTTGACTAATGCTCTGGTCAGAATTCAAAAGAGTACCGTCTAAATCTATACCAATTAGTTTCATTTCATCCATGTCTCCTATACGTTAATTATACATTCACTGCTGATTATAAGTCTAAATTTCTCACAAAACATATACTAATTATACCTAATTTAAGTAAGTATAAGAATCATTTTAAGAATAGGAACGGACATTTGTATACTGTTCTCTATATTTTTGATTTATAAATAAACGTGTATTGTATCAAAATCAATTATATCGTTATTTTATAATAACCAACTATAAAAAAACGAAGTAGGTGAAAACTAACTTCGATATTCATAGAAGACTCTATTAGTTCAATTTAGTAAAAGATTTAAACAAAAAAAAGATGAACTATTTCTAGTTCATCTTG
>NZ_JBFOEY010000007.1:0-178068 GCF_040886985.1 Enterococcus sp. C76 | reverse complement strand
TCGATTTGTTTTTGGCTGCCGTAGCAACTTTTATATCATATCAGAGTATCAAGTAATTGTCAACTCTTTTTTAAAAGTTTTTTCGATTTCGTTTTTCGAAATCTTTCAGCAGCTCATTTATCATAACTCATCGTTTGTTATTTGTCAAGAACTTTTTTGAAGTTTTTTTCGATAGAATCAAGCTTCGCAAGTTGTTCTTTTTTAACGACTCAGTTATCTTATCATGTCATTATCAACATGTCAACAACTATTTTTTAAGTTTTTTCAGAAACGTGATATAACGTCCACTTCCAGAATCAACGCTGTTAAATTTATCATGTATTTCTTCCTTGGTCAACTATAAATTAAGCATTACTTTGTGAAATGATTTTTCGATCAATTATTATTATTCGTTATACAACCGTTTTCTACATATTTTGAAAATAAAATGCACTAAAAAATTATCTATAGCAGAACATTTCAATGTCTTTTCTGGATCAAACAATAAAAAAAGAAGTTTGAAAAAAATTCAAACTTCTTTGTTCGCTTAATCTGTATTTTAGAAGAAAGGCACTCCCTCTACTTCGTAAGTTCCAAGAACAGAGCGCATTTGACCTGGTTCTTCCCAAATATATCCTTCGCCTAATTCTTCTCTTTGATTCTTTTGTTCAGTCTCAAAGACAAACAACGGAACATTTTCCTGATTAATATGTGTATTTGTCAATTCCATCAAACTAATCTTGCTAACATCGATATGAACTATTTCTTTTAAGAAATTAAGTATATTCGCTAAACCAGTCTTCCCTTCAGAAAGTTCCGCTAACGCAAATTCCAACTTGTCATCAATTGAATGGACCAAAAATTTTTTAGAACCATCCTCCAAATGCAACATAATTGTACCAGCAACTCTTTTGCTTGCCAAAATTTCCACCTCGATCACCTTGTTCTATGGCTTACATAAAAATTCTAGCACATTTTCAGAAAAAATACACACTTTTTATTTCTTATTTTCTTTCCGTTCTAATTCAGATAACGCTTCTTCTATCCAAATAGGTAACTGCTCCGCAATAGTAGCAAAACCGATTTTACGATTTTTATTCGTGAAATATCTTTTTCTACGATAAGGAACAGCTGGATTTGTTTTTTCTAATGTTCTTAAAGATAAACTGATTTTTTTGGAATATTCATCAATGTCGATGATCTGAACGGTTACTGGCTGCCCGACTTTTAACAATGAATGGATATTTTTCGTATAACCGGATTGTACTTCCGAAACATGAATAAGTCCTTGCGTCTCATTATCAAGAGAGACGAATGCCCCATAAGGCTGTATCCCTGTTACTTTTCCTTCAATTATTTGTCCAATTTTATAAGTCATCTACTTCCCTCTCTTCGCATTTATCATTATACTGTAAATAGCTCAAAAAAAGAAGCGACGAAAATGACTGGAGGTATTGAGATGATCGAATTTGATAAAAAGATTTCAAGAAAAGATACAGAAAGTGTAAAATGGGACGCGATTGCCGAGACATATCAAATGGATGATTTACTTCCTTTGTGGGTAGCAGATATGGATTTCTTATCTCCCGAGGGGGTAGCTAATGCGTTTAGTGAATACATCAAACACGGAATCTTTGGTTATGCCACTCTGTCTGATAAACTCTATCAGGCTATCATTCATTGGGAACGTCAACGCCATGCTGTTGAGTTGACGAAAGAAAATATTGTTTTTACAAGTGGTGTGTTGACTAGTTTAGCTGCAGCAGTACAAACTTTTACAAAACCAGGTGATTCTATTTTGATTCACGACCCAGTTTATCCTCCATTTTCCTCTATTATAGAAACAAATCAACGTCACATTGTTCGAAGCTCTTTGCTAGAAAAAAATAATCATTTTGTCATGGACTTTTCTGACATGGAGAAAAAAATAGAAGAAAACAATGTAAAAGCAATGATCTTGTGCAATCCTCATAATCCAGGAGGTCGCGTTTGGAACAAAGAAGAATTGAAACAGTTAAGCGAATTGTGTTTAAAACATCAAGTGTTTCTGTTTAGTGACGAAATCCATCAAGATTTGACTTTATTCGATCATACATTTACTTCCATGCTGACGATTAATCCCGATTTGGACGATTTGCTCATTGCCTTTACTTCTGCAACAAAGACTTTCAATTTAGCTGCAATCAAAAATTCAATGGTATTTATCAAAAACCCAGAGCTGAAAGCTAAATTTGAAAAACATCTAGTGATGAATCAACAGCACGAAATCAACACTTTTGGTTTGATTGGGACTCAAGCGGCTTATGAGACCGGTGGAGAATGGTTAAACCAACTGATTCCTTATCTAGAAAAAAATGTTCAAACAGTTAATCAGTTTTTTGAACAGCATCTTCCGAAAGTGAGAATAATGAGCCCTGAAGGAACTTATTTAATGTGGTTGGATTTTACCGCTTATATTTCAGATGACCAAAAATTAGAGAATACTCTAGTGAGAAAAGGAAAAGTCGTATTAAATCCTGGTATCACATTTGGTCCTTCCGGTCATGGACATATGCGCTTGAATATTGCTTGTCCAGAAGAGACTTTACTAGAAGGACTTCATCGAATCAAGCACGCTTTAGAAACAACTGAATAAATCAGTTATCAAAGTAAAAGGACGAGACCTTACTAGGTTTCGTCCTTTTCTATAAATACTCCGTATCATACCAAACTATTCTGAAATTTCGATTGTTTCAATCACTACGTCATGTACAGGGCGGTCTTGTGGACCACGTTGCACATTTGCAATTTCATCTACTGTATCCATTCCTTCCAGTACATGTCCAAAGACTGTATGTCGGAAATCTAGCCAAGGGGTTCCGCCACCTTTATACGCTTCAATGATTTCTGATGGGAATCCAGCACCTTCCAATTGTCCAAGCATATTAGCTGGCACATTTGTGTTATTTACAATAAAGAATTGGCTTCCGTTTGTGTTTGGACCTGAATTTGCCATAGATAAAGCTCCGCGAAGGTTGAACAGTTCACGACTGAATTCATCTTCAAAACTTTCGCCATAAATACTTTCTCCACCCATCCCTGTTCCAGTTGGATCGCCGCCTTGAATCATGAAATCAGGAATAACACGGTGAAAAATCACGCCATCATAATAACCTTTTTTGGAAAGTTCAATGAAATTTTGAACCGTCTTCGGTGCTAGTTCAGGGAATAATTGGACAGTAATATCACCACGGTTTGTTTTGATAACAGCTTTTGGTCCTTTTTCACTTTTTAAATCTAGTTGTGGGAATCCCATATTGTTTCCTCCTATTATTTGCATACTTCATAAATAATAATAACATAATACCTAACCTTCCGTAAAAATACTAGATTTGTTTTTCTTTATTTTTTCATCACTGCCTGCATTCCATGAATAAATTCTATGACTGACCATTTCAACTTCAAATATTTTTGAGAAGCATTCTCAATTAAATTCTGCTATAGTGTGAAAAGGGAGGAATTTTTTATGGAAATCTATGACATTACAATTATCGGTGCAGGTCCTGTGGGGATGTTTGCCGCTTTTTATGCAGGAATGCGCCAAGCTAAAACAAAAATCATTGACAGTCTACCTCAACTTGGTGGTCAATTAGCAACATTATATCCTGAAAAATATATTTACGATATCCCAGGTTATCCAGCAATCAAAGCAAGTGAATTAATCGATCAATTAGAAAAACAGTTAACTACTTTTAACCATACATTTCATTTAAAAGAAGAAGTTCTCTCGCTTACTCGTGAAGACGAAGTTATCGAGATCACTACAAATAAAGGCATACATTATTCTAAAGCAGTCATTTTAGCTTTAGGAAATGGTTCATTCCAGCCAAGAAAATTGAATTTAGATAATGCTGAAGCATTCGAAAACCACGGATTGGATTATTTCGTAAATGATTTGATGAAATATGCCGGAAAAAAAGTTGCTATTGCTGGAGGCGGCGATTCTGCTATCGATTGGGCATTGATGTTGGAGCCTATTGCAAGCGAAGTTTACCTGATCCATCGTCGTCCGGAATTCCGTGCGCATGAACATAGCGTATCACGTTTGAAGTCTTCATCTGTCAACTTGCTTACTCCATATCTAATCGATGGATTGTCTGGAAACGATGGAGAACTGTCAGATATCCGCTTAAAAAAAGTGAAGAGCGATGAAACAATTGATTTGATGATTGATGCTCTGATCGTCAATTATGGATTCACTTCTAATTTAGAACATCTCTCTTCTTGGGGACTTGATAGTACCAGAAATGCCATCACTATAAAATCAGATATGTCTACTTCTATTCCAGGTGTTTATGCAGCTGGTGATATCTGTACCTATGAAGGAAAAGTGAAACTGATTGCTACTGGGCTCGGTGAAGCACCTACCGCAGTGAACAATGCTTTACACTACATTAATCCAAAAGAACGGACTCAGCCTGGTCACAGCACAAGCTTATATGATAAAAATCTTCGTCCTAGTTGATTTTTTAGATTCCTCTGCATTTCAAGCGAGATCCGAAAGCAGTTTCTTGCATTTTTTTCATGTTCCGTTAACATGAAATAGAGAAAGAAAAATAAAGGGGGAGCAATAATATGGTCGTCAAAACTGAGACTTTAGAAGAAAAAGCAAGAGAACTATTGAAGGAACGTGGCGTAACTGTAGAAGATATCGCACAACTTGTCATGTTTTTACAAAAAGACTATATTTCTGATTTGACTTTGGCAGATTGTACTGAAAGTGTCAACAGCGTATTAACAAAACGTGAAGTACATAACGCCATTATCACCGGAATCCAATTAGATATATTAGCAGAAAAGAAAAGATTGATGGATCCGTTGCAACACATTATAGAAGATGACGAAGGTCTTTACGGTATCGATGAGATCTTAGCTTTATCAATCGTGAATGTTTACGGTACGATTGGCTTTACAAACTATGGCTATATCGATAAAGTGAAACCTGGTATTTTAAAAGAACTAAACAGCCACGATGGCGTTCATGTCCATACCTTCTTAGATGATATCGTCGGAGCAATCGCCGCTGCTGCTGCCAGTCGATTAGCACACAAAGAACCAGAAAAAAGAAGTCGACTTACTCAATAAATCAAAAAAAGAAAGAAAACGTCTATTTAGACGAGTTCTTTCTTTTTTGTTTGTTTCAAACTATTTTTCCCTAAGAAAAGAAAAATAGCAAAAAATACTTCTAATACTACAAAGAACAAGATAAAGCTATGCATGAAAAATTCTTCTGGAAGTACATTGATGATTGGATCAGTTACAGGATCGAATAACCAGTCATCGTTGTTGAAAAACGTTTCATGAAAAAGGATAAAAAAGCGATCAAATCCAATCATCATGAAAAAACCGAAAATAACTGGCAGCAACATGCCAATCTGAAACGGACGAATCAATCGCCAAAGACGATCATTCTTTTGCAAATATCTGATAAACAAAATACTTGGGATCAGAGTGATGAAAAATACAGCATAATCCACTAAAAACAAAATTTTCACTTCATAAAAATGATGAGCGCCGCTAGCAGAAACTGGAAAGTCCGGCAAACTGAGGACTGTTTGGAAGGGATTATTAAGATAATTCATCAGGTGATCAAAATTTTTCAGTAATGTCTCTTGGTCTAAAGAAGTATAATCCAAAATATGCAAATGTCCGATATCAAATACATACAGCGGTCGAAAATTGATCGTCACTCCAACTGCCAAACTGATCAGCGTCAGAAACAGGCTGAATAATCCGGCATATTCCAACCACCGCCATCTCGAATTTTTCATATTAGAAGCTCCATTCATCCAATGATCGTTTCACATAGGTAGCTGGGATAGGCAGCCCAGGTACATCTTCTTCTTTTGTGAAACCTGATAAAACGAGCAAAGTATCGATATTATTACGTATCCCTGCTTGGATATCTGTTTCATAGTTATCTCCAACCATGATTACTTCTTCTTTTTGCAGACCTAATACTTCAACGGCTTTATCCATAATGATTGCTTCTGGTTTTCCGATATAAATTGGTGGAGTTTGGGTTGCTGTCTCGACGAAAGAGATGACTGACCCAGCTCCAGGAAGAAGACCTCGTTCTGTAGGTATATTCTTATCCGGATTCGTTCCAATGAAAGTAGCCCCTTTTTGAATAGCAAGAGTTGCTTTGACGACCTTTTCATAGGTCAAATAATTATCTAGCCCTACTACTACATAGTCAGGAACCTCTTCTTCCCATGTAAATCCGGCAGCTAAAATCAAGTCAATCAATCCGGCTTCTCCGATAACATACACTTTTTTTCCTTTTCCATCTGTTTTCATGAAATCAATTGTAGCCAAAGTAGCTGTATAAACTGTTTCTGGTGCTACATGAATGTCAAACTCATCTGCTAGACGATTAGCCACTGTTTCTGGCGACTTAGTCGTGTTATTCGTAACAAATAAGAAAGGCAATTTCCTTTTTTGTAATTCTTCCACAAACCGTTTTCCTGCCGGTATAGGTTCCGTCCCGCGATAAATCGTCCCGTCTAAATCAATTAAATATCCTTTATAATCCATTCATCCACTACTCTTCCCTTTTTCTTATCGTAAATGCTGTTTTTGTTTTTTCCACTTGTTTAGATTGTTCCTGTTTTTTTACTTTTTCAGAGGTTTTTGCTGACTCTGTTTTTCGGTTTTTAATAACCGGTTTTTTGCGATTCGATGTGACTGGTCCTTTTTTCTCATCGATATACGCACGATTATGGTTTTTTTTCTTTTTTCGGCGCTGAGTTGTCTTTTCTTTTTTACCGCCGATTCTTTCGATGACAAAATACGCACAACCAAAATTGCAATATTCGTAAAGATAGTCTTCCAATGAATCAATTCGCTGATCCGGATGTGCCCGTCGATTATCCGCTCGGAAGAATCCTTTTAAACGTAGTTGTTCATAACCCCAATCTCCTACGATATAATCATATCGGGCTAATACATCACTGTATCGTTCTCCCAGTTTTTCTGCATTAAATCCTTCACGATAATCGGACACAAGCCGATAATGTCTTTCGCCTACCAAAAAATTACTGTCATCTAACAGCGTCACTAATTCACCTTTGACTTTTTCTGCTTTCGGCTCCTCGACGATTTCTTCCAAAGCAGCTGTCAATTCTTCTGTGACTGTTTTTTCCTGTTCAGCTGACGACTTTTTCTTAGCAATTTCTGTTTTATGCTCAACGTTCTGCTGTTCATTTTGTTTTGCAGACATGCGTTCACCACCTATCTTTTTTATTATACCTTGTTTTTATTTGATTGGGTAGTGAGCTTTCAAGTAATCTCCTACCACGCTTCGGATAAATTCAGGAAACAAAAATTCATTTTTTCCAACAATTTCGATCGTTGGAAAAAATGGGACAAACATTAGATGATCGACGGTAGTAAAAGTATAATTTTTAGTCGGATCGACTGGCTTGTTCTTCCAAAATACTTGGTGGTTAACAGAATCATACGTGATTCCATTATAGACCATCTGTCCAAAAATCTTGCCGCGAAATCCCATTCCCTTCATCGGATAGTTACGTAAAAAAAGACGATTTTTTTCTATTTCTAAAACTAAACGAATCAGATCATTTCCACCCAATGTGACATTCAGCAAGTGCATTGGATGTGGCAATGCCGTGTGAAGCTGATCTTGATTGACCCGTCCTTTTGGAATTTCAGTTAAAAACAGACCACTGTTTAATATTGCGGCGTCCGTCTTTCCTCGTTCTTTCACCGCCTCAAGGGCTACTTGGATAAACGAATGCTCACTGAAGATATCTAGGCTTAAAGAAAACGGCAAATCCGCTACTTCTTTTTCTTTTAACAGCTCATGCCCCTGTTCTAAGTAACCGTTTACCTCTTGTTCATCTTCTGTAAAAGCTGTCATTGTTTCTGTAGGGATGGCTTTGGCCGAATGCTTAAGGATTTTTTTTTCTTCATCGATGGTTAAATGGACTTCTCCCACATACTGACCGTATTTGCCAGCTGCTGCTATTTGGACATCGTTGACTACATGACCTTCTCTGAATAAATGATGGGTGTGCGAACCTAAAATAACATCAATTGCTGGTATTTCTTTTGCAATTTGTAAATCATCTTGAATCCCGAGATGACTCATCAAAACTAAAACATCCACTTGTGGACGTAAATCTTCGACTAATTCCGGCAAAATATCATATGGATTGCGTATGTCCCAGCCATTTGGATTATACGTAAGCGGGAACGGGGCAGTAAATGCAATCAAGCCAATTTTTGTCTGGTGTTTCGTTGTAATGATTTTATACGGTTTCGTCCATATCGGTGGCTGCAACGTATTTTTATCGAACAAGTTATCAAGGATGATATCAAACTCAGCATGATCATATAAATGATTTAGATCTTCTTTGGAATTTCCTACGCCTTCATTGTTTCCTATCGTCGCTGCATCATAACCAACTTCATTCATCAGCAAGATATTCGCCTGTCCATTCGTTGCCTCTGATAATGGATGCCAACGATCCACAAAATCACCTAGATCGACTGCAATCGTTGTCGTATTTTCTTTCTTTTCGTTTTCTCGTTTACGCTGATCTAAGAATCTTCTGATCCTTGGCCAATTTTCTAAATGTGAATGCAGATCATTCGTATGTAAAATCACTATTTTTTCCATGTGTCCTCTCGCCTCTCTTTATCTTCATCATACCACAGGCAGCTTTTTCTTCCATTGAAACAAGCTCCATTTCAGAGCTTTTCCTGCCTAAAAGCAAATTACATAAGTATAATATTCGATAAAATAGTCTGGCTAAAAGAACGAAAAACCATTCAGTTTTATAGCCTAATTATTTCTAGAAATAAAAAAAAAACAGACCCGAAAGTCTGTCGTCGTTTTATTATAATCAGACACATGGCGGAACCTGCTTAGTGCTGCTTCCTTCCAGACCTGACACGCTTCACAAGCCCACCATTGTCCTAGCCTTTCGGCAAAGAATAGTATACCTTATTTTTCATTCGTTGACTAGTCTTTTTTTAATTTCTTTTTTCGCTGACGTAGCTTTCGAAAAAAGTCAGTCAAAATCATCCCGCATTCGTCTTCTAAAATGCCACCTTCTACATACGCTTGATGGTTGAATCGTTCGTCTTCCAAAAGATTCATCAAAGTGCCGGCTGTTCCGCCTTTCGGGTCATATGCACCGAAATAAACTTCTGCTACACGAGACAAAATCATCGCGCCACTGCACATAGGACAAGGTTCCAAGGTAACAAAAAGAGACGCATTTTCTAAGCGCCAACTTCCAACTTTTTCACAGGCTTCCTTGATTGCAAGCATTTCTGCATGTGTAGTAGCATCTTGTGTCGTTTCTCTAAGGTTATATCCTTTTCCAATTACTTCTCCCTCTAATACAACCACTGCTCCAATCGGAACCTCATGGAGCACTTCTGCTTTTTTTGCTTCTGCCAATGCAAGGCGCATCCATTTTTCTTTATCTACTGCATCAAGATTTGTATTAACCAATTATTCTTCCCTGCCTTTGTTTTTTCTTGTTTTACTTTAGCATATGACAAAAAGGCTGTAACTAACTTTTTTTTCTATGGTAAAATAAATACAAGAGGTGAACAAGATGAAAATGAATAAATTACTTGCTCTTTACCCACAAGCACAGAAAAAAAGCTGTCCAGCGTCAGAAGCTGATATCCTTTCTTTTGCAGTTGATGATGCTTTTATTTGGATCAAAAGCGATTCACTATCCCAACAAGAAACTAGTCTTTTGAAAGCGTTATTCCCTATAGTCAGCGATCAAAAAAAACATCCATGGTATCACTATCTTTTTAAAGATGCTTCTTGCATCCAAGAAAAAAGCTTTCGCTTGATCCAGCTTCACGTCGAATCGAAAGGAGAATTCTTAAAAAAAGAATGGCAAGATACTATTTTGGAATTATTTCGCTATTCTGCTGATTTCTTCTTTTATACAGATACTGATGCTCTCTTGATCGAACAAAAAAATTGTGATTATCTTGATGCTGCTGAGATCAATGGTATTTTTCTATCTTTAGATGCTGATTTTGATACGACAACGTCTGTATTCGTTGGTTCTTTTCATTCACCAGGTAGCGACCTTGTCCCTTTGTTTGCTGAAGAAAGAAGAATTTTTTTAACAGAGCAAAACAATCTCTATACTCACAGCCGTACTTTTTCTATGCAAGATGTTGCTTTACATTACTATACAAAAGATGTCATGAAAGATAGTGCGTTGATCAAAAGTTACATAGAACTGATCAAACAAAATGAAATGGAAGAGATCATTCAAGAATTATGGAATGAATTAGGTAATGTCAGCTCTGCTGCAAAAACATTGTTTCTTCATCGGAATACGCTAAAATATCGAATCGAAAAATTTCAAGAACAATCAGGTTTCAATCTAAAAAAAGCCAATGATTTACTGTTTTGCTACCTTTTATTGATTCATGAACATGATTAAAGATAAGTTAAAGGGGTTATGACAAAAATTTTGTCACAACCCCTTATTTCGAATGAATAGTGTTCAAAAGCTAGTTTCTCTTACATCATTTTTTCAACAAAATGCATAAGGCGATCTTTTACGTCTTCGGTTGAGTCTTTGATGGAATCACCGTAAACAGAGATTTTCTTTTTTCCTGATTTTATTTTTGCTAACATCCCCATCAAAGAATCCAAGTCACTATCTGACAGATCATCTACGATTTCCATCAATTTTTCATTTCCATCGAATTTGTCATGGACGAATTTTTTTACTTTTGTCCGAGTAGTCATATGATGGATCTTTTCCATTACTTTTCCCGATACGACGACTGCTGTCGCTACACTGGCAGCGGCTGCTACGCTTAATCCAATTGTTACTTTTGTTGATGTTTTCATAAGTATCAGCTCCTTTTTATCTACTTCAATCATAGCATAGACAAAAAAATAAACGAACTAATCCACTCATCGAAATCAGCGAAATCTTAATCCTTTAGGAAAAAAGTTCTTTACTGTTCCTTTTACTTGTTTACCAAAACCGACAGGTATCTTATCCAATACTAATAAAACCCATCCTTGATCCCCATCACGTTGAAATGTTTCTCCTGCTGTGTAAGATTGCCATTCCTTTTGAGTGATCGACAAACAAGGGATGTTTTCTGTCTTTTTCATAGCAAGTGCTAAGGCATAGCTAGGTTCAAATCGATTCTTTTTGAAATCTCCTAAATGCAAACCTGTACGCATGACTTTCAAACCATCAAGAGAAGGGAGCAACTCAGGAACTTCCCAAAGATGATCGTTGAACACTAAAAGTCTCCCAGTGATTTCATAATGGAAATCCATTGAAAATTCCGTCCAAAGTTTTTCCTGTTCTTTTGTCAATTGTTCTTTCCGTTTCTTACGTACTTTCTTTTCTTTACACGTCGGGTTTTGTCCATGAAAAGTCAACTTTGCGACAAAATGCCCTTCTCCTTGATTTTCATGAGGCCATATACGTACTGTTTTGTCCAAACCATCTACGCTTCCCCATTCAGGACGTCCTGAACTAACGGTTTGAGACAAAGGGATTTCTTCAATTGTTACTGGATAAT
Organism: Enterococcus sp. C76; assembly: GCF_040886985.1. Classification (NCBI taxonomy): domain Bacteria; kingdom Bacillati; phylum Bacillota; class Bacilli; order Lactobacillales; family Enterococcaceae; genus Enterococcus; species Enterococcus sp. C76. The sequence continues at coordinate 166,491 of NZ_JBFOEY010000007.1, read as the reverse complement.
TTTCTACAAGCCAGCTAATAATCTCTTCATTTTCTTCTGGTGCAAACGTACAAGTAGAGTAGATCAGCTGCCCTTCATGTTTTAGCATCTTTATTGCTGAAGACAAAATCTCTTGCTGACGTTTTTGACAGTGTAGCGGAGATTCTTCTGTCCACTCTTTTACTGCATTCGGGTCTTTTCTGAACATCCCTTCCCCTGAACAAGGCGCATCAACCACGATCCGATCAAAAAAACCGGAAAAATGAGGAACAAGCTCTGCAGGTGCATGATTTGTCACTATTGCGTTCGAAACTCCCCATCGTTCTATATTTTCTGATAGGATTTTCGCGCGTTTCGGAAATATCTCATTTGACACTAATAACCCTTTGCCTCTCATTTGAGCAGCTAATTGGGTCGATTTACCGCCGGGAGCCGCACACAAATCCAACACTTTTTCTCCGGGTTTTGCTGCAGCAGCTGTTCCAACGATCATTGCACTTGGTTCTTGGCTATATTCGTACCCAGCTTGATGGAGGAAAGACTTTCCATTCACAGTGCCAAGAAATCCCTCATTGCTGTAGGGAGCGGGTTGCAATTCTTCGCTATGGTAAGTTTGAACCATAGCCAATCCTGCCGGTTTTAGTGGATTCCACCGAAATCCTTTTTTTGCGCTTCCTTGCTCAAGTGCGCAAAAAAATTCAGTTGATTCTTCGCCTAAAAGAAGACGGTATTTTTTGATAAATTGCTGTGGTAACGTTGTAGCTTCCTCCTTCATTCAAATGTTTCGTTAGACATTTTACAATCTTTTTTACGAAAAATAAAGGTGGCTGATCTACTTTTTCATGTTGCTTCCTAAGATAACTGGTCCTTTAAGATACTTTCCAAGTATTCATCCGTCACCTCGTTTTTATCCCAAACAGCGTTCATCGTTTCAAAAAAATCTTGAGAAAAATTATCTGAGCTTAAACTTCCCAATGCATTAAGCCAAAGCAATTCAAGCAACTTTTCTTCTTTGATTTTCGTGTGGCTTTTGATGTATGAGAAAAATGGCCGTTTAAATAGCGAATTCATGTCTAATTCAGATTTTGCAATGATTCCACGGATACTTTCATGGATAGAAAAAAAATCTTTCAGCAAGTAGACTGTGCTTAGAACATCATTGGAATTGCATTCAGCTAAGTATCGTTCAAAGCAAACAGTGATTTCTTCTAATATTTTCTCCTTTAACCCGCTGATCGATTTGAAATGTGTATAAATCGGATATGTAGAGCACCCGCAGAAATCCGCCAGATCTCTTGCAGTAATTGATTTCATTCCATATTCTTCCACATATACCATACTTTTGAACAGCAAGTATTCTTTACTATAATTCGTTACTCTCCCCATTATTCTTACCTCCTTCCCTCTTCAACTACCCTCTAATAAATAACATACAAAATTAAAAAAATAGCGAAATAATCACTGATAACCTTCATAATCACTTTAGATATATCCATTAAAAATCAAGTATATTTACTTCTTATACAAGAAAGCCTTGACAAAACATCCTATGAAATAAACAATAGAATAAACAAGGTGATAACAAGATTTAAATAACAATATATACAAACAAAAGGCGGTACTCTGTGAGAATAACACACACTGAAATGACTTTCCACTCACAGTTTTTGTCTAACTATATACAAAAACAGAATAAAAGGAGGCTATTATGTTAATTGAAGCAAGAAAAAAAGAGTTGCTTGTTCTGCACAGGGTCATTCAAAAAAAAAATTGTTCTTTACAGGAATTAGCCAATGAATTGCATATTCCAAAACGAACAATCAAAGAGTTGATTCGGAAAGTAAATTTTTCGCTCAAGCAATTTTTATTGATGGAGGAATTTATTTATTCTAACCATAAAGGAGAGATCTACACCAAAGAAACCGATCAGCCTAAAAAGCTAGCTGTTTTTTATAAGTTAAGATTACGCTACCTACAAGAATCCAATCGTTTTAATTATTTAATGTTGCTGATCAATTATCCACAATCTGCTGTACCAAAAAAGTATTTACTTGAACAACTTTATATATCGCCCTCCTATCTCGAAAAGCTGACAAAACAGCTCAATCATTCATTAAATAAATTCCATTTAAGGATCGTATCTGTACAAAACTGCTGTGTTCTTGAAGGAAACGAATTATCTATCCGCCTTTATCTTTATTTTTTTCTTTCAGATACATTCGAAGGAGACGATTGGCCGTTTTCCTCTCTTGAATTAAATACACTAAAAAAGAAAAGTAAGGATGAGCACAGAGAAAAAAATCCAAAACAAGAAAAAAACATCTATTTATTACTTGCTTTATTCATATGTCGTAACAGACAACAGGCACGTTTTTCGAAAATTTCTCCTGAAATTACTGAATTAATGGATTTGTTGCAGCGTACACATGATTATTCAGAATGCTTTACTTCTTTTTCAGCGATTTATCCCTGTGAAGAGGTAGAAACGGAAAGAGCCTACTTCAATTATTTTTTCTATTGTTTTTTTCCAAATCAAATTTCATTCCAACAAAAACAGGTGATTGGTTTCTTATTTTCCACAAGCAAAAACCTTATTTGCCAACAAGTCGATCAATTGATGACTTACTTAACTCAACAGTTTCCTATCAATCATTTGGAAGACAAAAAACCGATCTATTTTTATTTTCTCGTACTAGCAGTTATTCTTTTGGAACTGTTAGGTGAATCTAGCAGTAGCTTTTCTACACTCTGCTTTCCAGAAACTACCTCCAATCAAACAGCTTCTTTTATACAGGAAAAAAAATTAAGAGAAAAAATCGACACAATTTTTTCAAACTCTAGAAAAAAAGTTCAATTAAGTCAATACCTTAGTCAATTGATCCAACACTTATTACAAACAGAAATGAAAGAACAATTACTCATCCACTTGCAGATAACCAAACCATTCACAGGGAATTACCATCTGCAAAGTCATTTACAGAAACTATTTCGCAATGAAGCAATCAAGATTATCGAATATCCTGAACATGCTGATTTGATTATTACAGATCAGCATGAGAAAATATCAGCTGAAACGGAAACTTTCTATCTAGATACAAACCACGATACAGTATTATTCGGTGAGTTGATAAAAGCGATTCAAGAACTGTATATGAAAAAAAGATATGAGAATAAAACAAAGAGCGTGGGACAAAAGTAAAGAACACTTTTGTCTCACGCTCTAAACACGTATAAACGACGGAAGCAGAAGCAACTCCTTCGGAAATAAGCTGAAATTCACAAAAATTTGAAAAGCAATTTTCGTGAATTCCTTCTTATTTCTTGGAGTAAAACGCTTCTGTCCCAGCCTCTTTATGTTAATCTCTTCGGTTACCGCCAAACAATAAAATCAGACGCAGTAGTTGCAAGAATGTCGAAAGCGCCGCTGCAACGTAAGTCAATGCCGCTGCAAACAATACGTGTCTTGCCATCGGTACTTCTTCTTCCGTCAGCAGTCCGCCTTCACTCAAAATTTGGATTGCTCGACGAGATGCGTTGAATTCAACTGGTAATGTCACCAATTGGAAGAGTAACGCTAAAGAAAAAGCAAAAATCCCGATATTGATCAACGTAGAGTTCCAACTAAGCAATACACCTACCATAATCAATGGGAACGAAATCATCGAACCAAAGTTAGCTGCGGGAACAAGTGCCGCACGGATCTTCAATGGAACATACCCCGAAGCATCTTGCACCGCATGTCCGCATTCATGAGCTGCTACACCTATCGCAGCAACTGAAGTAGATTGCGCAGTCGCTTGAGACAGGCTCAGCATCTTATTACCTGAATTGTAGTTATCTGTGAGATCTCCGGCAATTTGTTGAACGCCAACATTATTTATTTGTTGGCTTTGCAATATATATTGTGCTGCTTGTGTACCAGTCACGTTGTTTTTGCTTCTCACTTGATCATATTTGCGGAAAGTACTATTGACATAAGCAGACGCAATTCCGGAAATGACTAATCCAAGAATGACCAAAAGAAATGTCGGATCTAAAAAACCATACATTCCATAACCATACATTGTCGTTTCACTCCTTTTTGTTTCCTTTATTTTATCATTAGTAGCAAGAAAAGAATGTGAAAAGACCTTGAATATTCTTTAATTCTTTTTCACAAATTCCGATTTCAGTTTCATCGGTCCAAATCCTTCTACTTTGCAATCGATATTATGGTCGCCTTCTACTAAGCGGATGTTTTTGACTTTCGTTCCTTGTTTAATGGCACCTGATGCACCTTTTACTTTCAAATCTTTGATCACTGTCACGCTATCGCCTTCTGACAGACGGTTTCCATTTGCATCTAATACCACTAATCCATCTTCTATGACAGTTTTTTGTTCTTCTTTGCTCCATTCGTTCCCGCATTCTGGGCAAATCAACAGACCTCGATCTTCATATGTGTACTCTGAGCCGCATTCTGGGCAATTTGGTAATGTCATCTTCTTTCTCCTTTAAAATCTTTAGTGAGCACTATTGTAACGGAAAAAGAAGATGTTGAAAAGATACATTTGTGATTTTTACCACAAAAGGAACGTTTTCGAATGAAGTTGTTACTTCGTTTCTCTACTCTTATACGATCGGCAAATGTCTTGAATCTCTTTATAGATTTCCTCTACTTCTGCTAAATCTTTTGCATTCGCACCACTTGCTAATGGGTGGCCTCCCCCATGATGGCGTTTCGCTAATTCATTGATGACTGGTCCCTTAGAACGTAAGCGTACGCGGTAATGTCCTGAAGGCTGCTGAACAAAAATACCCCAAGCTAGTACTTCGTCGATCACTCCAGGAAGAGAAACGATTGAAGCCGTCTCTGAATCATCGATTCCATATTTATCAAGAATTTCTTGCGGAAGGATTATTCTTCCTGCACCATTTTCATCCACCTGGATATTTTGATAAAGATAACCGGAAAGTTTAGCGACTTTCATCGGCATTTGCTCAATCTCTCTATTCAAAGCACTTGCATCAAATGGATAATTTCTCAATATCGATGCAATCTCTAATGTACGGGACGTCGTGGAGGGATACAAAAAGCGCCCTGTATCTCCGACGATTCCCGCATAAAGTAACCGTGCAGCTTCCACGTTCATCTTAAATAATTCAGGAAACATCAAAGCAAATTCTGCAATCATCTCACTACAACTGCTTGCTTTTGTATTTACCCACACAAGATCTCCATAAGGGTCATCATTGGGATGATGATCGATTTTGATCAGCTTTTCTGCTAACTGATATCTTTGATCACTGATTCTGGGTGAATTAGCTGTATCGGTCACGATGACTAGTGCTCCTTGATAGAAGGCATCTTCAACCTCTTGCATTTCTGCTAAAAAGCGAAGACCTTCAATCGTTTCACCTACTTGTCGTATTTCTTTTTCTGGGAAACTTTCCCGTAATAGTTCAGCTAATCCTACTTGTGATCCTAACGCATCAGGATCAGGGCGCAAATGCCTGTGGATAATGATTTTATCGTATTTTTTTATTGTATCTACTATTTCTTGCTGTACTGTCATTTCACTCCTGCTTTCTAAGAACGTTCCATTACTTGACAAACAACGATTGCTTTGGAAACGATGGTATTTTCAATAAATACTTCGATATCCAATTTAGCGGAACGTCTGCCGATTTCCAATACACGTGGACGAATGTCCAACTCGCTTTCCAATTGGATCAGCCGCAAATAATGTAGGTTCACTTGTTCAATCAAGATATTTCGTTTTTGGTTCATCACCATTGTTTTTTGTGCGACATCAGAAATGATTTCGCTAAGTACACCAAAAGAAATGGTTCCAACACCATTGACCATTTGTGGTGTCACTACAAATTTGAACTTAGGGTTTTCCAAACGGTTCCCTTCACGATCGGTATCAATCGTATGGATATTTCCAGATATCTGATCTGAAATCGTATCTGCAATCTGCGGTTGTCGCTGGACAAGCTGCATCGCTTTCATTACATCTTGCCGGGTAATCAAGCCTTCCAATGTCAAGTCATCGGAAACGACCGGCATGACTTCCAGCCCATCCCAGATCATTTGATGGCTAACAGAAGCAATACTCATTGTTTTCTTTACACTGATTGGTTCTTTCGTCATCACTCGATCAATGATCTGATTTGGTGATTTCCCTAAAACGTCTTTTGCCGTAACGATCCCCATCAAACGGTGATGGCGGTTAACGACTGGAAAACGTGAATGTTGCGTTTCTTCTGACAAACGTTGATAATCAGATATCGTATCCATCTGATGCAAATAATGTGTCTTTTCTGCCGGCATGTAGATATCGCTAACAAGCATAATATCTTTTTTGATCAATTGGTCACTTAATGCTCGGTTGATCATGGTAGCGACTGTAAATGTATCATAAGAAGTGCGCAAGATTGGCATTTCAAGTTCATCGGCTAGCTTTGCAATCTCAGCAGTCGTATTGAATCCGCCTGTGATCAATACTGCAGCGCCATCTTCCAATGCTAATTTTTGGACTTCCGCCCGATTGCCGACGATCATCAGTGAGCCTGGTGTAATATAGCGTTCCATGGCATGTTTAGTCATCGCACCAATGACGAATTTATTCAAGACCTTGTCTAATCCTGCCGAGCCACCTAAAACGTCCCCCTCAATGATCCTGACGACTTCGCCAAATGTCAAACGTTCAATATGTTTTTTTAATTTACGTTCGATACGAATCGTACCTACTCGTTGAATCGTTGAAACTAGTCCGACATTTTCCGCATCTTTGATTGCACGGTACGCTGTTCCTTCACTGACATTCAATTCTTTTGCGATGCTTCTTACAGAAATTCGATTGCCCACAGGTAAACTTTCAATATATTCTAAAATCAAATCATGTTTTGTCGCCATTTTCTGCCTACACTTCCAGCGTTTCCGAGACGCTCATTATTTTTCCTTCGCTATCTTTCAGTAATGCTACAAAAGATTCAGGATCTTGTTCAATAACAGGGAACGTATTGTAATGGATTGGAACGACTTTCTTGGCACGAATTGTTTGTGCAGCCCGAGCCGCATCCTCTGGTCCCATCGTATAGTTATCACCAATCGGCAAGAAAGCAACATCAATATCGAATTCCTCTGCAAGCAATCCTAAATCACTGAAATAAGCTGTATCTCCTGCATGATAAATCGTTTTGCCTTCTGCTTGGATAATGATTCCGCTAGGCTCACCCATATACTGAACGATACCATCTACTTCATAGCTTGAACTATGCTGTGCATGGACGAATTTTACTGTGCCGAATGGAAATGCATGTTTTCCGCCGATATTCATACCGAATGAATCTACTCCTCTGCTATTTGCATAATCAGCGATCTCAACAATACTGATAACCGTGGCTTGATTTTCTTTTGCAATAGGGATCATATCTCCTATATGGTCACTATGTCCATGAGTAATCAGCAACCAATCTGTCTTTACTTCTTCTGCAGTTAAATCTGACAATGGGTTTCCTGTAATAAACGGGTCAATCATCACACGTTGGCCATTTTCCATTTCAATCGTTAAACAAGAATGTCCATGATACGTAATTTTCATATTCTACACCTCACGTTTTCTCTGTATCTTTTTTATTAAAACCGATTTCATTACTTGCACATCAATGAAAAAATATAGTTACTAAATATATTTTCATTGGATTGATAGTACAGTATGCACAAAGTAATTGTAACAGATAATACAGGATGCACCAAGTACCAAGCAGATATAATCTCAAGTTTGAGCTCTCTGCTTGGCTCCTCTTCTCGTCACTTAACTAATTAAATCAGCGTAAATAGGATGGACGATTTTTTCTAAATCAGCTACTTTTATCTGGAGGCTTCTCCCGATTTCACCGCTCGACACAATCACTTCTTCTTTTTCTTTTAAAGAACTGTCTGCTAAAAAACAATAATCAGGATGTGCGAGTTTTATTCCAATAGGGGTATTCGCTCCGTGAGGATAGCCTGTATGTGCTAATACAAAATCCATTCCAGGAAAACCGACTTTACGATCTTTCGTCACTTGTCTCGTTTTTTTGTAATCTAAATGATCATCCAAAGGAATCAATGCGATGATCACCCCGGTTTTGTTCCCTTTTACTACGAGAGTTTTACATATCAAAGCTGGATCAATCCCTCTTTTTTGTAGTTCTTCTGTGAAAGATCCCTCTACTATATGACTAAAATCAAGTGGTTGATAGCTGATTTTTTGTTCTTCTAAATAACGTTCGACTTTTGTTTGACTCATCATGGATCCACTCCCTTTATTCTATCGTTTATTATAAAACGAGGGATACTGTATTCAAAAATCATTTGTTTCCCTCAAAAAAAGAGCAAGACGAGCACTCTATAGAGAGAGCCATCTTACTCTTATTTATTTATTTCTTATTTCGACGTTGAGTAGCTTCCATAATGACTGGCAAGATCACAGGGCGTCGTTTTGTTTGTTCAAATAAGTAACGACCTAATTGATCACGAATGTCTTGCTTTAATTTGCTCCACTCAAAATCATTGCTTTCTAAATGTTTCTCAACGATCGTTTCGATCATACTGCTACTTTCTTTCATCAGATCACGGCTAGCTTTTACGTAAACGAATCCTCGTGAAGTGATTTGAGGTTTTGAGATGATTTTCTTCTCTCTTCGGCTGATAGTGACAACCGCTACGAAAATCCCATCTTCTGATAAGATTTTCCGATCACGTAAAACAATGTTTCCGATATCGCCTATGCCTAAACCATCAATCATTACATTTTCTGCACTTGTAGTTCCTGCAACACTCATACGTTTATTCTTATATTCCAGCACATCTCCGCGTCCAGTAATATAGATATTTTTGTAAGGCATCCCTACTGCATGAGCCAAATCTGCGTGAGCAGCTAATTCCCGATATTCCCCTTGAACTGGCACAAAATATGTCGGCTTCATCAAATTGATCATCAATTGCAAATCATTAGGATTGGCATGACCAGAAACACGCATATTCTCAGAAATCAATTTCACTGTTCCACCAGCTCGATAAATGATATCTTCCGTTTTCGCCACGATTGTTTCCATCGCGATGCTTGGCGTAGTAGTGATATAAACCAAATCGCCTTCTTCGATCTTGACATTACGGTGTGTGCCGTTTGCCATTTTTTGCAGAGACTTGATGGGTTCACCCATTCGGCCAGTTTCTAAAATGATCAGTTCTTCTGGATCATAGTTTTTCATGTCTTTCAATGTAACAAGCAAATCTTCACTTGGTAATTGAAGTTTTTCTAAACGCATCGCTGTTCGAATAATTCGTTCGAAATCTTGACCAGTCAAGACAACTTTTCGTTGTGCTTTTTCTGCTGCGTCCAATACTTGTTGCACTCGTTGCAAATTACTTGCTACACAGGCGACGATGATGCGTCCTTCCCAATATTTGATCGTATCAAATACTTCATCAGCTATCTGAGCTTCAGAAGCTACAGGTTGAGGATTCTCTGCATTTGCCGATTCACTCAGTAAAGCTAAGACTCCTTCTTTGCCGATTTCTGCCAATCGTGCATAATCTGTTTGATACATCGGGATAGCCGTTTGATCAAATTTAAAATCTCCCGTATAAACGATACTACCTTCTTTTGTTTTCAGATTGATCCCCACTGAATCTGGTATCGTGTGAGTGGTACGGAAAAAGCTCACTACTGTTTCACCAAAGTCGATTTCTGTATGCTCATCTACCACATGGAAATCCTTAAATCCTTTGGCTGCTTCGTTACGACTGACATTCAATTTTGCTAACTCGATCGTCAACTCCGTTCCAAATACTGGTACAGAAATTTTCGACAACAAGTAAGGAAGCGCCCCGATCGCATCTGCGTGCCCATGTGTTAAAAAGACACCAGCTACACGATCAATGTTTTCTTCTAAATACGTAAAATCTGGGATGACGACGTCGATTCCCAGCAACTCATTTTCAGGATATTTTAGCCCACAATCTAATATGAAAATATCCTCGCCCACTTCTGCGACATACATGTTTTTTCCATTTTCGCGAACGCCGCCTAATGGGATAATTTTAATGGTACTCACAAATTTCACCTCTTCTTATGACATCCAAGTTTAAAGATGTCGATTTTCTTCTTTATCTAAATTTACGAGCCATTCCAATGAAGCACATGCAAAATCACTAGTTCTCAACTTATGGAGAATCAGCAGGAAAATTACCAGCACATCCGCGTTCTGACAGTTGGATGGGCATTTTATTTTGGATATACTTCATTAACAAAATGGATCTTTTGCGAAACGCTATAGCCAGAATCCTTATATAAGTATTCGGCTGTTCCCCATTATTATACAACAAATGAACTAAATCGCTAGTATCAGCAATTGTTAGAATCACTAAGTAAATGAAAATTCCTCTGTAACATCTAGGATTTCTTTTGCTGTTTCTCTTTCATCTCTTCTTCGTCGGTTTGAAACATACTTTTTTCATTTTACCACATTTTTTGCAATAACTATAGTGACTTTTTATATATACAGAACCTCGAGTTGATGATATGCAAACAGCATAAGATTTAAGCTAGTTTTAAGATAGGTTGTCTATTATCAAAAGCATCTACTAGGAGGGATGCAAGATATGAATTTTATGAAACGTGCATGGAAAAGTACAAAAGTAAAATGGGGACGTTCATTGTTATTGTTTGCCGTGTTCACAGCCATTCTTATTTTTGTGCTAGCTGGCCTCACGATTCGAAGCGCTGCAGAAGAAGCAGCGAATCAAGCACAAAAAGAAGTTGGAGCAACAGTGACTTTAAGTGCCAATCGAGAAGCTTCATTTAAAAAACAGGAACAAACTTCTTCAAGCAATTCTACCGCTGAAGAACGTCCAGATCCGGGCAGTTTTTCTCTTACCCCAGTATCCTTAACGGACGCGGAAAAAATAGCTAAATTAGATAATGTAAAGAGCTATTCCTTTGAAAGTTCCGCCTCAGCTATGGCAAAAGATGGAATAACTGCCATCACTAGTTCTGATTCAAGTGAAGACAGTTCAGAAACTACCGATGCAGGCGGTGGACCTGCCGGAGGAATGGGCGGAAATCCGCAAATGACTCAAGCAGATTTTCAAATCAGCGGTGTGTCAGCAACTGCACAAAATAGTACTTTTTCTGATGGGACAGCAAAAATCACGGATGGTGAAGGAATAGATGACAGCGACAAAGGCACAAACAACGTAGTCATTGATTCTACGCTAGCAGAAGCAAATGACCTGACAGTCGGAGATACTTTCACAATCACGAGTACTGAAGATGAAGATACCACTTATGAAATGACGGTCAAAGGAATTTATGAATCTAGCGAAACAAGTAGCAGTATGGGTATGAAATTCAACTTCATGAATCCGTCGAATACACTTTACACCTCTTATACTTTTGCAAATGAATTAAATGGGACATCTGACGATAACACGATAGATTCTGCTGTTTACACTCTATCTGATCCAGATGAAATGGATAAATTTCTCGAAGAAGCAGAGAAGCTGATCGACACAGATACATTTAGCTTACAATCAAATGATTCCATGTATCAGTCAATGTTGGAACCTTTAAACAATGTGGCAAGTTTTTCTAAAAATGTTGTTTTACTAGTGGCCGTAGCCGGTATTATCATACTTACTCTGATTATCATGATTACCATCCGGGAGCGTCGGCATGAATTAGGCGTCTTGTTGTCTTTAGGAGAATCCAGAAGTAAAATCATTCTCCAATTGTTTACCGAAGTTGCTATTTGTATGATTCTTGCATTAGGAGTTGCTTCGATTAGCGGGAACGTCGTCGCGAATGCCGTGGGGCAGCAGCTACTTGACCAACAGACAGAAACCACGACACAAAACCAACAAGCTCCTGGCGGTGGACAAATGCCAGGTAACGGACAAGGCGGTCAACGTGGGGGTCAACAAGGAAACATGAATAATCCATTTGCTGTTTCTGATCAAGTCAGCGAATTGGAAATCAATGTCAAACCTACACAATTAGGACTACTAGCCGGAGTAGCATTTGGAATCAGCCTGCTTTCTGTCTTTTTAGCTTCTATAGGGATATTAAGATTAAACCCAAGAAAAATCCTATTAAATTAAAGGAGGAATTTGATGTTACGGACAGAACAATTGGGATTTTGGTATCAAGATCCGCAAGATGCGCTTTATAAAGATGTAGAACTGAATTTCGAAGCTGGAAAAATGTACGCTATTTTAGGAGCAAGTGGTTCTGGAAAAACGACTTTTCTTTCGCTTATTTCCGGATTAGATACACCAAAAGAAGGAAAGGTATACTATCAAGATCGCTCACTGAACAAAATCGGGTTAAGAAGTTATCGTAAAAATGATGTCTCGATTATTTTCCAAGCTTATAACTTGCTTCCTTATTTATCAGCTCTAGACAATGTCATAACAGCAATGGAGATCACTAAAACCAAACAAGAGAATTATCGACAAGTTGCTTTAGATCGACTGGCTCGTGTAGGAATTGATGAAGTATTAGCAAAAAAACAGGTGACCAAACTTTCAGGAGGTCAGCAACAGCGAGTCGCTATCGTTCGTGCTATCTGTTGCGAACATCAACTGATTGTAGCTGATGAACCTACTGGGAATCTGGATGAGACCGCATCACAAGATATCGTCAAACTTTTCCAAGAAATCGCCCATGAACAAAATCGCTGTATTATCATCGTGACCCATGAGGTCGAAGTAGCAAAAAGCTGCGATGAAGTCTTTGAACTAAAAAATAAAGAATTTCAAAAAATAGAAGTTTAAAAAACAGGATAACTTTCAAACAAAAAATCCGAACCATATCTATGAAGCAGATACGGTTCGGATTTTTATTTGCTTGATTCATTTAGTAATGAACGTTGTTTATTTGTTTTCATCTTTTCGAGAGAATTTGTCTTTGATTTCATCGCCCAAATCACGAGCTTTTTCTTTGATATCAGAACCTAGTGATTGTGCTTTTCCTTCTGTTTCTTTGCTCTTGTCGTCTGTTGCTTTGCCGTATGCTTCTTTTCCTTTACCGACTACTTTGTCTTTCATGTCTTTAGAACGCCCTTTTAAATCTGCCATTGTGTTTCCTCCTCTTAATTTGTTTATTGATCTACTTTCAGGGTAACATCAACAACAGATACAGACAAACAGAACGCTCGTTTTCTAAAAAAGGATGAGACAGATAGTGGATCAAAAACTTTTTTCGAAAGTTCCCCATACTTTGACTTCTTTTTCTTGGACCATTATTTCTCCTTTAGCAATAACTGTATCGATATCAAGCGTTTCTTTGTCCAAGATACACAAGTCTGCATCTGCGCCAATTTCAATTTTTCCTTTTTTATCCAATTTCAATATACGTGCTGGGTTACTGGTTATAGCTCGCAAGGCGATTTCCAGAGGAATATTTTCTTTTTGCACAGCTTCTTTGATCCCTACTAGCAATGCCTTAGCACTTCCTACTCCTAACCCTAGGAAATGATTGTTTTCATCAAAATAAGGCAAGCTTCCTTGTCCATCTGAGGTCATCGTGAAATTATCTAAAGAAACATCTTCCTCAATCAATCGTTTCAATGCTTTACTGAAGCGCACTTCCCCATCTGTCTTCTCCCAAAAATCAGGGTCTTCGCTAGCGGTGAAGTCAATCGTGCCGCCACGTTTAGCAAATGCCACGCAAGCTTCAAATAATTCTGGTGTACGATTCGCATGAGTAGGCAAAAACTGTGTGATCGGAATTTCTGTTTCTTCTACAATTCGTGTCAATAACTCTAGCTTTCTTTTTCCTCCGCCTAAGTGGACATTGATGATCCCAGCTTTTCCCGACAACATGCCTCCTACACGAGCATCTGCTGCTGCACGGGCGAATTCTTCAAAACTTGGCTGAGAAGAACGGTGATCGGATACTGCGATTTCTCCGATTCCGATGATTTTATCGATTGTTAAAAAGTCTTTGATGATCGAATCTGTTACTGTTTTTACCGGCAATCGGTACGAACCCTCGTACACATAAGTGGAGATTCCTTCTGCTTCAAGTCCTTTCGCTTTGCTGATCAAAGCAGTCATATCTCGACCTTCTCCGTCTGTTCCCAAGCAACCGACAACTGTCGTTACACCAGCTGTAGTCAATTGACTTAATGTAACTTCTGGTGTTCGGTTTTGATAACCGCCTTCTCCTCCTCCGCCTAAAATATGGAAATGACAGTCAATGAAACCTGGAGTCAGTACTTTTCCCTCACCTGAAAGTTCTTCTACTTCCACTCCTTCGTAGCCGCCTTCTAGCTGTTCTTCTACAGCCAAAATCTTCCCACCGGCAATCAATACGTCCATTTTTCCTAAGTAATCTGGTGCAAACACTTCAATTTGTCGGATGATCTTCATACATTTTTCCTCTTTCTTTAAGTATAACTGATGATAGGATCTTAAAAAATAATCCAAACGATAGAATCTTTACTCCTTTGATTTTACCGTAAAATGACGGTTCTTGGAGTCATTTATCTACTGTTTGGATTACTTTTTTTATTTACTTATATCTCCAGTACTACTGCAGACCGATCGCAATAGCAATCATGATGAAAATAGTTCCCAAAACAAACAGGAATCCTTGCATCTTGATTTGGAACCTTGCCCATTTTGCCCATTCGATCCGTGCAACACCTAACACACCAATCAAGCTAGCTGATACGGGCGTAAAAGCATCCATGAAACCAGAACCAAGCTGATAAGCAAGAACTGCTACTTGTCTGGATACACCGACTAAATCTGCCAATGGAGCCATAATCGGCATGGTCAAAGCTGCTTGTCCTGAATTTGATGTAACAACCAAGTTGAACAAACTTTGGAAGATATACATCGCCCAAGCGCCAATGACAGCTGGCACACCGGTCAATGCCGTCCCGATTCCATGCAAAATCGTATTCAAAGCTGAAGGAACAGACGCATCGGATCCACCTAAGACGAGAAGGATTCCTTTGGCCATCCCTACTACGATTGCTGTACCAGCTAAATCAGCTGCACCAGATTGGAAAGAAGAAGCGATGTCATTGACTTTCATTCCATCTAGTTTGAAAAGAACAGCAATGATTCCGGCAACTAATCCCATCACAAAGAATTGAGAAGCGATTTCGGGGATGTAATAGCCTTTTTGAGTCACGCCCCAAACGATCCAAACAAGAACAGCTAACATCTCTACTAAAATCAGTTTATGCCCAAGCATGAATTTTTTATTTTCATCAGATGTCTTTTTGATATGAGAACGGAAATAATCATCTGATTTATAAGTCAACGAACTTTCCGGTTTTTTACGGATTTTTTCTGCATATATCATCATATAACCAGCTGCTAAGGCAGTAACAACTACCCACATAATCAATCGGAATGTCGCACCAGACAACACTGGGATTCCAGCAATCCCTTGAGCTACAGCTACGCTAAACGGACTCATCCAAGAGGTCGCATTTCCGACTTGAGATGCGACATAAGTCACGGTTACTGCTACGATCGAGTCATATCCTAAGGCAATGACGAATGGAACCATCACCATTGAGAATGGAATTACCTCTTCTGCCATCCCAAATGTAGCGCCCCCGAATGAAAAAGCAAAGAATAATAGCGGTAAAGCTAAACGCTCCAGTCCCTTCGTTTTACTGATAAACGCATAGATTCCTGCATCAATCGCTCCGGTACGCATAATAATACCAAAAGCACCTCCGACAACAAGGATCAATGCAGCAATCCCTACAGCAGATCCATATTTATCTCCAGATACTAGACCTTCAAAAACGAAATTTAAGAAGCCAAAGCCACCAAAATCGTCTGTTCCCCATATTTTGGCTGTTTTATGCAATTTTTTAGAAGTATCATAGATATTTTCGCCATACTCATCGTAAAGAACATCATCTGTTAAGGAAATTTCATCTAGTTTTTCTTGCGTAAGATTTTTTTCTCCGTCAGCAATGACTTTTTCCAATCCTTTTTCAGGAACATCCAGTTTTTCACGTTCTGCTGGATGGTCTTGCAGTTCTTCTAATTGATCAAATACATACGATTTATCCAGCTCGTAAGCATAACGGAAGGAATCTTGGCGTAAAACAGCACGAGTACTTGTTTCGCCATTCGCATCTTTATATTCAATGTCTTGCGTGCTGAACTTTCCTGCTGGTACGACAAAAGTCAGTATCCATGCAAAGATGACTACACCAAAAATAATGACATACGTATGGGGTGTCGATAATTTAGTGAAGTCACGTTTCGGTTTTCCTGAAGAATTTGTTTTCTTCAAATTTATTTCTTCCTTTCTTTTATCAGTAATTTTGATGAATAAAAAATGGATAATCAAATGAATTATACAGTAAAAATGTCAATTCCACATGAATAATTTATTAGAAAATCACTTTTTTCTATTTTGCTTTTTTTCTCATATGTATGACTATTTTTTTCTTTTTCCATTTATATTGAGTATTTTATTTCTCTGTTTTTCCTTAAAATTCTTTTTTTATTTTTAGATTAGCAGAAATCCCGTCCTGATTTTTTCATTTTATAATCGTGAATAAATTGTATTTCATTGCAAAAAAGCAAAAAATAATAATAAATATTCATCTCATATCTTTCATTTTTTGTATATTTTCTTTCTATTAGAAAAAGGAATCTTCTTCGACAATTTTGTTATATCAGGTAAACTTCATTGCAATAATGATAACAAATGTACTATAATTACATTGTAAAGAGTTTTGGGGAAGACTCTTTCATCAACGTGTATTAAGAGGCAAGAAAGGATCCATGCGGATTCTTTCTTGTCTCTTTTTCCGCTATTTTTTTCTATCTAGCATTGCATATTTTTGTAGCTCTTTTCTTCTCATTGTGAAACAACTTATAAAAATAACGCACCTTCAAAAAAAAAGGCTGACCTCTAGAGCTAAACAAATTTAAAATAACATAAAACAAAAAATGATTATTACTGCTTTTCTTTAAAAATCGTTTTCTTTGTTTCAAACACTCCATGTTTACGTGGAACACCGTTTTTTTAAAGAAACTTTGGTCATTATGTGGAAAACTATTTTCCTCTTGTTTCCTGAACTAGCTGTTTTGCTGTAAAATACAATACTTGTTGAAGCAAAAAAATCGTTGCAAGAGAGGCTGTTCCACAGATTGCTGGATCTAAATTCGGCAAAGTCAAGACTGCATCATGCAGATTGGCATGGTTATCCAAAACTAAATCAGCAAATTCAAATAATCTCAAACCACTGCTATGCTGGGACTTGATGCTTCGTGACAAATCAAATCCAGTAACAATGATCAAAGGATGTCCATTTTCTTTGATCCATTGAGCCAACTCAATGATTGCTGGATTTCTTCCTTCATTCGAAAGAAGTAGAAAAATGTCTTCTGGTTTGACAGAAAGCTCATCAATAATCGCTTGTCCTGCCCCTTCTAGCGTTTCATAGACACCTCCGGCTGGGTTTTCAATCAATATACTTGGCACAAGGTCCGGTGTTTGATCCCAAAATTCAAATGCTACACCACTTAGTGTGCGGCTAGCATATATCTGCAATCTGCCGCCTTGATTGATTTGTTTCGCAATCCAAGTTCCTGCTTGAACCATCAACGGCTCTTCTATCCTTAATTTCTCTTCCAATTGGTAATAATAGTCAAAATAACATAAACTCATTTTTCTCTCCCGCCTAGCTATACTTGACATGAATAGAAACAGCTGCCTAATCTAAGGAAATACATAAAAAACAGAAGATAAACAGTAATACATGCGGTCTTTGCTGTTTCAAACGCAAAAAAGGTATTGAACGAATACGCCCAATACCTTGACATAGCAAATAAAACAACGTGCAGACCATAGAAAATCTCTACATAGGGGTAGAATTTTCCCCTTAGATTAGGTACAATAAATAAGGTCGATGCACTGCATTGACTATGGCAAAATGATCGGTCAGGGTGTATGAGTGTGACTGGTCATTCCCTGATTCTTAGCGCCAACTAAGGGTCAGGGAGCCTTTTTTTATTCAGCTGTTTCTATCTGAACTCATTGTAAGTAATCTCTTATTCAAGTGCAAGTACGAAAACACAAAAAAACATTGGTATGATTTTTTTACAAATAAATAACATAAAAAAAAGGAATGGCTTGTCCTTATGTAGCAAGCATTCCTTTTTGAAAAGATTCTTTTAAATAAGTGAAAAAAGTTTTTTCTCACCAATTAAATAAATCTCTCAACTCAATATTTTGTCCATTATTTTATCTTTTTTTGCGTATACATACTAAATATTACCGTCTTCTTCTCGCTCTTCTGCTTTGTTCTGGAGAATCTGTACTAGAAAAAGTAGTGGCATGTCTACCCTTTCTTCCGATCCGAGACTTTCTTTTCCTATAAGGAATATAAATGAGCAGATACAATACAGCAAAAAATAAGGCAAATATGCAAGCTTCCCAACTACCTAACGCCAGTTCAATCATCAAGCTAGCAACTGCAATAGACGCTGCATACCAGATAAAAATCAGGAATCTTTCTTTTTTTCTGACCATTTTGAACATGATAAATAGACTAATGAGCAATAGTGGTAACACAAATACCCAATTATTTCCTTCCATCAGCCACTTGAGTATATCAAGTAGCGACTGCGCAATAGCGACTAATTTTCCCATAGTGGACACACACCTTTTTTATAATTAAAAAAATTCGCCTTTTTATTCTACTATGAATCTTCTGGATTGGCTTTCATTTCTCTTATGTAATCATTTTCTTTTATGTAACTTAAAAAAAAATTAAACCATTAGCAGAAAATTTCCTAAATATATTCACGAAAGTCTTTTTCTATCTTTCATTTTTCCTCGTCTTCATTCACTTAGCGTCAAAAAATAAAAACGACAGTTGCGCAAATGACGCACAAGCTGCCGCTTTAATACCCATTTGATTTTTATTCTCAGCAGGTCACTTATTTCCAGTTAATTTCCTGTTCTTAGCTCTTTGCTCAACTGGATAATATATGCGCTTAACGATGCGCCGATTTCCGGATGATGAAGTCCATATTCAATATTTGTCTTCATATATCCTAGCTTATCGCCTACGTCATATCTTTTTCCTTTAAATTCTCTCGCATAGACCGCTTCTGTTTGGTTAAGGGTCTGGAGCGCATCCGTTAGTTGTATCTCGTTCCCTGCTCCTGGTTCTTGAGTTGCTAATATCTCAAATATTTTGGGAGTCAGGAGATAACGTCCGATAATGGCTAAATTGCTTGGTGCTTTTCCAAGTTCAGGTTTTTCTACAAAACCATTTACTCTGCAACGTCCCTTTTCGTTATCCGTTTTAGGATCAATAATTCCATATTTAGAGGTTTCATTTTCTGGTACACGCATGACGGCAACAGCAGAAGATTGTGTTTCTTCATAATCCATCATCAATTGTTGAGTCAGTGGGATATCATCTTTCATCAAATCATCCCCGAGCATGACAACAAATGGTTCATTCCCTATGAATGCTTTTGCTTGAAGCACGGCATCCCCCAGTCCTCTTGGATGAGATTGACGGATGAAGTGAAGATTGACATGAGTCGTTTCTTCAACTAAAGCGAGTAGTTCTGTTTTTTCCTTTTCCCGCAAATTGTTTTCCAATTCGATATTTGCATCAAAATGATCTTCGATGGGTCTCTTTTCTTTTCCCGTTACGATCAAGATATCTTCAATTCCCGAATCCAATGCTTCTTCCACAATAAATTGGATCGTTGGCTTATCCACGATTGGAAGCATTTCTTTTGCCATGGCTTTTGTTGCCGGCAAAAAACGTGTTCCTAGCCCAGCGGCAGGAATAACTGCTTTTTTGACCTTCACTTGCTGTTCCTCCTAAACGACGCTTACCTGTTAATCATCTATTTAACGAAGAGAAAATTCATTCTCCATTTTTCCGTCACGTAGCATGATTTCTTTTGCTGCTTTTTTAATATCTTCTCCATTATACAAAACATTATAGATGGTTTGAGTAATTGGCATCTCAACCCCTAGCTGTTGTGCTAGCTCGACTGCTGCTTTTGTCGTTGCCACACCTTCAACGACCATTCCCATGTTTTCCAAAACTTCTTCCAGTTTATGCCCCTGTCCTAGTAAGTTACCGGCGCGCCAATTACGGGAATGAACACTTGTACAAGTAACAATCAAGTCCCCAACACCGCTCAAACCGATAAACGTCAGCGGATTGGCACCCATTGCTACACCAAGACGACTAATTTCTGCTAATCCGCGAGTCATGATGGCCGCTTTTGCATCGTCTCCGAACCCTAGCCCATGGATAGCACCGGCACCAATAGCAATGATATTTTTTAATGCTGCGCCAGTTTCTACACCAATCACATCATTATTTGTATAAATCCTGAAATAATCATTCATGAATAATTCTTGTACATAAGCAGCTGCTTTTTGATCGATACTTGCAGCTGTAATCGTTGTAATATCATGAACTGCTACTTCTTCCGCATGACTAGGGCCAGATAATACAACGATTGCCTGTCGTTTTTCTTCTGGAATCTCTTCAGCCAAAACTTCTGAGATCCGTTTATGCGTATCTTGTTCTAGGCCTTTACTTGCATGGATAATGACGGGCTTAGTATTCATTTTACCAATAAGTTCCTGGGCGACTGAACGGATCGCTTTTGTCGGAACGACAAACAAAATAGCATCTGCGTCATCCACTGCTTCTGCCAATTCTTTATATCCGATAATCGATTCTGGGATCGTCAAATCAGGTAAAAAATGTTGATTTGTATGATACGTATTGATTTCGTCAATCTGTTCAGGTACATTTCCCCAAATCCGGACATCATGCCCGTTTTCTGCCAATGTCTGTGCTAAAGCAGTGCCCCATGATCCAGGACCAAGAACTGCGATTTTTTGTTTCATGGATATTCCTCCAAATAAATAATTGATAATTTCCATTATAGTATACATTTCTTAAAGTTTGGACTAATTTCCATTGTTTTTAAGTGTTTGTTTAATTCTTTTATCGACTTTCACTTGAAATAATCTATTAAATGTTGCAATAGCGTACATTTTAATTTTTTTCTTTTTACACTTGTTATACTTTATTTGTCACTAAGAGAAAGGAGGTTTGACTATGTTTCCATTACCATTACCATTGGGAGGCTGGGAAGTTTCTCCTAACAACCCTTAATTGAAGCTACATACAAGAAGAGGCTGGGACAGAAGCGTTTAACTCCAAGAAGTAAGAAGGAATTCACGAAAATTGCTTTTCAAATTTTTGTGAATTTCAGCTTATTTCCGAAGGAGTTGCTTCTGCTTCCGCCGGTTATACGTGTTTAGAGCGTGAGACAAAAGTGTTCTTTACTTTTGTCCCACGCTCTTTGCTTAAATCAATACATGGTAGAAATTTTGATAAAAGTCGTATCCTCCTTATTCCGAGTAAATGATGTGACACGCAGTTATACATCAGGCTTATTATCTCTTGATACACAGTGTTCAATCAGCTCACCCTCAATATTAGATTAAAAAACGGCAAAATATGAAAAACTATTTTGCCGTTTTGTTTCTGTAATACTTAGGTCAAAGTATTGATTTCACAACCGCTTGATAAACGGTGTTACAGAAGTAGCTTCTATCACGACCTCATCATCAACTTATTTTTTGCCATAAAGAGAAGGTCGTATCTGGTGCCCAATGTGCGGCTGCAATATGCGCTTGCAAGCAACGATATTGAATACCATTATATGTGACTATATCTCCTGCTTGATAAAAAGTACCGACTGTCCAAGAATTTCCTTGGCCGTTCTCGTCTAGGGTTCTTGCTGTGACAGACTGGCTTAGTAAAGAAACACCTGTCCGATTGACTGCACGAACTTGATAGCGATACACAGTAGAAGCTGTTAAATTTTGATCTTCAAATACAGCGGTTTGTGAGGTAGCGATCTTCTTGCCATCTCTGTATATTTCATAATAAAGTACTTCTTCCAATAAGCTATTTTCTTGCCATACCAAACGAACTGTTGATTGTGTCACATGGTTGATGCTCAACCCGTTTGGAATAGAAGGTGCTGGTAAAGCTGCTGCTTCTTGCGTACGGATATTCAATCTATCGGAACGTGCAGAAATATTTCCTGATGGATCGACCGCTTCAATCGTATAAGAATAAGTCGTTTCTGGTTGTAAACCTGTATGTATATAATTCGTAGTGTTGCTTGTTCCTACTAATCGATTGTTTTCATAAATATTATAATGTGACACACGAACGTTATCCGTTGACGCAGTCCAAGACAATGTGACTGTCGTACTTGTTGCTGTTCCTCGAAAATTGGTCGGTTTAGAAGGTTTCTCTGTATCTGGTTCTTGTTCCGTAAACAGATTTTGATAAGCTTTCGCAAATGATTCATTATAAGAAATACCAGCTGAGTTTACCCCTTCGTCCCAGTTCACGCTCCAAGTCATCAAACCTTTCAAAGGTGTACGTTCTTTTTCCATTTGTTCGAATACTTGATAGACAACGGATGGATCTTGCACATAACCGTTGGCTGCCGCATCGTTATTTGCTGGAATCCCCAAAGCCAGACGATCTGCTGGTATCCGAATGTATCCACTCTCTCCGTTATGCAAGGCTTTTGACATACCATATAAGAAATCATATTTTCGACTGTCATTGTTCTGAGCAATCCATTCGTCTCCCACGCTTAATCCGTCGCCCGCCTGATTATATAGTTGTGGTGCAATAAAATCATACTCATTTTCTAATGCAGTGATATAAGGTACATAGCCTCCCGCTGTTCTCAAATAAGGGAATTCAGGTGCCATAGAAATAATAAAGTGTTTTCCTTGCTTTTTATAATGATCTCGTACGATTTTCAACGCTTCTGGGATCACTTGCTGGTTATCTCCTGCCGTAATGGCGCTTTGTTCTAAATCAATGTCTAAACCATCAAAACCATAAGTTTCTACCAACCGAATCACTTCATCTGCAAATGCTTGTTCTTGTCCTCTGTGCAATTCGATATGGGAATCAGCTCCGCCTAAAGAAATGATAACTGATCGTCCTTCTTCATTCAGGGCAGCCACTTTGCTTCTGAATTCTTCATCACTCATATTAAATGGCTTAAATGTAGGGATTCCTTCGCCTTTCATAAAAGATACTGCGATGACATTGTAAAACGGATTGATCTTTCCTAAGTCTGTCTCTGCTGGTTTCCCACCTCTATATCCCGCACCTTGCTCTGATACCCAATTATGATAATATCCAACAGCAATTTGCTTTTCTGAGATATCCGGCATCAATGCCGCGGAATCTTGTGCAGCATGTATAGTTTGTCCACCTCCAGCGAAACAGCCGATTGCTGCCAATGACAGCCAAAAAATTTTTTTCATTCATCATACCTCCTAGTATTTGGTAAATATATTTTATTTTAACAACATCTGTTTTTCATTTTTTGTATGTTATTACAACATAAATAAAAATTGCTTTTAAAGCATGAGCACTTTTTATCAAAAATAGTACATAATTGACATTTTCGTCCTTAGATAACAGCCTTGTGTTATCTTATATTCATAAAAAACGTATGGAGGTAACTTACATGATAAAACATGCTTCTTTAATTCGAAAACTAAGAAAAGAACGTGGACTGACACAAGCTCAATTAACAGAGGGGCTTTCTCAGCGAGGGACATTAGCTGCTTTTGAATCTAGAGGAACAAAAATCAGTTTTGAATTGTTAGTGGATTACCTTGAACGGATGAATGTTACACTTGAAGAATATCAATTTTTGCTGAACAACAATACTCTTACAAGTAAACAAAAACTTTCTAATTACCTGATCACAACAAAATATTTAACAAAAGAGCAAGAGAATGAACTGCTAAAAGAATATAAAAAAACTGGGAATATTTATTATCGCCTGCTATATACGCAACGTATACTAATTGATCAATATCTGGGAAACCGAAAGCTCACTCGTTCGGAAACTTTGACAGAAGTTTCTATTATCAAAAAGTACTTGGAAGGTATCGATACATGGGGACACTATGAACTTTCTATTTTTTCCAATTGTTTATTTATATTCGATGACGAGTATATTTATCATTCTTTTCAGCGTAGTGTCATAAAAATGAAAGCATATGTCGATACTGCTCATTATTCCGAATTATTATCAAATTTTCTTTTGAACGGTATACATCTATCTTTTCATCGTTCTTCTGTTTTTCTTAGAAAACTATTTTTAGGAGAATGGAAAAAAGTAAGTGACCGTTATAAACATACGTTAGACTTAGCCCGTTACAAAGCATTCACTGCTTTAGCTCTATTAGCAGATGGCAATGAACGAGCACTAGAAGAAATTGACGAAGCAATCCATTTCTTTGAATGGCTAGGACTAGAGGAAGTGAAAGAAGAGATCATTGAATTGAGAGATTCTCTTTTGAAAAAAACTATACATAAAAATGATAAGGCTATTTATCAATAGTCATTCTTCTAGTTTTTTATTTTTGTTGCAATACCATACAAAAAAATAATATTTAAATAATACATTTTATACTATCTTACGAAAAGGAAACCTTTTCTTAAAATATTTTATCTAACTGGAGGAATCATCAAATGAAAAAAAGTACTTTATTGGGATTAGGAATGTTACTTGCTACAACAGGAATCGCCGCTTTGTCTTCTGTAGATGTCTCGGCTCATGGCTATGTTTCACAACCTATCAGCCGTGGCTATCAAGGTGCTCTAGATAGTAGGAATAATTGGCAAAGTGCTTTTGAAAAGTATGGTCGTATCATCAACGAACCACAATCTTTAGAGGCACCAAAAGGATTCCCTTCGGCTGGACCTGCAAATGGTCGGATTGCTTCTGCTAATGGTGCAGTAGGTGACTTTGTTTTGGATAAACAAACAGCTACGTTATGGACAAAAAACAACTTAACTACTGGGGCAAACCGATTCACTTGGCATTTCACAGCTGACCACGCAACGACGAAATGGCACTATTACATGACTAAAAATGGTTGGAATCCAAATGCCCCATTGAATAGAAATGACCTGGAATTCATTGGTGAAGTAAATAATGGTGGTAATTCGTCTATTACTAATCCGACTCATACAATCAATATTCCTAGCAATCGTCTGGGGTATCATGTCATTTTAGCAGTTTGGGATGTAGCTGATACAAATAACGCATTTTATAATGTAATCGATGTCAATGTTCAAAATCGTAATGCATTAACTGACTTGGAAAACAACTAAAAAATAAAGGGAGCAGTTGTCGCTGCTCTCTTTATTTTTTATATTCTTTTCATCCAATCGATCCTAATAATCAAACTGACGATAGTAGCGGCGTATCTCTAATGGATGACAATTCAGCTGTTCGACATGTGCATCGATACGCTGTGTCACTGCATGCATCAATAAGAAAGACAACACACGTCCGCGATATTTTTCGCTGATACCTTCTACTGGATAGTCTTTTGTATCTATCAATGTATAATTACTACAAATTTTTGGCAAAAGTTTAGCTACACGTTCAGATAACACTCTCTGTTCATCTTCGCCTAAAAATAAAGTGACTGGGGTCGTTTCTTCAACGATCTCTAACGTCCCGTGAAGAAACTCGGCAGCATGGATAGATTTCGATGGGAGCCAGCTTTGTTCTTCCCAATAACACATGGCATATGAATAAACAGCTCCCCATTGATTCCCTGCTCCGATAAAATAATGCATGCTATCACGTCGATGCTTTTCTGCAAATGATAAGCCAAATGCATCTGCTTTTTTCTCTGCTTCAACTAACCCTGTTGGCAAATAATGTTCGAGCTGTTCATAGTACTCTGAGTAATCTTCGAATTCCCCATGCAAATACATCAATCGATCTGCTACCATAAAAAATTTGATTTGTTCTGTTCCGGGAGCTGGATAAGTAACCACAAAATCGCATAGTTGAGACAACTTACTCTCCGCTTTATCGATAAATCCAATCAGTGTCGCTCCTACTTTCTTGATTTCTTCTACTGCTTTCACTACTTCTTGGGTTGTCCCAGTAACAGAGGACACGACGACAATAGAATCTTTTGTTAATCTTTTGTTCCCAGTAGTGTAATATTCTGCAGCATGCTGTACAAAGACAGGCAAGTTGCTTTTCCCATTCATATAAGTGACAGCTTGCATCGAAGAAGCATATGTTCCACCAATTCCTAAATAATAGACAGCATCGAATTGTTCCGTATAAAGTTTATCGATGATTTTTTCTACTTGCGGACGTAAAGCTAGTGCACCTTTTATTGCTTTGATTTGTTCTTCTTCATTGAATTTCAACATGATTTCCACCTCTTATAATTTACTTTTCAAGACTGTATCAAAGTCTTCAAAGATCTTTTTGTTCAAGTCGATTCCTTTAGCTGCTGCGATTTTATAAGCGAATAGTTGAAATGGAACGACAAGTGCTAATATAGACAGATATTCATCACATTCTATTGCTAATCCAAGTGTTTTCTCGTCTCTTGCTTTTTTTGTGGTAATTGTGAGAGCCTCTCCAACATACTGACTCATATATCTCCGCAACTTTTGTGAACGTTCCTTATTTTCATTGTCCCCTTCAATAAAGAACAGCAAATGGGAAGCATCAGCCTCTAGATATGGGCCATGCATGTAAGCTTCTAACTCAAATCCTTGTGACGGGACACGGATTGTTTCCGTCAATTTCGTTTCTGCTTCTTTCGCTGTTCCCCAGTTTGGACCATAGCCAATAGTGATGAAGCGTTGTGTTAAACGAAACAAACTTTGATACTCATCAAAAAATTCTTCCGTTTTTTGAATAATCACTGGTAAATGATCGATTATTTTTTGTAACTGTTGCATGTAGTTTTGTTCTATTTCTTTGCTGATATTATTTTTACTTATCCCAATTCCTAGCCCTAAGAGTAGTAACTGTAAGACAGTAGCAGAATAGCCTTTTGTAACGAAGCCAACTGTTTCTATCCCGGCACCTAAATCAATAATCTGTGTAGCTTCTAAAGCAAGTGGACTTTGTACGTCATTTGTGACAGCAATAATCGGTATTTCTTGTTTTTGGATCATTTTTACTGCTTCAACAGTAGAAGCACTTTTCCCACTTTGTGACACAGCAATCACAGTATCGATTGATGGAGAAAGTTTTCCATAATGAGCAAAATGAAAAGGTTCTTGAATATCGACAGTTAGCTCGCCATAAGATTCCAATGCCAGCTTCGCTGCTAAACAAGCGTTGTAAGAAGAACCCGTTGCTAGCATCAGCAGATTCGTTGTTTTTTTCATTTGTTTTCTTGTCGAAAAATCATTCTTTTTCAAGATCGTACTTAGTACTTCCTTTTCTTCATAAATATAATCTTGCATCGTAACCATTTTCTCTGCTCCTTTTCTAAAAAATCCCTATCCACGAACCAAAAATCCCAAAGAAAGCTAATCCGATCAAGATCGTCAATGGTTTTACTTCTTTTTTCAATAGATAAAACACTGCACCAAATGCACCCAGACATAAGATATTTGGGACAATATCATCAAAAATACTTTGAACAGTCACAGCATTTTCTCCTGAACCGATTTTTAAAGGAATATTGATAGTAATCATCGTGGCAGTCATTGCTCCCACGACCATCAACCCAATGATAGACGCGCCTAATGTCAAACTTTCCATCATCCCGTTTGCCTGAATCTTTTTCAAAAAACCCGTTCCTAAGCGATAACCCCAACCTGTTGCTAGATAGCGGAACAGAATGTGCGGAATATTGAAAATCAAAATGAACAAGATAGGTCCTAAAATATTTCCTTGCATAGCTAAAGAGGTGCCCACACCTGTGGCAATCAATCGCAAAGTTCCCCAAAAGAAAGAATCCCCTAACCCTGCAAGTGGTCCCATCAAAGATGTTTTGATACTGTCGATTGCGGTCACATCAAATTCAGGATCATCCTTATTTTCTTCCTCCATTGCAGCCGTGATTCCTAAAATCAATGTAACGATATGTGGGGTCGTGTTGAAAAACTCTAGATGCCGTTTCAAAGCTGCTGCCATTTCTTCTTTCGACTGATATAACTTTTTCAAAATCGGAATCATTGCGTAAACATAAGCCATATTCATCTGTCGTTCATAGTTCCAAGAAAACTCCATTTGAAAAGAACGCCAGAATACATGATTCAGTTCTTTTTTCGTTATTTTGCTGTTTTTACTCTCAGAATTCTTCATCTTCTTCGACCTCCCCTGCAGTGGTTTGAAGTGGCAATTGACGGACATTCATGATATTGACTACCACAACGGCTAAAATTGCACCAAAAATAGCTACTCCGGTCACAGGAATCTTTAAGTAAGAAGCTATAGCGAAACCTAAGAAAAAGTATGGCGCAACTTGTTTGTTAATCAGCAATCGAGCGAGCATCGCGAAACCAAGAGCTGGAATCAACCCTGTAGCTACTGACAAGCCATTCTGAACGAAGTCAGGAATCTTATTGAGTAGATTTCCGATCGTATTGCTTCCCACCATATACGAAACCATTACCACAACACCAAGCATCAAAGAAAGACCGAAACCGGCAAGCAAGTGCATATGCTCGACTCCTTTATAGTTTCCTTCTTCTGCATAACTGTCCGCTTTATGGTTCATAATTGGAATCAAAAGACCTAAGTAAATATTTTTCAATATCAATGTCAACGTAGCAATTGGTAAACCTAGTAAAAGTGCCGTTTCCGTACCAGCTCCAGCTGTGATAGCAAAAGCTGTGCCTAGAATTCCTCCGGTCACCACATCAGGGGGGATCGAAGCACCTACTGAGAATGATCCGATAAATGCTAACTCCAAAGTGGCACCCATGACAATCCCAGTTTTTACATCACCCAACACGATTCCTGTAAACAGTCCCGTCACAATTGGACGAGAAAGCAGTGATGTCCCTAATGCATATTCTGATTGTGCGATAAATGCAACGATACCTAATAAGACTGCTTGTACAATCATTGAGTTTCTTCCTTTCTTACAAAACTTCCCTTACGTCCACTTTTTTATCTGCCGGTACTTGACGGATCTCCACTTCTATTTGTTTGTCAATCAATCTTTTCAATCGTTCCTCCTCTTCTGGTAAAATATTCACCGCTTTTCCAATACTGCGAGTACCAGGTTTCGCCTTGATCCCTCCTAAGTTGATGGTTTTGATTTCTGGATACGCTTCTGCCAGCTTATATGCGTCCTCGATTGATTCCACTACGATGAATAGCTTATATTTATCTGTCACACCGCTTTTCAATGCGGCAATCGAGTCATCAATGGATTTGATTACTAGTTTGACTCCTTGCGGCTTGGCTAATTTGATTGTTGTCTTTCGTATCTCATTAGTAGGCACATCATCATTGGCAATCAAAATACAATCTGCGCCTATTGTTTGTGTCCAAGAAAAAGCGACTTGTCCGTGTAATAACCGATGGTCAACTCTTGTCAATACAATCATTCTTCTTCCTCCTAAAATTCGTCTTCTTCTATTTTTTGATTGATCCGTTCGTTACAAAACTGGATCATTTTTTTTGAATCAGTTAGCACCTGTTGGATCAAAACAGTTGTCTCTACTTCAGCGTCCAACCGAGATACTAGCTCAATCAAGAGTGGCAAATTCAATCCGGCAACAAGATAGACATGATCCTGATTGATATATTGTAAGAATTCATTGTTGACACTTCCGCCAAAAAGATCCGTCAGAACAATGATTTCTTTATCTTTGTACCTCATAAACAGCTGACTTACTGATTCCGTTAAATCAAAATTCTCATCAGTATAGCAGTCCAATGCAGTAATAGAATGATTTTTCCCATAGATTAGCTCTAATGAATCTAGTATCCCTGAAGCAAATTTCCCATGGGAAGCTAAGATAATTTCTCTGTCCACTTTTTCATCTCCTCTTTTTACTTACACATACTAAAAAGCAAGTTGCGTGCCAAAGTTAGTGGCCACAACTTGCTTATGTTCAAAATTCTTCTTCTATCGAGAGTAACTCTGTACTTTCACTCAAAATATCACAGATATAGGCAATCTCAGAATGAGGGATCATGACACTATAATGCTCTTCAATGACACTAAACGCAGATTTAAGAGCAGATACCTCTTCTTTTTGACACTGTTCCCATTTCTCTAATCCTTGATAGGTTTCAATTGGCATTTGTCGAATCAAACGTTCGATTAGACAGCTCACATGGACATATAACGCTAGTTTTTTGGGATTACTGATTCTTCGATTCAACTGCACCTCTAATTCTCGCATAAAATGATCGATTTCCTCCATCACCTTTTCTGTATCTAGAATAGTCACAGAGTCCAGTACTTTCTCCAATGAAAAATTGCGAATGATGTTCTGGTTGAATGTTTCCTTATCTGAAACATTCATAGCAGAATCCAACCATTCTGCTAGTACAGACATCTTCTCTCCTGAGATGAGGTCTTCTAATGAAAGATAGTCGATATCGGTGATAGCAGGATCTGCGGTACCTATGATCCCTACGATTTCGTATATGGAAAACAATGGTTCACTGTTTTTCTTATCTTTTAATCGCTGATATTCATATGGGATGATTTTCAACTGACAAGTCGTAGGCAAACTTTTCTCTAGCAGTTCACTTAGGTGAGCCGCCGTGCCGATTCCAGTGAAGCAGGTAGTAATGAGTGCTTTGGGTTTATTTTCTTGTGGATAGAGGAGCCGCCATTCTGGTTGGATTTGACGAACGGCCTCTTCTGCTATTTCTTCTAAAGCTGCATTTTTTTTCAAGCATTCCCCTACTGTGATGGCTAAAGGTGTCGTCACATTATTCAAAATCAAAAGTGGTACAGATAATTGTTTTTTAAAAAACTGATGGATTTCTTTCAGAGATCCCATATCTACTAATATGATCAACCCACTTGAAACATCGCTGTTTTCGCAATAATCCACGATTTCTGCAGCAATCTGCTGTGGTGTGACATCTAGTGGCATATCAAATGATTCAAATAGATCTTCTTGTAATAAACGATTGACCACATTTGCCATACTGCTGGCAGTTGCATAACCGTGCGCAGCAATCATTGCTTTTGGCAGTTGTTTTTCTTTTGACCATTTTGCTTTTTTTAGATAGATCGTCAGTAAAATCCGATCCATACTAGTGACTTCAATATCTAATTTAATCTTACTCAGTTCCAAGATTCGCTGGACATAATGATAACTAGATGGATAAGATTGAGAAACCTGTTTTTCTAATTCTTTGATTAGTTGGATAATCGCATGTTCTTCCGGTAACCATTTGACAGTGCTTCGCTGATAAAGATAGTAACTCAAGGCATAGACACTGTTTCCATCGAACTTGATTTGATAGGCAGACTCCATTTGTCGAAAGGTCTCACGGATAGATTGAGTCCAATAAACCAACAGCTCGTGTTTTTCTTGTCTACTGGTCTCAAATAGCAAAAAATCAAATAATTGGATCACTTCTTGTTTTAGTTTTCCTTCGCAAGAATATAGAAGACACTTATTTTTTTTGAAATCAAGCAGGATTTGCTCAAAACTTTTAACGATTCGTTGCTGTTCTGGTTGTTGCTTTTCCATCAATTGTTCTAAGGTCTGGTCTTGCGTGATATAGATTCCTTGCTGTGCTGTATTTTTGGTAATGGGCTCAGCGAGTAGTTCTTTTTGCAAATGATGGATGGTGACATGAATCTCCGACTGTTCACGTTGTTCAGCATACGCTTTTGCTGCTGAAACTTTGACAATATTTTTCAGCTCTCCTATGTTTCCAGATAATTTTTGACCTGCTAGAAGTGACAAAACTGGGCCACTGACTGACAAAGGGCTCCCCATTTTTCTTTGTTCCTCGATAAAAAAAGAGTAAACCAGTTCTAGCCGTTCATTTCGACTACGCTGATTGAGTGCAGGTAGTTCGATTCGGATAGGTATTCTTCGAATGAAAGTGGTTAAGAAATGACTAGTGGCCTCTTCTGTTGTGGCAAAAAAAAGACGTGTTTTGATCCGCCGTGACAAATTAGGTTCTCCCATACGATAAATCACACCTTGATCAAGATAGGTGAATAGTTTTTCCTGCCCTTCTGGTGTTAAGCGATGTACCTCGTCTAAAAACAAGATTCCACCATCTGCTGCTTCGAAAGCCCCTTTTTTATTTTCTTCTGCTCCAGTGTAAGCTCCTTTGACATGACCAAACAAATTGCTAGTCAACAGTTCAGGATTATCTGCATATTGTGCACAATTGAAAGTGATGAATGGTGCAGAGTCCTCTAGTAAATCATGAAGCAGACAATACTGATAGACTAAATGGACTAAATAACTTTTACCTGTGCCGCTTTCACCTGTGATCAAAAGTGGCAGTCCGCCATCTGGATAGTAAAGAGCTGTTTTGATTTGTTCGATACTTTCTTTCAAACTGGCGTCGTGTCCGATCATAAAAGAGAATAAATCTTTTGGTTGTGCGAAAAAAGGCTGTTCTTCTTTAAGATCATTGATAGAAAAATAAAAATTCGTACGTAACTTAAAAAATTGTTTTTCAAAAGCTTCTTTGTGGAAATAAACCACTGGACGAGAATTGATTTTGACTAGTAGTTTCTCCTCATTCAACTGGTTCAAATAATGACTGACTGTGTTTCTTTTTACCCCAAAATGTTCAGCCAATCTTTTTGCTGTAAAAACCTCATTCATATGGTTGAGATCGAAAAAGGCTGTCTGGTTCTCTAAGTAGCATAAAATTTCGTGTTTTAACAACTTATCCACCCCTACTCCATCATAGAAAACGGATTCATTTTGTCAATAAAATCTTTAATAAAGGGTTGAAAAATATGTCTTGTTATAGACAGCAGCTCACTTATCCCTTATAATTTTTATTCTAAAAAAGAACAGTTCCTTCCGGTTTTTATACTGGGATTTCCAAACAATAAAGAAAGAACAAGGAGGCTATGACTATTCAATGAAATCGGATAAATCTAAAAAGAGGAAGTATACTTCTTGGAAAACTTTTCGCGAAATCATCGGATCTTATCTCGCTGTGGTTGTGTTTTTACCTTTGCTTTATATGGCTATGACAGAACAAACCCGTTTTATTGATGTAGATACGCAATATATAGCCGAAACAGGATTTTTATTTATCTTTATCTTGATTTTTGCGTTCTATAAATCCTTCCACACAAAATAGGAGGCACAGCTCTCAATTTTTCTGTCTGCTTTTTGTTATTACAAATCCTTATATCTGGTATAACAACAATTTATTGGCGTAACGAGGAAAAACGAGTTATGATGCTTTCAGAGAGTAAAGAGGTACTGTTGTCACCATCCTTTTTATTGATTACGTACACCACTCTTAGTTTTTTCCCATTGATTAAGAAAACAAGGTAGAAACATCACTGTTCCTGCCTTGTTTTCTTTTTCGTATGCTGTTTTGATATCAAAATCGCAAACGACTTTCTACATAGCGATATTGATAATGAGAGGTTGTATTCGTTACACCAAACTTAATAGAAGCGTTTCTTCCTACTCCGATGTTCACCCCTGCATTCCAAGTTGTTGAACCATTATTGAAGAAGTCGCCATTTACAATGTAAAAAATACGGTTAGCATCTTCTAAATGAACATAAACAGTTCCACCAAATTGTTTCGACAAACCATTATATCCGCGGATCATTTCAACTCGTACGATTCTTTTGATAGCCCTAAAATTTCCACTTTCACTGGTCTCGCAATAAAAGCGCATCGTGGGTCTATAACTAGCATTGACTGTGAAAGATTGCGATAATGTTCTGTATGTTGCTCTTGCTGTACGTGCTTGTCTTGCACTTTCATCTGTGAATCCAAGCTCTTGTTGTGCTTGGATAATAGGGATGCCGTTTTCTTTTGCTACTTCTCGCACCATTTCATCAAAAGTGAGTACGGGACTTATGTTTATCTCTTTCTTTTCATTTGATATGTCGATCACTGATGCATCCACTTCTACAGCAAACACAGGCTGTCCGATATTACTTCCCCCCCCTAAAGCTGCCACACATAATAAACCAATCAACGATTTTTTCATTCTCATATCCCTTCTTTCAACATTAATTAGCTTTCCCACAAACAATTTGTTACAATAACTTTACAGCATAAAAAGAAAACGATTTCAACAACTTTTAAAAAAGGAGAATAAACTATGAAAACAAAGCTGTTATTAGATTTAATAACATCGTTACTTTTAATTTTTTCGCCAAAAATAACGATGGTTTTTATGGAAAATGAAGCTTCGCCCTCTCCATTTTATGAGATTTTATTCATTACTAAGATCATTT
The DNA here is from genome assembly GCF_040886985.1 of Enterococcus sp. C76. Classification (NCBI taxonomy): domain Bacteria; kingdom Bacillati; phylum Bacillota; class Bacilli; order Lactobacillales; family Enterococcaceae; genus Enterococcus; species Enterococcus sp. C76. The sequence continues at coordinate 132,208 of NZ_JBFOEY010000007.1, read as the reverse complement.
GCTTTATACTCGCTGTTTTTTACTTAAATCATGGAATCACTACTTTTTTATTTTCAAAAAATAAATAGCGCTCCATTGATGATTCTGTACCTGATCCACCTTTTGCACACGATTCATTTATAAAAAATCGGACAAAATAGACGTTTGGAGGAATGAAGAGACCGGGATGAATTTCCCGTTCTCTTTCTTTTTTTCTAAAAAATATTCTATTCAATCTCTAAAATCTCTTCATAATAAAACTTTCATTTATGAAAAGGCTTGTTCTCTTTTCATTCTAAATTTCCTAAGCTACAATGTGGTAGTACTTGTTTTTTCAACTGTAGACAAATAAATAATAGGAGGAATCATATGATTCAGTTATTACGTTATGCAAAAGATTATCGTAAGCAAATCATTTTGGGTCCGTTCTTCAAGTTTCTTGAGGCTGTCTTCGAACTTGTCCTACCTTTAATGATGGCTTCCTTGATCGATAATGGACTAAAAATGAATGACCGAGGAAAAATCATTGAAATGGGCTTATGGATGGTCGCTATGTCTGTGATTGGTCTGATTTGTGCTATCATTTGCCAATACTACGCTTCAGTAGCTTCACAAGGATTTGGTACAGAGTTGCGAAATCAGCTGATCAAAAAAATCAATACTTTCTCTCACAACGAGTTGAATCATTTTGGAACAGATACCTTGATCACTCGAATGACAAACGACATCAATCAGCTTCAACTAGCTTTAGCAATGGTCATTCGTTTATTGATTAGAGCACCATTTTTAAGCATCGGTTCAGTAGTCATGGCTTTTGTGATCGACTGGGAAGTAGGTCTGTTTTTCTTAGCATTATTGCCTATTTTCTCCATCATCTTATTTTTTATCATCAGAAAAACTGTTCCTCTCTATCAAAAAGTGCAAGAAAAACTAGACCAGCTCAATGAACACGTCAGCCAGAATCTTAGCGGCGTTCGTGTCATACGTGCATTTGCACAGACAAAAAAAGAAACAGAAAAGTTTGATAAAAGCACAAATGATCTAGCGAACAATTATTTACGTGTTTCCAATATCTCTGCCCTTTTATCACCTGCTACGACCTTGATTATGAATGTCGGAATCATTTGTTTGCTAACAGTCGGCGGGATCAAAGTAAACATTGGGAGTTTGCAACAAGGACAAGTTCTTGCTTTGATCAATTATATGAATCAAATGCTTTTGGCACTGATCGTTGTTTCAAACCTCGTCGTGATCTTCACACGTGCCGAAGCTTCAGGTAATCGAGTAAAAGAGGTTCTAGACACAGAGAATTCGATTCTTGAAGCCGAGATCAGTACTACTCCCGATTTTTCTTCTGAATCGATTCTCGCTTTTGATCACGTTGACTTCCGTTATACTCCTGATTCTGGGCTTTCTCTTCAAGGGATTACATTTCAGCTGAAGCGAAATACGGTCCTTGGAATCATTGGTCCAACGGGAAGCGGGAAAACGACTTTGACTCAATTGATTCCGCGCTTCTATGATGTCAGTTCCGGTACAGTCATAATGGATGGAATGGACGTTCGTTCTTGGCAGCTGGATCATCTTCGTCAGCAAATCGCCCTTGTTCCCCAAACTTCCGTGTTATTTACTGGGACTATTCGTGAAAACCTTCAATGGGGTAAGCAAGATGCCACAGAAGATGAGTGTTGGGAAGCCCTGAAAATCGCTCAGGCAGAAGAATTTGTACGTCAGCTTCCAAATGGTTTAGATACAAAAGTCATGGAAAACGGAAAAAATTTCTCCGGCGGTCAAAAACAGCGACTAACGATTGCAAGAGCTTTGATTGCCAAGCCAGAATTACTGATTTTAGATGACTCTTTGAGTGCGTTGGATTATCAGACTGACTTGGATTTGCGTAAGGCGCTGCAGACTTATCTTGGCAGTACAGTGATCATTATCTCCCAACGTGTCCGCTCCATTCAAGAAGCCCACCATATCTTAGTGATGGATCAAGGAAAGATCGCTGCTCAAGGTACGCATGAAGAATTACTTGCTCAATCAGCGGAATATCAGGAAATCGTCGCATCACAGGAGGAAGAATAGTTATGAAAGTAAAAAAATTATCCTTGCAGACACTCCGTCGCTTCATCCCTTATCTTACTGCTTATGCGAAAGACATTTGGCTAGCTGTATTACTAGGGATCATCAACGGGATCGCAACAGTTGTGATGACGTTACAAATTGGCCAAAGTATCGATCAAATGATCGGAGAAGGACAAGTTCGCTTCAATCGACTATTCCATTTACTGATTCTGTTCGGTGGGATCGTTTTGATCAACGTAGTCAGTCAATGGCTCATCCAAGTATTAAGCAATCGGTTAGCTTACTTGTCCGTTGCAACATTAAGAAAAGATGCTTTTGCTCAACTGAATCGATTGCCACTTCGTTATTATGATCAAAATTCTCATGGAAATATCGTCAGTCGATTTACAAATGATATGGACAACATTTCTATTGCGATTTCTGCTGCCTTCAATCAATTGTTTTCCGGAGTTGCGATCATCCTTCTTTCGTTTATTTTTATGATGCGTCTAAGTCCACTTCTGACATTGGTCGTTCTTTGTTCCACACCGATTATTTTCCTTGTGAGTTGGATCGTTGCTCGTGCTTCGCAAACAAATTTCGATAGACAGCAAAGAATCATTGGGGAGATCTCGGGCTTTGTGACCGAACGAATCGGTAATCAGAAAATCGTGAAAGCTTTTCAGCAAGAAGAAGCTAGTCAACAGCAATTTGAACTGCTAAATGCTGATCTATATCAAAAAGGACAACGGGCACAATTTTCTTCTTCCTTGACAAACCCGTCTTCTCGTTTTGTAGATCACCTTGCTTATTTATCGATTGGTTTAGTTGGCGGCCTATTGGCATTGAAGAGTGGTTCGTCAATCACTGTTGGTGTGATTTCCAGCTTTACGATCTACTCAAGTCAGTTTTCTAAACCATTTATCGAACTTTCTGGAATCACGACACAACTGCAAACCGCTTTTTCTGGTCTAGAACGAGCATTTGATTTGATCGATCAACCAGAAGAAAAGCCTGATTTGCCAGATGCCTATGCCTTGGAACCCAAAAATATCAAAGGAAAAGTCTCTTTTGATCATGTTTCTTTTTCTTATGACCCCAAACAGCGTTTGATCGAAGATTTCAATTTTACTGCTTATCCAGGTCAAACCATTGCTATAGTAGGAAAAACAGGGGCCGGAAAATCCACACTTGTTAATTTGCTGATGCGTTTTTATGACACAACAAAAGGAACGATTACAATCGATGACCATGACATCCGCTCTATCCAACGTGATACATTACGTAAAAGTTTTGGAATGGTGTTACAAGATACTTGGCTATTTGACAGTACATTGCGAGAAAATCTTCGTTTTGGGAATCCGGAAGCAAGTGACGTAGAAATCAATGATGCCCTAAAAGCCTCTTATATGTATGAATTTGTTGAACGTTTGCCGGAAAAATTAGATACTAAGATTGGCGGTCAAGGGTTAAAGATATCAGATGGCCAACGCCAACTGTTGACGATTGCTCGAACGATGATCAGTAATCCGCCTATGTTGATCTTAGATGAAGCTACCAGCTCAGTCGATACATTGACAGAGAAAAAAATCCAACAAGCTTTCTTAGCAATGATGGAGGGAAAAACCAGTTTTGTTATTGCCCATCGCCTGTCCACAATCAAAAATGCGGACCAGATATTAGTGATGGATCAGGGAGCCATTGTCGAAATGGGCACCCATGATGAGTTGCTTCAAAAAGATGGTTATTACCGACGGCTCTATCAAGCACAATTCACAGCACAATAAAAACAAGCAGTCTTCTGGGATGGGAAGACTGCTTGTTTTTTATTTAGCGTGGATCGCTAAACTTCTTAAAATTTTTTTGTAAGGAACACTACGTCCTACGTAATAAATGGCAATTGATTGAATCGGTAACCATATCACTGTTTTTAACAGGCGGGGCGCCCAAACGACCCAGCTGAACAATGGCACATGGTACATCAACGCAAGCCATAATGGTGTCAAAAATAAGTTTATGATCAGCGTGACACTAAGCGTAGCCAAAATGGCATTTTTCCAAGTGATTTCTTTTCGATAGAAAAAGAATCCGTAGATTGCTCCTTCAATAAATGCATTCAATGTAAATCCAATAAAAAATGCAGATTTCGAGAAGAGAGCCATTCCTACTAAATCAGCTAAAACTGCACCTATCCCTGACCAAAAAGGACCAAAAAGAATGCCCATGATCACTTGTGGAATAAATGTGACACTGATTTTAATAAATGGGGTCTCGATTGCTACCAGACGGGACAACGTGACCATCAATGCAATCAGTAAGCCCATAATAGCAATCATACGTGCGTCTAACCGGTGTTTCTTCATTTTTAGCATCTCCTTTAAGAGCTGCTACATCGTATCATGCAGCGAATGCGAAAATAAAACCGCGAACATTACGTCCTTCGTCCAAGAGGCAACATCCCATCCTCTTAGCACTTAACGCTTTATTTTCTACTCTGTATTATTTTTGGGATCTTTTCCCACAGAAACTATAGCATATTTTCACATTTACTGCAAACACGAAAAACTAATATTATTGGTTATATTATACAATACGTTCGTATTATATCGCATATTCTCAGTTCGTTTAGCTTTTATAGCTACATATAGGCGAACATTAAACGTTATTTTTCTATACACTTATCCATCAAAATGAAAGTGGACGTTTGTCTATTTCATGGACGATTCTTCGAAAATCTAGGAAGCCGGCTTCCAGTCCTCTTAGCAGCACCTCAGCTGTTCCGATATTCGTAGCCAACGGAATCTCATAAACATCAGATAAACGGATAAGTGCTGTTACATCTGGTTCATGCGGCTGTGCAGCTAGGGGGTCTCGAAGAAAAATCACCAAATCTAACTGGTCCTCCGAGATCATTGCTCCAATTTGCTGATCTCCGCCTAACGGTCCGGATTTAAACCGATGAATGGGCAAGCCGGTCGCTTCCGTGATCCGTTGTCCAGTCGTCCCGGTAGCAAAAAGTTCATGTTTTTCCAATATTGTTTTATACGCTGTTGCTAATTTCACCATCATAGGTTTTTTTCGGTCATGAGCGATCAAAGCGATTTTCATAAGAGACACTCCTTTTGATATGGTTAACATACTTATTTACTCCAGTGTATCAGTTTTTATTTCTTATGGATATTTATTGAAGCTTAAAACTAGCACATTGACAAAAAAAAGAAAAAATTCTTGTTCAACATGACATTGAACTTAGTTAACGCTTTCATTTATACTTTAATCAGTTAATAAAACTAAAAAAGAAAGTGTGGAACGTATTATGGTAGAAATGGCTCTGAAAAACGTATATAAAAAATATGATAATGCAGAAAATTATTCTGTGACTGATTTTAATCTATCAATCAAAGACCGTGAATTTATCGTTTTTGTTGGTCCTTCCGGTTGTGGAAAGTCAACTACTTTGCGAATGATTGCGGGACTGGAAGATATCTCTGAAGGAGAACTAAATATCGGCGGAAAAGTCATGAATGACGTGGCACCTAAAGACCGTGATATTGCCATGGTTTTCCAAAACTATGCATTGTATCCTCACATGACTGTTTATGATAATATGGCTTTTGGTTTGAAATTACGTAAATATGATAAAGCAGACATTAAAAAGCGTGTGGACAATGCAGCAGAGATCCTCGGACTGACAGAATACTTGAAACGAAAACCAGCTGCTTTATCTGGTGGACAAAGACAACGTGTAGCATTAGGACGTGCAATCGTTCGGGATGCCAAAGTCTTCTTGATGGATGAACCATTGTCAAACTTAGATGCTAAATTACGTGTAGCCATGCGTGCTGAGATTGCCAAACTTCACCAACGTCTTGAAACAACGACAATCTATGTTACTCATGATCAGACAGAAGCGATGACTATGGCTGACCGAATCGTTATCATGAAAGACGGATTTATCCAGCAAATCGGTACACCGAAAGAAGTTTATGATACACCAGTCAATATGTTCGTTGCCGGCTTTATTGGATCTCCTGCCATGAACTTCTTTAATGTGACATTGAAAAACGGTGTCATCACAGATGGACATGGGCTTAAGCTTCGTATTCCTGAAGGGAAAAACAAAGTATTAGTCGAAAAAGGTTATGAAGGAAAAGAAGTCATCTTCGGCATTCGTCCAGAAGACATCCACAGTGAACAAGTAGCCCTTGAAGCTTCACCTGAAGCCGTAGTGAAATCAGAAGTTGTCGTTTCCGAATTACTTGGTGCTGAAACGATGCTTTACACAAAAACTGGTTCTACTGAGTTCATCTCAAAAGTAGATGCAAGAGATTTCCATAAACCAGGTGAAATGGTTGACCTTGCCTTCAACATCAATAAAGGGCACTTCTTTGATAAAGAAACCGAACAAGTCATCAAACTTCCCTAAACTTCCCTAATCTGCCCCCTTCAGAGCTACGCCAGAAAATAGTGGTGTAGCTCTTTTTAGGACAAAAAACGCTCATCTTAGCGGATTTATTATCCGTTAGCAGATGAGAGTTTTTCTTTGATAGATCATTAGTATGTCGTTTTCTTCGCGTATCCTTGAATCGATTCTTTCCGATTTCCTTTTTTTGCTGCCGTAAATACCGGGATATCAAAGTATTTGCTGAGTGTTCCTGCTATAAAATAAGCAATATTATAATCAACCAAACTGTGGATGAGTCCACCAATTCCCATCAAGATGAACACTGTATAAAAATATCCTTGAGAGTAATACGTGTCAGGCATATTACCGATGAAGTAAAAGATGCTGACTACTAGCATTTCTACTAAAGAATGAATCACACCTATCACAAAATTGAACCCTTGGAAACGCCAATTAGTAAAAGTAAACTGTCCATTCTTTAAAACGATACTCGGATGCTTCTGCAAGTACCATGCCCCGATCAATGCAAATACAAGATGTGACAATGCGCGCAATGCAATGATAACTGGTGTTGTCAAAAAGAAACCGAATGTCGTACCTAGTGCAACAGCCACTGCAACTCCTGGTGTAAAAAACATCGCAATAAATAATGGCACATGAGACGCTAATGTAAAAGAAGCAGGTGGGATCATGATTTTAGGCATAACCATTGGGATAATGACCCCCATCCCAATCAATAAAGCAGAAATCGTTAGTTTTCGAACTGAATTTTTTCTCATTTTTTCCCTCTCCTAATATGTCTTGACACATAAATGTCGACTTAGTATAACTCACTTATCAATAACTGTCAAGACACATATTCTTTTCTAAATCCATACAAAACGAGTGTGAGTATCCAGTATAAGAATTTTTTGATCAAGAGACAAAAATAGGAGATGTGACAAAATTTGTGTCACATCTCCTTGTTCATAATGGGAATCAAAAGCTTGCCTTTGCGGAAATAAGACCAACCAAATCAAAAATAGGAGAAGCAATTTTCGTAAATTTCTTCTTATTTCTTGAAGCTGATCACTTCTGTCACAACCTCTTTTTTTACTGCTTATTTTCTGACATCGCATTGCTTAATGCGGCAAATTCTTGTAATGACAACGTCTCTCCACGACGTTTTGGATCGATTCCAGCCGTTTCCAAGCTTTTTGCTAACCATGCTTTTGTCTGATCATCTTTGCCATACGAATGCTGCAAATTATTCCAAAGCGTTTTTCTTCTTTGCTGAAATGCAGCTTTTGTCAATCGGAAAAATGCTTTTTCGTCCGTCACTTCTACTGCCGGTGTATCTCTTCTTGTCAGTTTCAAAATCGCTGAATCTACATTTGGCTGAGGGACAAATACTGTTTTTGGTACGATGAAGGCTAAACTGGCTTCCATATAATATTGAACAGCAATCGATAATGAACCGTATGCTTTCGTTCCTGGTTCAGCAGAGATTCGATCAGCTACTTCTTTTTGCATCATGACGACTAATTCATCCACGACCAAATCCGATTCAAGAAAATGCATCATGATGGGCGTCGTAATATAATAAGGTAAATTTGCTACGACTTTTAACGGAAGCTCTTCATGAAATGTTTCTCTTACGGCTGTTGATAAATCCGTCTTCAGAATATCTTGATGTATGATGGTCACATTGTCATAGGGTTGCATCGTATCAGCCAATACAGGGATCAAACGATCATCAATCTCAAATGCTACGACTTGCTTTGCATGCATCGCTAATTGTTCTGTCAATGCGCCGATTCCTGGCCCAACTTCGATCACGTTCGTTCGTTCATCTATTTGCGCAGTTTCTACGATTTTTCTTAAAATATTTGGTTCAGTGAGAAAATTTTGTCCTAAACTTTTTTTAAATGAAAAACCATGTTTCAATAAAATCTCTTTTGTTCTAGAGGGTGTCGCGATTTCACGATATTCACTCATGTTGTTCCTCCACTATTTTCATTGCTTGTGCGAGCTCTTTCGGCGTGATACGAAACATCTTCAAACGTTTTTCCAATTGTTTGCCGTTCGTATAACCGATACGCAACTCATCACCTAGTTTTTCTCGTTTTTCTTTTGCTTGTGCTCCAGCTATTAAACCATAGTCTAAAAGGTCTTGTCTAGTGATTTCAGAAACAGCCGTTTGGGAAATGTCTGGCGTCACAACTTTTTTCAATGCTTCTAAAATAGCAGCATCACTTGCATGTTCAACACCAAGACTTCCCTTTTTCTTTGGTTTAGCTTGTGTACGCGGCAAAAAAGCATGTTTTGCCTGAGGAACAGCTTCCATAATGATTTTTCTTATTTTTTCTCCTGAAAAATCAGGATCGGTAAAAACGATCACCCCTCGTGTTTCTTGGGCATGTTCAATTTGCATCAGGATATCTTCATTGATAGCAGAACCGATCGTTTCTATCGTATCTGCATCAACTACTTCCCGTAGCCTTCTTGTATCGTCTTTTCCTTCAACGACTATAATCTCTTGGATCCTCATCTTATCCATGTTCGCTTAGACCAAATAATCGGTGCGCATTTGACCATGTTTGGGCAGCCACTTCTTCTGTTGGCAGATTCCGAAGTTCAGCAATCTTTTCTACTGTATAACGAGTATAGCCTGGTTCATTTCGCTTTCCTCTAAAAGGAACTGGTGCCAAATAAGGGGCATCTGTTTCCACAAGTAATCGTTCGATTGGTACATTTGTTGCAGCCTCTTGGACGTCTAATGCTTTTTTGAAAGTGACGACACCACTAAATGAAATATGCATCCCTAAGTCAAGAAATCGTTTTGCCCATTCATAATCACCGCTGAAACTATGCATGATTCCACCAATATCTCGAACATCTTCTTCTTTTAGGATTTGATACGTGTCTTCAAGTGCTTCTCTAGTATGAATACTGATTGGAAGGTTCATTTCTTTTGCGATAGCAATCTGTCTGCGAAATACTTTATCTTGGACTTCTTTCGGGTCTTCCATCCAATGATAATCCAAGCCAATTTCTCCTAATGCTACAACCTTTGGCAAAGTCAATTGTTCTTGTAATTTATTTTCGATTTCTTTCGTATAACTGCCAGCCTCTGTCGGATGCCAGCCGATAATACTGTATATATTTGGATAGTCATGGCTTAATTGCAAAGACTTTTCAATCGTTGGCGTATCGAAGCCCACGACCGCCATTTTCGTTACCCCCATTTCTTGTGCTCGCTGAATCGTTTCTGGAATATCTTCATTGAACTGTTCCGCATTTAAATGGGTATGAGAATCAAATATCATGTTTATCTCTCCTTTTCATTCTTACTTTAGCACATTAGCACTGCTTGCAGAAGTAGCAAAAATCAAAATAGAAGAACTTGTTTTGTTGAAACAGAAAAAGCACGAAAATCCAGAGGACTTAGTTCGTACTTTTTCTGTCTGTTGTTGAAATATTTTACTCTTCTGAGCGTTTTTTCTTTTTTTGATAATAGACTGGGATACCAATCAAGGTAACACCTATACCGATCAATGCTAATTTCGTTTGCGTCATCATCGTCATACCTAAAATGAAAATAGCACCGAGAATCGCAATAATCGGAACGATTGGATAAAGTGGTACTTTATATGGGCGTGGCAATTCCGGCGCTTTTTTTCTTAAAATAAAGACACCGATAAAAATCAGTAAACTGAATAGCCACATCACAAAAATCAACATGTCGGTTAAAAAGTCGAAAGAACCAAGGCTCATCATAATACAAGCTACTGCTAACTGGAAAATCGCAGGAACATAAGGTACCGTAAATTTCTTTGAAAGCTTTGTCAGCTGTTTGCTGAAAGGTAGCTCGTCTTCCAAAGCCATCGCATAAGGCACACGAATCCCAGTTAAGGTATACCCATTCAATGCCCCGTATACCGAAATCAAAATCCCAATAGTGACCAGTTTTCCGCCGATTTCTCCAAAAATGACGTCTGATGCTTCAGAAGCTGCGTTCAAATTACCGGCAAGATGATCAATCGGCAGAGTTTTCAAGAAAACAAAATTGATCAATAAATAAACGACAGTGACAAAACTCAGCCCAAGTATAATCGCTTTAGGCAAATCTTTTTCCGGCCGTTTCATTTCACCAGCCATTGCGCCGACGCCTAACCAGCCGTCATAAGCAAACAATGTTGCTAGCAACGCACTGCTCAAGCCTTCGACAAAAGTAACCTCTTTTCCAGCTTCGATTGGAAATAGCTGGACAGTTCCTTGTCCTGGTGTCAATAATCCCCATACGACAATCACGGCAATTGGTATCAATTTAACAATCAGCGTCACTGATTGTACAGACGCACCGACTTTTGTTCCTAATAAATTCAATCCTGTCACAGAAACAGCGGTAATCACTGCAATCAACAAAAGGTAGTCGGTAGATAATTGTAATAAGTTCGTCAATTGTGTCGCAAAGATAATCGATAATGCAGCAATATTAGCGGGGAAATAAATCAAGCTTTGCGCCCATCCTAATAAAAAGCTGGGCAGCTTTCCATAAGCTGCTTCAATATATTTGACAGCTCCACCAGTTTCTGGGATCGCTGTAGCTAATTCAGCCACTGTCAATCCAGCACAGATCGTTAAGAAACCACCCAAAAGCCAAGCTAGTAATGTCAAACTTGTAGACTGCGTGCTTGCAGTAACAGCAGCGGTTTTAAAGAAGACCCCTGCGCCGATCACGGTTCCCATAACGGTAGCTAATGCGCCAAACAGATTGATTTCTCGTTTTAGTTTGCCTTTCATTCCCATCCTCTTTCTTCTTTGAAATTTGGTATAATTTTCAGTATAACTGAGAATATTTTAATTTACCATTCTTTTTTCTCCACTTTCAATGAAAAACTCCCTCTTAAGACGGATGTATTTCCTCTTTATTTTGCGTATACTAAACCTACCTTTTCCACGAAGGAGGAACAGTTTATGGATTTTAAGCGTTCTTATCCGAAATTAGCAGATTATTTATCCAACCGAATCGATTTTTCTCGTAAAGAACAGCAGCAGTCCCGTTGGCATTGGTTCACGTTGATTTTATTTGGATTATTGACCATTGCAACGTTATCACAAAAATTGATATTGCTGACTGTGTTCATCGCAATCGTTGCATTGATCAAAGGTCCCGTGATGATTTTGTGGGGGATGTTGTATTCCTTTCTAGTGGGGCTATTCCCACCTATCGGTATTTTGCTTTCAGCGATTTTCTTTTTATTGAACATTGGAACATTTACAAAGAACTGGCGGATGACCTTAGTAGGGATCTATTTTTATTTTTATCCCTTCGGAGTGATGGCACTTCGTGAAGTCATGCATTGGAATAATCATTGGTTTTCAGCTGGTGCCTTACTTTTAGGATTGATCTTGCTTCATGTGATGTTGACGAAACTGTATCAGCGTTATGGTATTGGAAGAACGATTTTCTGGTATGTCTTTTCGATTCCATTTGCACTGCTTACTGCGCTCTTACCAAGCCGTTTGAAGACAAAAATAAAAGGTTACCATAAAATCAAATAAAAACCGCCCGTCCACTTATCATTACGTTGCTTCTTTCTGTCTTTACGATTCCTATTAGCCTTTTTCTTAATTGGCAGACAGAGGAAAGGATCACAAATATTTTATTCAACTATTCGCAGCCACTTTTTCTTTTGTTTTTAGGAAGCTGCAGATTCCATCGGTGGGTAATTTTTCTAGGATACATTTTGTATAGTTACATGTGTTTATTATATGATTGGCTTCCATAATCACCATTGGGGCAATTGACAGGAATTAAAAAAACTCGCAAGCAGCATTGTCTTGCGAGTTTTTCTTATGATTTTATGCGATCTCTGAGCCATTCGGCATGGATTTTGGTGCTTCAATCACTTGTAAAGAGCCATCTGGTGCTTCTGCGGAAAGGATCATTCCTTGACTGATTTGTCCACGCATCTTTCGTGGTTTCAGATTTGCGACGATCACTACTTTTTTCCCGATCAGTTCGCTTGGATCAGGATAGAATTCAGCGATTCCTGACAAAATTTGACGATCTTGGCTGTCTCCAGCATCTAGTCGGAATTGCAACAACTTATCTGCCCCTTCTACTTTTTGGCAGTTGATGACTTCTGCTACTTTTAGTTCAACTTTTTCAAATACATCAAATTTGATTTGTTTTTCTTTCGTTGAAACAAGTTCTGTTTCTTCTGGATCCCATTTGACTGTATCTTCGTTTGTTTGAGTACCTTCAGACATTTTTTCTTGGATAAAAGCAACTTCTTCTTCCATATCCAAACGTGGGAAGATTGGTGTACCTTTTGCAACTACTTTTGTTCCTGAAGGGAATTCGCCAAAGTGCAATCCTTCAAGATTCATCGTTTCAGGATCCAACCCTAGTTGATTGAAGATCTTCTCTGGCGTTTCTGTCATGATCGGTTGAAGTAAAATTGCGGCGATACGCAAGGATTCAGCTAAATGGATCATGACACTATTCAATTCAGCTTTCTTTTCTTCATCTTTTGCTAATACCCATGGTTCTGTTTCGTCAATGTATTTGTTTGCACGAGAAATCAGCACCCAGATTTCAGCTAACGCTGTATTGAATTCCATTTTTTCCATTGCATCATGGTAACGTCCGACAACGTTAGCAGCCGTCGTAGACAGTTCACTGTCAAATGGAGTGACAAGTGAGGCATAATCAGGAACGAGACCATCACAATATTTGTTGATCATAGCGATCGTACGATTCAATAAGTTACCTAGATCATTTGCCAGATCATAATTGACACGAGAAACAAAATCTTCTGGCGTAAAGACGCCATCTGACCCAAATGGCACAGCACGAAGCAAATAATAACGGAGTGCATCTAAACCATAACGTTCCACAAGCATTTCAGGATAAACGACATTTCCTTTTGATTTAGACATTTTTCCATCTTTCATCAATAACCAGCCATGACCAAATACTTTTTTAGGTAGAGGCAAATCAAGAGCCATCAGCATGATTGGCCAATAGATCGTATGGAAGCGAACGATTTCTTTACCGACCATCTGAACATCTGCAGGCCAGTATTTTTCGAATAGACTTTCATCCTCGGACCCGTAGCCTAGTGCAGTGATGTAATTGGACAATGCATCGATCCATACATACACCACATGTTTCGGATCACTCTTGACTGGTACCCCCCAAGTAAAGGTTGTTCTTGAAACTGCAAGATCTTCTAATCCTGGTTTGATAAAGTTATTGATCATTTCATTTTTACGAGATTCTGGTTGGATGAATTCAGGATGTTCTTCATAGTATTCCAACAGACGATCTGCGTATTTGCTCATGCGGAAGAAGTAAGATTCTTCTTTTACCAATTCTACTTCGTGTCCGCTTGGCGCTTTACCGCCGATCACATTGCCTTCATCATCTTTGTACACTTCTGCAAGTTGTGTTTCCGTAAAGAATTCTTCGTCAGAAACAGAGTACCAGCCTTCATATTCACCTAAGTAAATGTCTCCCTGTTCTAATAAACGATCAAATATTTTTTGAACAGCTGCTTTATGGTAATCATCTGTCGTACGAATGAATTTGTCATAACTGATATCAAGCGTTTTCCATAGTTTTTTGACATCAGCCGCCATTTTATCTACGTATTCTTGCGGTTTTACACCTAATTCTTCTGCTTTTGTTTCGATTTTTTGACCATGTTCATCCACTCCAGTGAGATAAAACACATCAAAGCCCATCAACCGTTTATAACGAGCAATTGCGTCACATGCAATCGTAGTATATGAGTTGCCGATATGAAGTTTGCCGCTTGGATAATAGATTGGCGTAGTGATATAAAAAGTTTCCTTTTCTGCCACGGGGCTCTTCCTCCTTTATCGCATGATGCGAATTCGTTTCCTTGCTAGTATACCATAAAAAAAGCAAGCTGTTAGCTTTTTTTCAAAATGAAAAAGTCTGGATAAATGACTTCTTCTCTATGATGAATCTCTCCTTCAAAAGGAAGGACAGAGGGAATAAATGCTATTTTTCATCTTGTTTCATGTTTAGTTGGAGACGGCTTTTTATTTCTCTTCTGACTCGTGGTATAATAAAGACTATCTATTTTAGTAAGGGACTGGAACGATCATGCAGAAGAAACATCTTTTTTTTACACTTAGTATTGCTTTTCTTTCATTAGCACATTTGATATTCAGCTATTTTTATATTCGTATGTATGGTTATTTTAACCTTCATGGGCATTTGAACAGTTTCATGACAGTCGCATGGCTTTTACGTTTTGTCATTGACGCATATATCGTTATTTGCGGCTTCTTTGCCGTTCGTGAAGAGCGGTATAAAGTATTACCGTTTTATCTGCTTTTCTTTTTATTCAATCTAGTACTTCCATTTATTTTTCATATTTAAGGGAGAACCAAGGATTTTTCAAGTAAATCCTTGGTTTTTTTTCAGAGTCTGCTACAATAAGGTAAAAAGTACTTTTAATGTCAACGGAGGTGGTCTGATGAACCGATTTGCTTCTAAAGAAGAAGAAAAATTATATTATGAACATGAAGCAAGTGAAGAAGATTTTCTTAACTGGTATCAAAAACAGGAACGTCCAGAATATGACAAGCCCTCTTTGACTGTCGATATCGTACTGATGTGCTATAACAAAGAAGAAGATCAGCTGAAAGTATTGCTGATCCAACGAAAAGGGCATCCTTATCGAAATTCATGGGCATTACCTGGTGGTTTTGTCCAAAAGGATGAGTCAACTGGAGAAAGTGTCTTAAGAGAAACAAAAGAAGAAACTGGTGTAGTTATCTCTAAAGAAAACATTGAACAACTGCATACATTCAGTACGCCTAATCGAGATCCGCGAGGTTGGGTCGTCACAGTCAGCTACTTAGCTTTTATTGGAGAAGAACCGCTGATCGCCGGAGATGATGCTAAAGAAGTACGCTGGTTCACATTGGAACGTCACGGCAACAAAATCAATTTATCGAGCGGAGAAGTGGCTATCTCACTTGACTTAGTCACTGGAGAGTCTTCTGGCAAAGATACTTTAGCTTTTGACCATAGTCAAATCATTTTGAAAGCATTCAACCGTGTAGTCAATAAAATGGAACACGAACCGCAAGTTTTGCAAGTTTTAGGTAAAGATTTCACGATTACAGAAGCTCGAAAAGTATTTGCAAAGTTCTTAGGAATCGATTATAAAACGATCGATCATTCCAATTTTAAGAAAGCTATGCTCCAATATTTCGACGAGATTGGCGAACGTCCTGTAGGAATCGGTCGCCCTTCAAAAATCTATCAGCTCAAGCCGGGGCATCATGAGTAAGGATTGTGAAGAAAGGGCTCCGTTCTAAACACTCAAGAAAAATGGAAAGACGCTCTTTGTGTTTTGCGTTTTTTGCTCTATACTTTGGCGTGTCAGTAAAATTCTTCGAATAAAAAAATAACAATAGCAGAAAAAACTCGTACGAATTTTTTCTGCTATTGTTTTATTGGTTTGTCATAATTAGTGAGCTTTTCTTCAAAAGAAAATTCCTAGAAACAAAAGTCAATCAGACTTTTTATTAACAAGGCGAACCCTAACGCTCCTGTCAGTTTCATTCATTTTTTATTCCTTGATGACCGAATGCCTGCCTAGTTGTTCTAACACTTGGCTCTTTCTTACAGAATTGCTTTCTTCTGCTCCGTCGGTATTGATCAAAAGAAATTTTTTATTATACCATTGAGACTTATAACGCAATTTTGTTATTAATTTATGCCAGTCATGAATAGAAAAATCAGCATGTGCCTCTTCTTTTGGAAAAGATTCTACAAATAAGTAGTCATATTGTTTGACCAATTTCCCAGATAATTGTTCAAGATAATCTTCTCGCTGGTTCTTTTGTTTCAGATAAAGATCCATTACTTTTCTCTTTTGTTTCTGATAATTGCTTGCCTTATCTAACCTGGTCTTTCTATGGTGAGCGGAGCGGACTTTTACGCTTAATTTCCGCTGTGCATGCTGAAGTTTTTCTTCTGTCTGGTCAAATTTTGGCAAAGTTACTTCTATGGGCTGCGATGTTTCGATCAATGTTTTTGGATGATAGGCAATCCCAATCCATTTAGCTGAAGATTCTTTTTTTATTGATGAAACATCACAAAGTAGTGCGACATAGAACTCTTCATTATATCGAGCAGAAATCGTAGCGGAACGAATCGTGCCTTCGACTGGACGGTGCTGGTTTATCTTGATCAGTTCTTTTTGTTTTGGTAATTTTAAATGACCGTTTTTCAGATAGACCGTATGGGTTTGATTATTCGTCGTATAAGATTGCCACATACTTTTTTTCGTTTTAAGCTTTGGAAAGCTGGCACGTCCCTTGAAATAATTGCGAAAAGCTCGGTCCAAATTAAGCTGTGCATTTGCTAAAGCAAGACTGTCTACCTCTTTTAAGAATGGGTATTCTTTTTTTAACGTAGCAGGCGTGAGCGAAAAATCGGCCACTCCTGTTTGTTGCCAACTTTTCTGCCGTTCTTTCAGCAAATGGTTATAGGTAAATCGAACACAGCCAAAAGTACGGATCAATTGCTGTTTTTGTTCTTCTGTCGGATACATACGGAATTTAAAAGCTTTTAGCATCTATGTCCCTCCTAGTTAGCAACCAGAAGAGATTCCTTTTGTCGTTTTAATTTTTTTGCATAATATGGGACTTCCTGCTCAGTTGCATAAACAAAATGTTCTGGTGCGATTTCACGAAGCTGACGTACTTGTCCGTCATCTGGTTCGGGTTGATATTTGATTCTTCTGCGCTTTCTCTCATGATCTGGATCTGGCAAAGGAATAGCAGATAACAAACTTTCTGTATAAGGATGGACACCATGATTATAGATTTCATCACTTTTTCCCATTTCTAATAACAAACCGTTATGCATTACACCGATTCGGTCGCTGATATGTTTAACCATTGATAAATCATGCGCAATAAATAGATAGGTCAATTGATGTTCTCGTTGGAGATCTTGCAATAAATTGACAACTTGGGCTTGAATGGAAACATCTAATGCAGAAATCGGTTCATCGCAAATGATAAATCGCGGTTTTACTGCTAATGCTCGTGCAATACCAATACGCTGGCGTTGTCCTCCTGAAAATTCATGGGGATAACGAGTGCCATGGCTCGGATTCAATCCAACGGTTCTTAATAGATCATCGACTTTTTTGGCACGTTCCTCTGGTGACTTAGCTAACCCATTGACATCAATT
Organism: Enterococcus sp. C76; assembly: GCF_040886985.1. Taxonomy (NCBI): domain Bacteria; kingdom Bacillati; phylum Bacillota; class Bacilli; order Lactobacillales; family Enterococcaceae; genus Enterococcus; species Enterococcus sp. C76. Next base: position 114,520 of record NZ_JBFOEY010000007.1, on the reverse strand, counting down.
CCTTCCGCAATGATATCTCTGACTTTCATCCGAGGATTCAACGAAGCGTATGGATCTTGAAAGATCATCTGAACATCATGTCGGAATTTCGTCAATCCTTTTTTGTCTTTGATCTTCGTTACATCTTGACCGTCGAATAATATCTCACCGTCAGTAGGTTCATTCAAACGAATGATCGTACGGCCAGTAGTGGATTTTCCGCTTCCAGATTCTCCTACTAAACCAAATGTTTCTCCTTCATAAATGTGAAAGCTGATGTCATTTACAGCATGTACTTCATTCTTTTTTCCTACATTGAAATACTGTTTCAGTCCTTTAACTTCAAGTAGTTTATTTGGCATCAGCAATTCCTCCTTGACCATAAGTATGTTTTTGTTTCTCTTTAAAAATAGCCCAGCGACGTTGGATTTCTTCTGGTGGCGTCACTTTAGGCGCTTGTGGAGCAAGTAGCCAAGTTGCTGCCTTGTGCGTTTTTGATAGTTCAAAAAATGGCGGTTCTTGTTCTGCATCGATTTTCATCGCGAATTCATTTCTTGGGTAGAATGCGTCTCCTTTTGGCGGGTTCAATAAATCCGGTGGAGAACCAGGAATGGCGTACAATCGGTCGTTCGCACTGTCTAATGTCGGCATTGAGCCAAGCAGTCCCCAAGTATAGGGATGTTGCGGGTTGTAGAAAATCTCTTCGGATGTTCCAACTTCAACGATTCTTCCCCCATACATAACAGCTACACGGTCAGCAACGTTTGCTACTACACCAAGGTCATGAGTGATAAAAATGATTGATGTATCGATTTTTGTCTGAATTTCTTTCAGCAGTTCCAAAATTTGTGCTTGGATAGTCACATCAAGTGCTGTTGTGGGTTCATCAGCAATCAGTATTTCCGGATAACATACCAGTGCGATCGCAATCACGATCCGTTGGCGTTGACCTCCTGAAAACTGATGGGGATAACTATTGATACGTTTCTCAGCTTCAGGTATACCAACTAATTTAAGCAGTTCTAATGCAGCTTTTTGTCCCTCTTTTTTCGAAACTTTATTATGCTTTCTAAGAGACTCAGCAACTTGTTTCCCAATAGGCATCGTCGGATCTAAAGAGGTCATTGGATCTTGGAAAATCATTGCTATTTCTTTTCCGCGGATTTTTTGCATCTCTCTTTCTGTCTTTTCAACGATGTCTTTACCTTTAAAGAGGATTTGCCCAGCATCTATATTGGCATTGCTCGACAGCAAGCGCATGATGCTTCTGGTCGTCACTGATTTTCCGCTTCCAGATTCCCCAACGATCGCCAATGTTTCTCCTTTATTCAAATGAAAATTGACACCGCGAATCGCTCGTACCTTTCCAGCATACGTATCAAAAGAGATTTCTAAGTCTTTCACTTCTAAAATTTTCGTCATCGTCCTCACTCTTTCATTTTAGGATCAAAGGCATCACGCAATCCATCAGCAAGTAAGTTAAAGCCAATCATGATAACCGATAAAGTTACTGCCGGAATCCATAACAGATAAGGCAGATACAGGAATGTCTTGTACCCTTCGCTCAACATCGTTCCTAATGAAGCTGACGGAGGCGTAAGACCTAAACCGATAAAACTTAAAAAGGCTTCGAAGAAAATAGCAGATGGGATGCTAAACATCATTTGAATAATAATGACACTGGAGATATTCGGCAAAATATGTTTGAATGCAATTTTCATTCTTGATTCACCTAATGTCAATCCAGCTAGAACATATTCTTGATCTTTTAATTTCATTGTTTGTGCACGAACGATACGTGCCATTGGTATCCAGTTTGTGATGGCCATAGCAGCCACGATGGAAAAAATTCCTGGTTCAAAAACGACCAACATCAAGATCATGACAACGAGGTTTGGAATTCCTGACAAGATTTCCAAAAAACGTTGCATCGCATTATCGACACGTCCGCCTAACAAACCAGATATTAACCCGTAAGCTACACCAATCGTTACATCTAGTAATGCAGCAATAAATGCGATCAACAACGAGATTCTCGTTCCCATAAATAAACGGCTTAATACATCACGGCCCAAACCGTCTGTTCCTAAAAAGAAACTTACGTTTGAAGGAACGTTTGCTTGAGCATATTTATCCACCAGTTCACCGCCGACCATTGCTTTTCCATTCAATCCATCGATATTGATTCCCGGAATACGAGGAGGCAGATTGATATAAGCCACATTTTGGGCAGTTGGATCATGTGGAGAAACAAAGATCGTGACCACAGAGATCAAAATGATGACCAACAGTAAAAACATTGAAATAACGGCAGCTTTGTTTTTCTTTAAACGGCGCCATGAATCTTGGATAAAATTCAAAGAAGGCGCAGTAATCTGCTCACGTTCTTCTTCGGTATTTTTTTGTAATGGAAGAAACTCATCCGCAGGAATATCTGCGACTGTTTCATAACGCTTTGGTGTCATTTCCATTTATCCTCGGCTCCCTTCTGAAACACGAATTCTTGGATCAACTAGACCGTACAACAAATCAACGATCAAAATAACAAAAATCAACATAAATGAGTAAAGGATCGTTACAGCCATGATCGTAGGATAATCATTTGTTGTGATCGACTTAACGAATTGTTCCCCGATACCAGGAATAGCAAAGATATTTTCTACCACCAGTGATCCGGTCATCAATGCGACAGCCAAGGGTCCTAATAAAGTCATCAATGGGATCAAACTATTTCGAAGACCATGTTTAAAGGCGATTTCCCAACGGCTCAACCCTTTTGCTTTTGCTAATTCCACGTAATCACTATGCAGTACTTCCACCATTTCCGTCCGGATAAATCGAGCAGAATCAGCAAGGGGCGACATGGCCAATGCAATTGTCGGCAAGATCGTGTACACAAAGCCATCCCATTTTGCGATTGGTAAAACTTGTAATTTGATTGCAAAGATATATTGTAGTAAAACAGCAAATACAAAGTTTGGAATGGAACGACCTAATATCGCTACAAGTGTAGAAGATGTATCTGCCCATGTATTTTGCTTCATGGCAGAAATCGTTCCTAAAATCGTTCCTAGGACTGTTCCAAAGATAATTGCCTGTAACCCTAATTGCAAAGATGGTCCGATTCTTCCAGCTAACAAATGTGCGACTGGCTGGTTTTTAAATTGGAAGGAAATTCCAAAATCTCCTTGAAGCAAATTAGAAAGATAAATCCCATATTGTACGATAACTGGTTTATCCAAACCGACTTGTTTATTTAGCATCTCGATTGTTTCAGGACTCAAACGTTCCTGATTCGTATATGGCGTGCCCGGCAGCAATTGCATCAAGAAAAAGGTGATTGTTGCAATTAACCAAAGCGTGATGATCATGAAAAAGACACGTTTTAATACATATTTGATATAACTATTCACTAATGTTTCCCCCTAGCTTTTGACTTCTGACAGATGTTTCGCTACATTATTAGATAATGAACCAAAAATAAAGGAGCAATCAAATGAAAAAAAAATCTATCCCCTACGCAGTAGCTTTTCTACTGATTCTGGTTATTTTAATAAAAAACGTCATCAACCATTCCTTTACACTCATTCAATTATCTAATGATCTATTCTTATGGTCATTGCCGTTTCTGATTATCGGCGGTTTTTTATGGGTCTTTTCTTCGGGTTTCTTCGATCATTTTCAGCGATCGGTCCATCTTGCACGAACAAGGAACCGAAAGAAAAAACCAGAATTTTCCTCGCTCTCGTCTGCCAGCTACGGTATGTACAGCTTTTGGCTGATCATTGCCGGAATACTAATTGCTCTTTCTGCTATTTTCATGCTTTTTTCTTTGTTAGGATAAGTAAATATGAGAACGAGGTTGCGACATTTGCCGCAGCCTCGTTTTTTCTCATGCTCACGGTATTAACGATTATTCTTCAACGTATGTCCATTTGTAATCCCATGAAGCGCCTGCAGCATGGTGAACGATACCTTTGATTTTTTCATTCACTAGGTGACCTTCTGCTTTTTGGTACACCGGAACGACACCCATATCATCAGAGATGATCTTGATTGCTTTTTGGAAATCATCCCAACGTGCTTGTTCATCGCCAGCATCTGTTGATGAAGCTGCTTTAACTGCTTCGTCATATTCTGCATTGCTCCAGCGACCACGGTTGTATGAATTACCTGTGACAAACAAATCAGTAAAGCTGCTTGGGTCTGCATAGTCAGCAGCCCATCCACCTAGTACTGCGTCAAAATCACCCGAAGTTGAGCGGTCAAGACGTACAGAGAATGGAACAGGTGTTGGTTTGACTGTTACGCCATCCAAGTTTTCTTGGATTGAGTTTTGAACATATTCGATTACTTTTTTCGATGAATCATCATCAGAAGCCATCAAATCAAATTCTAAAGAATCAACGCCCAATTCTTTTTTCGCTTTTTCCCAATATTCTTTTGCTTTGTCTTTGTCATAAGAAACTAATTTTCCAGCTTCTTTTGCAAAGTCTTCGTTCGTTGTTGGACTTTTTACCATATCTGATGGGATCAATCCTGTAGAGACAACTGATCCGTCACCTAGTACTTGTTTTACTAAAGCTTCACGATCGATAGAATAAGAAATAGCTTTTCTTAGGTTCACATTGTTGAATGGTGAATTCTTTTCGCGTTGGTTGAATTCGATATAGCTTGTTCGTGCTTCTTTAACAGAAGTATAAGCTGGATCGTTTGCGTTTTGCTGTGCTAATTCACCAGACAAGATCACATCATCTGCTTGGCCATCTTTGAATAAGTTCAAAGCAGTAGAAGATTCTTTTACTACACTGACTTTGATTTCAGAAAGTTTTACTGTGTCTTTGTCCCAGTAATGGTCATTTTTCTTATAAGTCCATTCTGTATCTGTTCCTGGTCCATCGAAATCTTCTAATGTGAATGGTCCATTATAAACAGCTTTATCACTTGCAGATGCATAGGCATCCCCATTTTCTTCCACTACGGATTGTTTTTGTGGGAAAAATGATGGGAAAGCAAGCAGGTATTGGAAATATGGTGTTTGTTTCGTCAATTTGATTTCTAATTCATAGTCGCCAACTGCTTTGATCCCTAGTTCTGATTTATCTTTCTTTCCAGCTGTGATGTCTTCTGCATTTTCAACTGGCGCATACAGGTAAGCATATTCAGAAGCTGTAGCTGGATCTACTGTTCGTTGCCAGCCATAAACGTAATCCGCTGCTGTAACAGGATCACCATTTGACCATTTTGCGTCTTCTCGTAATTTGATTTTGTAAGTTAATCCGTCTTCACTGACTTCTGCCAACTCGCTAGCTCCTGCCGGCTGTGGTTTGCTATCTTCATCAAGACGGTAAATACCTTCATAAACGTTATTCAATGCTGTAAAACTGATTGTATCTGTTGCAACTGATAAGTCAGCTGTAGGCATTTCTTGAGGCACGACTAAGTTAAATACGCCTCCTCCATCTGCTGAACCGCTTTTTGCTGAACTACTGCTTGTGGCTGAACTGCCGCCATAACATCCAGCAAGTACAAGGCCGCATACCGCAACCAAACCAAATGTAAATTTCTTTTTCATTTTACGTACCCCTTTATTTGAATTTTCAGAATAATTAATATTTTCTGAAGTTGTTTAAGAGTTTAATGAATAATTATTAAAAAATCAACACTTTTTTTGTCTTTTTCATAAAATAATGATTTTTTCGTGAGGTTTCAAGGAATTTTTCAGAAAAAATAGCTTTGTACAAGGTTTTCTATTGTCTTTCAGTAGCCATTAAATAATTTTTGTTATATTGTCTATTATTGCCATACAAAGATAAAAAAGAATAAACAAAAAGGAACTCTGACAAAAGTCTTGTCACAGTTCCTTATCCGAATAAACGGTGTTCAAAAGCTTGCATCTGCGGTAATAAGCCCAACCAAACGAAAAATAGGAGGAGCTATTTTTGTTTGGCTGTTCTTATTACTTGATGAAGGACAGCTTTTTCACAACCTCTCCACTAAACGGTGTTCTCCTGCCAACTCCCCGGTCACAAGTCACAATATTCATCAAACATGAGAAGCTGTTTTTTGAAATTGTTCCTTGTGACTCGGAGCTGAACGGCAGGCTCACAACCTCTTTCTTAAACGGTGTTCAAAAGCCAGTTTCTCGGTATTAAGCCAAATTTATGCAAAAATGTAGAAAGCCATTTTCACAAAATTTTTCTTAATACTCGAAACTAAGCGACTTTTTCACAACCTCTTCCTTAAACGGTGTTCAATCAGCTGACCCTCGATATTAGCTCAACAAACGGCAAAATATGAAGAACTATTTTTCCGTTTGTTTCTCTAATACTCAGGTCAGGTCGCTGATTTCACAATCTCTTTTTATTATTGAGAATCTGGTCGAGGAATAATCGTTTTTGCCATCCAAATATCCGGTTTGTCCCAGCCATTTGCATTTGGTAAGACACCTACGATTTTATAACCTAATTTTTCATAGAACTCATAGGGATGTTCACGAAGGTTCTGGATGGAGGCCACTTTATCAAACGTATGCTCATACAGGTCTGTTTGACTTAACGTTGTTCCATGGTCTAAATCATCCGTACCTAAATAAATCGTTATTCCTCCTCTGGAAGCTACTTCTTTTTCTAAGTAATTGACTAATCGAGTACCTATTTGGTTCTTTCGTCGGGAGCTTTCTACAACTAATGGATGCAATTCCCAACCTGTGATACCGTATTGAGGGATTGCACCAATAAATCCTACTAACTCATCTTGGTCAACCGCTGCTACCGCGATTCGTTCTGGATTCATCATTTCTTCTACTTCTTCTGCCGAGCTGTCTCCATATTCTTCCGGCCAAGTCAGTCTCAGTAAATCAGAAAGCTGATCTTTCAATACTGGATTATTACGGTCAAATTCACTGATTATCATACGTCTTCCCCCTTGTTCTTGCTTATTCTAACAGTCCTTTTGAAAAAACGAAATGTTCTCGCTCAAAAATCTTTAGCTACCAATCAGTATCTCTATTCTTTCATTATTTACCTTACTTATAAAATAAAAAAATTATACAGAAACACTTTATTCAAAATAGGAAAGATCAGGAAAGCCATCAATTGGAGGGAAAAACTCTGTTTGTTCATCATGATATAGATTATCTTTCGCTTTAAAAAAAACAATTATGAATTGACAAATAAAACCTGTTTTCATATAATAATCTTAATTTTTAGAATTTTTAGATAATTACAAAAAAGCAAAAGGAATCGGTAGAAATACTAGGAGGAACAAAAATTCATTATTTTCGTTTTCAATGTTTATGTACTTATTTTATTTTTAGGATACTTATTGATGATTTCAAGGTGTTCATGCCACCTTATTCATTACTTATCCTGTCTTAGATTCGCCTCTACTCCATCTACAACCGCCGTCAGAAAGATCACTCTTTAAAATTTTAACCCGTTTCAACGAAGAAAGAAGGAAAAGAATATGAGTCAAAGTGTTTTCTTACCAAATTATACCATTGGAACAGATGCGTATGAAAAAGCAAATGGAATCGTCAAAGAATATGGGAAAAAAGTAGTGCTGATTGGAGGGAAGACTGCACTTTCAAAGGCAGAAAACAAAATAAAAGCAGCTTTGACTCAGGAAATAGAAGTTATCGCCAGTCTCTGGTACGGGGGTAATTCAACTTATGGAAATATTGAACAGTTGATCCAACATGAAAGTGTCCAAAAAGCAGACGTCTTGTTTGCAGTCGGCGGTGGCCGTGCTTGCGATACTGTAAAAGTCATTGGTGAAAAACTAGCTAAACCAGTCTTCACCTTCCCCACTATTGGTTCGAACTGTTCGCCCGTCACGGCGGTATGTGTCATCTATAACGAAGAAGGCGTAATGGACGGACTCTTCTTTCCTTCAAAACCACCTGTACACACCTTCATTGATACAGCAATTATTGCCGAAGCACCTGATAAATACTTATGGGCAGGTATTGGCGATGCTTTATCCAAAGAAGTCGAATCTACTTTTTCTGCTCGTGGCGATGATCTAGGCTACACGGATAGATTAGGAATCCAAATTGGAAAAATGTGCATTGATCGCCTCTTGACTTATGGTACGCAAGCATTGAAAGATAGTGCCGACGATCGTCCCTCATATGCAATTGAACAAGTCGTTTCGGATATCATTGTTACTACCGGATTGGTTTCTGTTTTAGTTAACAATAACTATAATTCTGCTATGGCACACTCATTCTATTACGGTACGACTGTTCTAGAAAAAATGGAGGGATACCTTCACGGAGCATCTGTCAGTTATGGTGTACTGACCTTATTGATGATGGATCAGCAGTTCGATTTGTTTGATAAAATCTATGTGTTTATGAAAAAGAACCAACTTCCAGTATCGTTAGCCGACATGAATCTCAATGTCACGACCGATTTAGAAGCAATCTTAGATAAAGCCATGACCACAAATGATATCAAACATGTGCCTTATGAAATCACCCGAGAAAAATTTAAACAGGCCATTCTTGACGTAGAAACTTATCATGCTACACAAGAAAGCCAGCAAGGATATAAGAAAATCAGTTAAATAATTGCTAAAACCCCCATCAAGCAGGTTGTCATCAAATTGACGACATTTCTTTGCTTAATGAGGGCTTTTCTTGTCAAAAAACGCTTTATAACTTTCGCTATAGAATCTTTTCACTTATTTAAGTTGAACAGTTCCTTAATTAAGAAAACTGCTCCTTTTATGGTAATTGAAAAAACGAAGTAGGCTACGATTATTTGGCAGCTGTTTTTTTCATTTGCTTGCTTCGCAATTGTCCGCAAGCTGCATCAATATCTGTACCATGTTCTTTACGTATCACACAGTTTACGCCGTTTTTCTTCAATACATCATAAAATCTCAATACATCAGCTTTTGGACTGCGAGAATATTGATCATGTTCACTGACTGGATTATATGGAATCAAGTTGACATATGCTAACTTTTTCTTATCTTTTAATAGATCTGCTAATTGTTGCGCATGCTCTGGTCTATCATTTACTTGATTCAACATGATATATTCAAACGTGATTCGACGGTTTGTTTTCTCTAAATACTCATCCACAGCTTCCATCAATTTCTCAATTGGGAAACTTCGGTTGATCCGCATGATCGATGTTCGCACCTCATTATTCGGCGCGTGCAAGGAAATAGCCAGATTGACTTGCAAGCCGTTATTAGCGAATTCCTTGATTTTGTGTGCTAAGCCACTAGTAGAAACTGTAATATGTCGCGCACCAATCGCCAATCCTTTGGCATCATTAATAATATGCAAAAAGTCCATTACATTGTCGTAATTATCAAATGGCTCACCGATTCCCATTACGACGACATGGGAAACACGTTCACCAAGATTGCGCTCATCAAAATAATGTTGAACCATCATGATCTGCGCAACAATTTCTCCAGCGGTCAAATCACGGTTCTTTTTAAGCAACCCGCTTGCACAAAATGTACAGCCGATATTACATCCTACTTGTGTCGTCACGCAAACGGACAAGCCGTATTCTTGTCTCATTAGTACGGTCTCGATCATATTTTTATCAGGAAGTTCAAACAAATATTTAACTGTACCGTCCGAAGCTTCTTGGACGACCATTTGTTTCAGAGGATTGATGATAAAATGCGCCGATAATTTTTCTATCAATTGTTTTGATAGATTCGTCATTTCTGTGAAGTTACTTACACGTTTTTGATACAACCATTCCCAAACTTGGGCAGCTCGGAATTTTTTCTCACCGTTTTCTATAAACCAATTGATTAATTCTTCATTCGTCAAGCCATAGATGGATTGTTTTTCCAAAGTATTTTCCCTCTTTTTCTCAAAGTTTCGCTACATACTATACATGATTCGTTTAGTTAATGCAATACTTCACAAATAAATCGAATAGAACTTTCATCTCATAAAAAGCAAAAAAGACAAGACATCCTACCGTATTAGAAAAGATGGGAAAAAAGCCATTTTTTCTCTTGGTATCATCATGTCTTGTCTTTTTTACATAGTTACTTGTTTTTCAACCGTTCATCGAACAAGTTTTACATATCATTATCTTCCGGCAGTGGTTCTGGTGTTTCCTCTTGCTCAATGAATACTTTCCGAGGCTTACTTCCTTCTGATGGGCCAACAACTCCATGAGCTTCCAGTTCATCTACGAGTCGAGCGGCTCGGTTGTAACCGATTCGAAACCTTCTTTGGAGAAGGGAGATACTTGCTGTTTGCATTTCAACAACAAGTGCTTTTGCTTCCTCAAACAGTTCATCTTGTGGCTGTTCTGGGGCACCTGCCGTTTCAACTTCATCTGTCGGCATCATTTTCTCTTCATAGTGAGCTTCTTGCTGATCTGTAACAAATTGAACGACCCGCTCCACTTCATGGTCAGAGATGAATGCTCCTTGCACACGGATAGGTTTATTCTCACCCATTGGCAAGAACAGCATATCTCCTCGCCCTAAGAGCTTTTCTGCTCCATTAGAGTCGATGATCGTCCGAGAATCTGTACCGCTTGATACAGCAAATGCCATTCTGGAAGGTACATTTGCTTTGATGATCCCTGTGATAACATCCACACTTGGACGTTGAGTAGCTAGGATCATGTGGATGCCCGCTGCCCGAGCCATTTGCGCTAAACGAATAATCGCATCTTCGACTTCGTTGCTAGCTACCATCATCAAGTCAGCTAATTCATCTACGATTACTACGATGAATGGTAAGGTTGGATGTTTCGTTCCGTTTTCTAAGTTTTTCTGCTGAACAAATTCATTGTAACCAGAAATATTTCTTACACCAGTTGCCGCAAATTTTTCATATCGTTCTTCCATTTCTTGTACTACTTTTTGTAAGGCTTGTGCCGCTTTTCTAGGGTTCGTCACGACCGGCGTCAACAGATGAGGTATCCCGTTGTACATATTTAATTCAACCATTTTCGGATCGATCATCATCAGTTTTACTTCATGGGGCTTAGCACGCATCAATATACTTGTAATGATTCCATTGATTGCTACTGACTTCCCACTACCAGTCGAACCAGCTACAAGTAAGTGAGGCATTTTCGAAAGGTCAGCCGTTTGTACTCGTCCAGAAACATCACGTCCTAAAGGTACTTCCAGTAATTTATCTGGATGGTTTGGCTGAGCTTCGATGATTTCTCTAAAGGAAACCATACTGATCTTTCCATTTGGTACTTCAATACCAATCAGTGATTTACCTGGGATCGGCGCTTCCATCCGAACATCTTTCGCCGCTAAAGCAAGTGCGATATCATCTGTTAAGTTCACGATTTTACTTACTTTTACCCCTACAGCTGGTTGGACTTCGAATTTTGTGACGGATGGGCCTAAACTAGCTTTGACGACCTTAGCATCCACACCGAAACTTTGGAAAGTTTGTTCCAATACACCGATATTTTTTTCAATTTTTTTATACTCATCACTTTGATCCACAGTTGGTATAGAATCAAGTAAGTCAACTGTCGGCAATTCATAATCTTGATTTTCCTGTTCTGCTTCGATCTCAAATTCTAATGAAGTACCGTCATCCTCTGGCAACTCATCAGCTAAACCTTCCGCTGTATTGGTCTGTTTTGGTGTATCTGGTACTGGTTTCTCTAGATTCGCAGGATGGATATTTTCTTGAAAACTGTCAATTGGAACAAAACTTAACTGCTCAGGTTCGGCATTTTCTGGTTCCTGCCATTCATCAGGAGTATTTTTCCTTTGCTGGTTCACAGCTTTTTTCTTCTCATATTCTGCAGCTTCTTTTTCTGCTGCTTCTTGTGCCGCTAAGCGTCTGGCTTCTTTCGCTTCTGCACGCTGTTTCATTCTTTCTTCCTTTGCCGCTTGCTTTTGAGCTTGCTTGGCAGGATCACCTTCTAATAATTCCTGTACCCGTTCTCCAATTGATTGGATACCATTCAGCAGCTGATAGCCTTCCAAATTACTGAACAAGAATGCTCCACCCGCCAGTAATAAAACAGCTGCTAAATAACTTCCAGGCTGTGCAATCAAGAAATAAGTGAAATGATAAAGAATTGCTCCGATCATTCCTCCGCCAACGTTATTATCTACTTGACTTTGTTTTATATCGCTAGCTAATAAGTCCCATGTCGTTCCCATGATATTTGGTTCCCCAGTATGGAGTTTGCCGAATAAATGGGCATGTAGCAATAATAAGATACCGAAATAAAAGAGTATACCGCCAAACCAGCGTCGGTTTTTGCCAATTGAAAACTCTGTATTCTTAATGACAATCCAAAATCCTAATACGGCTAATAAAAGACAGAGGATTTGGTAAGTATTTCCTGCAATGATCCGAAAGCCGTTTGCAATCAATATTCCTAAAAAACCTAATTTTAAAAAGCCGAATACAGCAAATAGAATCAAGGCAAATCCAACACCAATCGTCAGCATTTGTTCTTGCTGCTGTTTTTGCTTTTTCGTTTTTTTCGTCTTTTTCCTTTTCTTAGTAGGCCGTTTCTTTTGTGCCATTTATTATCCCTCATTTCATCAAGTTTCATTATACAAAAAAAAGCAAGGGAACTAAAGTTTTGTTTGAAAGAACTGACGCTTTCTTTTATTTTTCAGCTTATTTTACAGTTTTTCTTAATTTCTAAATGATTTTATCAAAAAAAGGCACGGCCATATCCAGCCGTACCTTCTTGTTTTAAGCATGAGAACTAAAGGTTCTCTCCATTTTCTTCGATCAGTTTTTGGTACCAGTAATAACTGTCTTTCTTGTATCGTTCCAAAGTTCCTTCTTGTGTTTCATCTTGATCGACATATACAAATCCATATCGCTTTTGATAACCGTTCAGCCAACTCAGCAAATCTGTATAAGACCATGTACAATAGCCTAATACTTCTGCTCCATCTGAAATTGCTTCTTTGATTGCTTTGACATGGCTTTGTAAGTAATGGATTCGATAGTCGTCATGGATTTGTTTGTCTTCTGTCAACTTGTCATACTCTCCTAAGCCATTTTCCGTGATCAGCACCGGCATGCGGTAACGGCTCGTGATACGACGCAATCCGATCCTTAAGCCTTCTGGGTCGATTTCCCAGTCCCAATTTGTTCGTTCGACAAATGGATTCTCAACTTTTTTATACATTCCAGGAACCCCTGTTTCTTCTGATGAACCTTTTTTCCCGGTCGTATTCATTTTTCCTGCTCCAACCCCATCTAATGGATTGAATGCATTCGTCGCTGTTTGATAGTAATTGATCCCAAGGAAATCTGGCTTGGCTGATTCTAGCAATTCTGCATCGCCCGCTTCAATCGTTGGCGCCCATCCTTTTTCTTCTAAGAATCTCATAGCAGCAATAGGATATTTTCCCCACATATAGACATCCATCCAGTAATTGGCCATTAGATCTTCTGCATTTTCGGCTGCCAGAACATTTTCAGGATTACTGTCGATTGGATAATTTGGCGTATACGCAAAGCTTGGTCCGATTTTCCCAGGCATTTCTAACTCATGGAATTTGTTGATGACAGATGCATTTGCTAGATTTGCGATATGGTTGACTTCATACATTCGTTTTGGATCCGTCACGCCTGGCGGATGTGCTGCTAATAAATAGCCTAATGAAGTGAAGATATTTTGTTCATTCAAACTAATCCAGTAATGGACTTTCCCGCGGAATGCCTCAAATAATGTTTCTGCATAATGAGTGAAATCTTCAATGATCTGACGTGACTCCCAACCATTATATTCATCTTGCAACACTTGTGGAAGATCCCAATGATACAAAGTCAACATAGGTTCGATACCGTTTTCAATCAATTCGTCAATCAATCTCTCATAAAAAGCGAGCCCAGCTTGATTGACTTCTCCGCGCCCATTAGGAAAAATCCGTGTCCAAGCTACAGAGAAGCGGTAAGCTTTTAGACCTTGTTCTTTCATTAAAGCAATATCTTCTTTATAACGATGATAGTGGTCTACTGCCAGATCACCGTTTGTTCCTTTAAATGTATTTCCTGGAATTCGAACAAATCGATCCCAGACTGATTCGCCTTTCCCATCTTCTTGCCAAGCTCCTTCTACTTGATACGCTGCAGAAGCAGAGCCCCACAGAAAATCTTTTGGAAATGAGGTAAGTTCTTTGTGTTCCATTCATCTCTTCCTTTCCTATAACCTTCAATCGTTCCTCTTTTTAGAATAACACGAAACCCCTTCCATAACAAAATAAAATTATGTAAAACATACTAAGATTAGAGGGGAACATCATTCGTCAATGATGTTCCCCTCTAATCTTAGTATGTTTTTGTTAATTTCTCGGCGTGACATCTTCACCAAACCATTTATTGGAGATTTTTTGGAATTCCCCTGTTTTTTCTAATCGATCAAATGCTTCATTTATCTTCTTCACTAACGTATCATCTGACTTACGCACGCCAACCGCAAAATCCTCACTTTCGTAAGAACCTTTTGTCATGTTGAAGTCTTCTAGCTCGTTTCTTTGTTTCAAATAATAGTCCGCATATACTTTATCCATCAGCAAACCATCGATCCGTCCGCTTTTCAGATCAATCAGTGCTTCATTAAAACTATCGTACAAAACAGCATCTTGGTTTTTGACTATCTCTTTTAACACTTCTGGTTGTTTTGTAAATACATCATAACCAGATGACCCATTTTGCGCACCTAATCTCTTATTTTTCATTTGCTCAAAGCTTGTGATTCCTGATTCTTTAGGTGTGATCAGTACTTGATCATTTTCCATATAAGGTTTTGTAAACTGCACTTTCTTTTCTCTTGCCGGTGTCTTGGAATAGCCATTCCAGATCAAGTCGATCGTTCCATTGTTCAATTCAAATTCCTTCATTGACCAGTCAATAGGCTGAAAGTCTACCGTAATCCCATATTGTTCAAAGACTGCTTTGGCTAAATCAATATCGAATCCTGTAAGCTTCCCGTCTTTATCTCTAAATCCCATAGGAACAAATGTATCGTCCAAACCTATAACGATTTTTTTCTCTTCGTTGATAGCCGCCCAATTATCTGCTGAAGCCTTTTTATTCGAACAGCCTGCAAAAAGAAGAAGACCTACGAGAAAAGCGAATAGAAAACTGATTTTTTTCATCTCTATCTTCTCCTTTCTTAACGAATTGGGGAAACTTTTAATAGTTGATCACCGACATTTTCTGCAAATACGAGATCATGGGTGACAATGATTTGGGTTACCCCGTCTTCTTTCAATGATAGGATCAAACGCTCGACTTGCTGACGCAACTC
Source organism: Enterococcus sp. C76 (assembly GCF_040886985.1). Lineage (NCBI taxonomy): Bacteria > Bacillati > Bacillota > Bacilli > Lactobacillales > Enterococcaceae > Enterococcus > Enterococcus sp. C76. Next base: position 99,281 of record NZ_JBFOEY010000007.1, on the reverse strand, counting down.
AGGATCTAAAGCACTCGTTGGTTCATCATAAGCCAATACCCTCGGATTCATGGCCAATGCTCTGGCAATCGCTACCCGTTGTTTTTGTCCGCCAGAAAGCTGATAAGGATAGTTATTCAATAAATCGCTAATCCCTAATGAAGCCGCTAATTCTTCTGCTTTTTTGGTGTATTCTTCTTTTGTCTGTTTCAATACCATTTTCGGTGCTAAGGTAATGTTTTCAAAAATATTCAGATGTGGAAATAGCTGGAAGTCTTGGAATACGACTCCTACAACTTGTTCTTTCATTTTAAGTTCGAATGGATTGAACGGTACACCGTCTAAATAAAATTCTCCGCTGTCAGAGCTTTCTAAGCCAGCCAAGATACGTAAAAGTGTGGTTTTACCGCCACCGGAAGGACCTACGATAGCTAATGTTTTCCCATCTGGAATGATTAGATCCAAATCTTTGATTATTTCTTTTTCACCAAATGCTTTGTTCACTTTCTTCAATTCAATCATATTTCTTCCTCCTATCAGTTAGCGGTAATAATTTAATTTTCCTTCAACTTGTTTCATTACGATTGTTAGAATACCAGTCAATGTAAGATAGATGATTGCCACGCCTAGCAAAGGCAGTAAAGTCGCGTCGCGTTCCATCGCGATTTTCCCGGCACGCATTACGTCACCTAAACCTAATATATAGATCAAGGAAGAATCTTTGACCAAGTTGATAACTTCATTACCTACAGAAGGTAAAACAATCTTTGTTACTTGCGGGATGACGATTTTCGTCACCGTTTGGAAGGGACTTAATTGCAAAACTTGCGCTGCTTCATATTGACCTTGAGGAATCGATTGTATCCCTCCACGGAAGATCTCTGCAAAATAAGCGGCATAGTTCAAGATAAAAGCAATGAGTGCTGCTTCGAATCGATCAAAAACGATCCCAATCGTCGGCAAACCATAAAAAACAAAAATCAGCTGTAACAATAGTGGCGTTCCCCGCATGATCCATACATATGTTTGAAGAAAGTAGCGTAGGGGCTTAAAATGCAAGGACAATCCTAGTGCTAAAATAATCCCTAATGGCAGCGAGCCAATCAAGGTAAATAAAAATAATTTCAATGTTGTGAGTGCTCCTACTAATAATTGCGGCATAACTTCAATTAAATACTCCATCTTCTTTTCCTCCTTTAAAATAAAAAAATCCTCTTGGCAAATGCCAAGAGGACGTATTATACGTGGTTCCACCTCTGTTTATTTTTTCCTTGCAGAAAAAACCTCACACAGTCGTTGCAAATCAGATGAAAACAAAAAGTCCTTTGATCCGAAGATCAAAGGACGTTAATCACGTGGTTCCACCTTTTTTTACCGGCTCCTCACGGAAAAGCCAGCCTTATCTGGTCATCTAGCAACGACCGCAGCTGTAACGGGCTCCCCGGATTTTCCTACTATACGCTTCAGAAAATCGACTCCAAGATGTGTTTCACGGTTAACTGCTGCCTCTTTCCACCAACCAGAGACTCTCTAAAAACACCTAACTGCTACTCTTCTTTTCGATGTCATTTGTTTTAACTTTACGTGTAATTTACATGATTATTTTTCATTTGTCAACTCTTTTTTATGATACACTAATAAAAAAAGGAGGGTGATGCGCGATGAGTCGTGCAACCGAACAAGAAGCTTATGAACTACTAAAAAAACTGGATATCTCTTTTCAAAAAGTCGATCATCCTGCGATTACGTCAGTCAAAAATGTCCCTTTTTCCCTACCTGGTCCGCAAGTAAAAAATCTATTATTGAAATCAAGAAAAGGAAAAAAAATCTATCTTGTCATCTTGCCTGATGAAAAGCATGCCGATTTAAAACAACTAGCTGAACAATTAAAAGAAAAGCGCTTATCTTTTGTTTCTGAAGAACAGCTTCCTGACCTCCTAGGCGTTCCAGCAGGTACAGTGACTCCATTAGCATTGATGCACGACAAAGAGAAAAAAATCCAAGTCGTGATCGATGCTGCTATTGATCGTCAAGATACCGTAGGCTTTCATCCAAATATCAATACCACTACGTTGATCATGGATTTTTCCGACTTTGAAAAGATACTTGTTTACTTAGAACATCTGCCAGTTTATGAAAATTTGTAATGATAGAGTAGTTTTCTTATTTCCCAATCCAAGCGTCTTTTTCTTTATTTAGTACAAAATATATCAGAAATTCTTTTAGCCAATCAAACAATGTAACAACTAGTATGGACGCTGAAAACTAGAGTATTCTTCCATAGTTAGCCAAATCCATATTTATTGATTCTACGAAAAGAGGCTGGGACAGAAGCGTTTAACTCCAAGAAATAAGAAGAAATTCACGAAAATTGCTTTTCAAATTTTTGTGAATTTCAGCTTATTTCCGAAGGAGTTGCTTCTGCTTCCGCCGTTTATACGTGTCTAGAGCGTGAGACAAAAGTGTTCTTTGCTTTTGTCCCACGCTCTTTTCAATTATAAAGCGGAATTTTATTCTTTTGCTTTCAGTCATATTTAACAAGAAATATTATATTCTGAATAACAAAAATTATTCTAACTAAACTTTTCTATATTTTTGTAAGAATATCCCTGTACAGATAGTTACTATCAATAAACCAATGATTACAGCAAAACTAGATTTTTTACTACTTGTTTTAGGAAGAATGCTTTTTGATTTATTTGTTATCTGTTTAGGTACAGCTCTCTTACTAATATAATTGGTTCTTTGTTCGCTAGATTCCCCTGTATGAGCAAATATTTGCAATTTTTGAGAGAATAGATTTCTAATTTTTTCTCTCTCTGTCTTCTCTGGAAAATTTTTCCACGGTTTTATGTGGTTACCTGGTATAGCTATATTTGTTTTGCCCGGTATATAACTGTTTTTGATGTTATACCCTTCAATCGTCGTACTGTATTCTGGCACGTTGTCTTCCGTTACTGTATAGATGATTTCTTGCCCGTCTTTGTATTTTGGCAGATTTGTGAAACGATAGCGCCAATCATCTTTTTCACTGACTTCTTTGTGTTGGATCGGTTGACCGTCGGCTAATAGATTCACTGTGATTGTTGTCGGTCGTTTGCCGTCTTGATTCTCATTGTCTTCCCATGTTTTTTGTCCTGAGACCTCTTTGGTTTCTGGCACATGGGTATTGGTAATAATGATGTTTCCATCCTTTGTTTGTTTAACTTCACTGGTATAGCCAGCTACTTTGGTCAGCTCTTCCACTCGATAAGTGATAGCTTGACCTTTCGCCTTTTCCGCCAATTCGTTCCACGTGGTTGTCCAGTGATTCTCCTCGCTCAGTTCTACTGCTTCGCCTATTTTTTGGTTATTAGCATACAGCTGGACTTGGATACTTTGAGGTCGTAGCCCGTCTTGGTTATTTCCATCATCCCATACTTTAGTAGCACTTAGGCTAGTTTTACCCGGTGTATAACTGTTTTTGATGTTATACCCTTCAATCGTCGTACTGTATTCTGGCACGTTGTCTTCCGTTACAGTATAGATGATTTCTTGCCCGTCTTGGTATTTTGGCAGATTTGTGAAATGATAGCGCCAATCATCTTTTTCACTGACTTCTTTGTGTTGGATCGGTTGGCCATCGGCTAATAGATTCACTGTGATTGTTGTCGGTCGTTTGCCGTCTTGATTCTCATTGTCTTCCCATGTTTTTTGTCCTGAGACCGAAATGACTTCTTTATTCTCATTGGTAACGACTAGCCCGTTTTCAATTTTTTGATAACCTGAAGGGACGTAATCATTTCCGTTTTGGTCTACTTCTTGCACTTTAAACGTATATTCGTTTCCGCTATCATCATACTGTTGGATATCTTCCCAAGTCACTGAAGTTATTCCATTGTCTAATCGTTTTGTTTCTGCATCAGGAACTGGTTCCCAATTGTTTGTACTTGCTCTGAATAATTTAAAATAAATACTTGGTCTGGGAGTGGTTCCACCGTTCCAAATTTTAGTTGCTGTGATGTTCGTAACCTTTTTCTTGTTATAAATAGGTAAACTGACTCCCTCTGTATCATTTTCGTTTATGGAGAATTTGAGCTCATTTGAACTTAGTGGATCAAAATCAATCCAATTGGGTGCTTCTTTTTCTTTTACAACATAATCTCCTACTTGCAGACCTTTGATACTAACTTCTCCCTGTTCATTCGAAGTCAATAGGATACTAGACTGTCCTTGAATAGGCTGTTCATCTGCTCGTCTTAATTCGAAAGTCACATTTGGGATACCAATCTCTGTGCCATTGATATATTTGAAAATCTTCAATTCGCCTCTAACTGTACCGTTGACTCCACCAGAAGCTGAAATATTTTTAACTGTATGATTGAAACTTTCTCCATCAACAGCAGGTTTATTAACTTCTTTATACCAAGCTTTCGAATGATTCTCAAAACTTGTTTGTTCTGGGTTTTCTATAATCGTCTTATAACTCACCATTATTGTTCTAAGATTGACAAAGTTTTTTGGTATAGTTATTTCAATGTAATTATCATTTACTGAAAAATCAAATGTAGCACCGGGGAAATCTTGTAAAAATTGTTGGATTCCCTCTTCTCCTCTGTAAACTTTCTGTTCACCTAAGTGTATTTGATTAATTTCAAACGTACTTGGATCTAATCTTTGTCCACTTTGGATTTCATCACTGATTTTAACTGGTTGTTCAACGTAAGTGCCGTTATTGTTAATATTCAAAAACCATCGAATGTGCTCAGTATCTTCAGGAAGCATGTCTCCTGTTTTATAATAAAAAACGCTAGAAGAAGAACCAGAAGCTGGCTTTGTCACATTTACAGTAGCCGTTTTGTCACCGCTCATCACGGTGAATGGCCCCGTATTTTCTTCACCAGTATCGGTTACGTTTCTGGCCTGTATCTCAAATTGCCCCCAACCTTCTACTGAGTCTATGTTTTTAATATTTTCATTAAATACAACCTGTGCAGAATCTTTTCTGACCGTTAAAGTTCCAACATTTTTATTTTCAATCATTAATGGGATTTCTTTTTGAAATCCTTCACCGCGAATATTTCCTTCACTTGGCCAATTGATCCAAAGATAATCACCTGGCTGGATGTCTTGTTTTTTTTCGTCAAACGAGAATTTTACTTTTATGTTTCCTCCATCTGTAATATTCGTTGGATCCACGGTCAACGAAGTGACATTACTGCTGATATCTCTGCCTGCATCCGCATAGACATGAACAGGAATCAGTGATGTTATATTAGTAATAATAAATAACATTGATAAAATAATATTTCTACACTTTTTCATTTTTTCTATCTCCCCTATTTTAACTAAAAATAAAACCTACCATATCATCTCTCAAAAATCCTTTCTTCAATTCCTCCCCCACTCATTTCCAATCTTTTAACTAAAAAATTGATAGTTATTTTACAAATATTTATAAAAAATAAATATGCCAAAAAACTGTTTTTACAAGGTTTTTCCTAATGTAAATTATTTTTTCGCATATATTCATTTTATTTTACTTATTGCTTTCATTTTTTCAATCTATATTTCCAATTTTTAACTTACAAAAATGCAACGTGCATAAATAACTATAGTTGCATAAAATATTCTTTTAATTAGCATTATTATTTTATAACAGCTGTTTTTTATGTTAAATAAAGAATAAAACACAATATAAAAAATACAGACTTTGTTCAAATAAACGAACTTAGCCTGTATTCTGTGATTGACGCTACTTTTTAATTCATTGAGATGAATAATCCATTTTTATAAATGCCCAAAAGTAATCGGTGCCGAAGCCATTCCTCGACCTAATTCTTTTTCAAATTTTCCTATTGTTGATATCTCCATATAAAACGGTGAGACTGGTTTAGACAATTCTCCCTTGATTGCTAACGGACGTAAACTACGTTCCAAATTATTCATGACTTTAGGATAATACTGACCTTTTTCTAAGCCTGTTTTTGCTTCTATCAGAAGTATACGTTCCTTTTCATTGATCTCTGGATTTAAAACGAGATCATATAATTTTAGTACCATGTTTTCTATTTCTTCACTTTTAGACATCACGATTTCCTCCCAGAAATATATTTCTCCCCACTACATTCTATAAACAAAGTATACGCTATTTTTAATGGTTTTTAAATCACACAGACATAAAGAAAAAAGACAGATACCCGATCAGGGTATCTGTCTTTTGCTTTATGCCAGCTATAGGGATCGAACCTACGACCTACGCGTTACGAGTGCGTTGCTCTACCAACTGAGCTAAGCTGGCCTTATCCAAAAGAAATTATATACTCTATTTGGCTGATTGTAAAGAGTTCGATGGAAAATTAGTTTAATTTCATGATATTTTTCATAAAACGTGGTATAATTGATGTGAAAGGCAGGTTTTATGAAAATGGCAACTTTTGGAAAATTTGATACAACTATCGTACCATCGGAAATTGGTGAAAAATTCAAGATCAATACTCACGTAATGTTCACGATTCACGGCAAGCCGCAAACTGGAACGATTTCAAAACAATTGAAAAATTCCGCTGTTGTTGAGATTGATGAAACTGCAGAAAATGCGAACTTGATGACGCAAAGCAAGGGTGTAGTAATCGTTAACTACAAAGAACTTAAAAAGATTTGAATTTGACCATCTCTGCATTTTTGGGATGGTTTTTTTATATACAAACGAAAGCTGTGAAAAAGCTGCTCTGCCTCAAACATTAAAAATGACCAAAAAAGGATGTGACAAAAGTTGTGTCACATCCTTTTTCATTTTCACTTATTTTGTACCAAACAAACGGTCACCCGCATCCCCTAGTCCAGGAACGATATAACCATGTTCATTCAATTTTTCATCTAGAGAAGCTGTATAGATATCAATATCAGGATGCGCTTCTTGCAAAGCTTTTACTCCCTCAGGTGCTGCTACCAAACAAACGAATTTGATGTTCGACGCGCCACGTTCTTTCAATGCATCGATTGCCATGATTGCTGATCCGCCTGTTGCCAACATTGGATCTACTACAAACAACTGACGTGCATCAATGTCTTCTGGAAGTTTGACGAAATATTCATGTGGCTCAAATGTTTCTTCATCTCGATAAAGACCGATATGGCCCACTTTAGCAGCTGGAATCAATTCCAAGATACCATCAACCATTCCGATACCTGCACGCAAGATTGGAATAATCGCTACTTTTTTACCGGACAACGTTTTTTGTGTTGTTTCAGTGATCGGTGTTTCGATCACGATGTCTTCCAACGGCATATCCCGTGATACTTCATATGCCATCAACATAGCGATTTCATCGACTACTTCACGAAAAACCTTTGTTCCGCAGTTTTTGTCCCGAATAATAGTTAGTTTGTGTTGAATCAATGGATGATCGATCACTTGAAATTTGCCCATTTTTTAAGCTCTCCTTTGTTCTGTCGTTTCTTTTTAATTGTAAAACAAAATCAAGTGATTGACTAGTCAAACTCGCCATTTTTCCTAAGAAAATCCTTTTTTGAAAAGAAGTTTTCCTGCTGACAAGCAAAGCTTATTCTTTTTCCATGATCCAAGAAGTAGATAATGCCATTGCTGCACGCGCTGCCTTTGTCTGATCCATAGCATTTACCATGACGAAATCATGGATGATTCCTTGGAAGCGTACTTGTGTAACAGGAACCCCTGCATCACGAAGTTTGCGTGCATAAGCCTCGCCTTCCTCTCTTAATACATCCGCTTCTCCTGTCAAAATCATTGCTGGAGGTAGATCTTTTAGTTCATTCAGGTCTGCTCTCAAAGGCGAAGCTGTGATTTCAGCACGTTCTTCTTCATTCGTCGTATATTGATCCCAAAACCATCTCATTCCATCTCTCGTCAAAAAATAGTTTTCTCCGAATTCATGATAGGTATCTGTATCAAAATCAGCGTTGGTAACTGGATAATACAGCAATTGTTTAGATATTGGGAGCCCTTTTCGTTCTTTTGTTAAGATCGTCATGACTGTAGCCATGTTACCACCTACTGAATCTCCTGCAACAATTAGATTCTCGAGATCCAGATTTTTTGACTTGGCTAATTTATTCAGCTGTTGCAACACAGCATAATTTTGTTCAATTGCTGTTGGATATTTCGCTTCAGGTGATCGACTATATTCTGGAAAGACAACGACAGAATTCGTGCGGACCGAAAGTTCTCTGATCAATTTATCATGGGTTTGAGCACTGCCAAAGACCCAACCAGCTCCATGGATATAAAAAATAACTGGTAATTTATCTATATTTCCTTCTGGTCGTACAAAACGAATATTGATTTTTCCCCATTCGCCAGTATCTACCATCAAGTCTTCAATATCAACGGAATATTTGTTCACAGGTGATTCTTGTACTTCTTCCAGTAATGCTCTTCCTTCTTCCGGTGCTAGTTCATAGATTCGCGGATGAGGTGCATTTGCATCACTGAATGCTATGGCTTCCTTTTCTAACGAGATACGATCAGTCATGACTTTTCCTCCCTGAGATTTAATGTGAAGACTAAAATTACATCTCATATACTAGAGAGCATCATCGATATTGTCAAAGAATCCGTTTTCTCCAAAAAAATAAACAGAAAAGTCCAGCATTGAACTTTTCTGTTTTATATGGAATTTAAATTTTTATTTTTTGTGCAATGGAAATTTTTCAGTTAATTCGCGTACACCTGTTTTGACTTCGTCTAGTTGAGCATTGTCGCCTTTTGCTTGTAATGCTTTGACAACTAATTCAGCCACTTTTACAGCATCTTCTTCTTTGAATCCGCGAGTAGTGATTGCTGGTGTACCGATTCGGATGCCGCTTGTTTTGAATGGACTTAGTGTTTCAAAAGGAATCGAGTTTTTATTTACCGTGATATTCACACTGTCCAAAATACTCTCTGCTTCTTTTCCATTTATACCTAACTCACGAACATCGATCAGCATCAGATGATTATCTGTCGCTCCTGAAATGACTCTTGTTCCGATTGCTTGATTGAATACTTTGACCATTGCTTTTGCATTGGCAATGATTTGTTCACTATATTCTTTAAATGCAGGATCTAGTGCTTCTTTGAATGCCGCTGCCTTCCCAGCAATCACATGCTCTAGAGGTCCGCCTTGAATACCAGGGAAGACCGCACTATTGATTTTTTTCGCTAATGCTTCATCGTTTGTCAAAATCATGCCGCCTCGAGGTCCGCGCAATGTTTTGTGAGTGGTAGTCGTTGTGATATCTGCATAAGGAACTGGATTAGGATGAAGTCCTGCTGCTACTAATCCTGCGATATGTGCCATATCTACCATCAGTTTTGCGCCTACTTCATCTGCAATTTCTCTGAATTTCGCAAAGTCGATCGTTCGTCCGTAAGCACTGGCACCTGCTACAATCAATTTTGGTTGATGTTTTCTAGCTAAAATACGTACCACATTATAATCAATAACTTCTGTTGTCGGATCAACACCGTAAGCAACAAAGTGATAGGTTTTGCCACTGAAGTTGACTGGTGATCCATGTGTTAGATGTCCGCCTGCGGAAAGATCCATTCCTAAGATCGTGTCCCCTGGTTCTACCAAAGCGAGATAAGCAGCCGTGTTGGCTTGAGAGCCGGAGTGAGGTTGGACGTTCGCAAATTTTGCTCCGAATAATTCTTTTGCACGGTCAATCGCTAAATTTTCAACGATGTCGACAAATTCACATCCACCATAATAGCGATGCCCTGGATAACCTTCTGCGTATTTATTTGTCAAAATACTTCCTTGCGCAGCCATCACTGCTTCGGAGACAAAGTTTTCAGAGGCAATCAGCTCCAAATTATGTTCTTGTCTTTCTTCTTCTTTGGCGATCGCAGCCCAAAGATCAGGGTCAAACGTTTTGTAATCTACCACAAACAACAGCTCCTTTTTATTTTCCTACAATTTTATTTTTCCCATCAAAAACAAATTGCCAAATATTCGTATCTCTTCTATTTACACTTCGTTTTTCGTTCACTGATAGAAGATTTACTTGATAGCATTGTATCATACTAAAAGAATGCGGCAATAACCAATTGATCATTTTTCAAAATAATTTTGCCCAGCTGCTTTTTTCAAGCGATTCATATAAGCATTCCCCAATCCAGTTTCTGGGTATACTTGTACAAAAATCAAATCTAATCCAAGTGTTGGTTCATCTAATCCTCTTAGACCTGCAAACAATCCTTTAGCCGCCGCTTCTACTGAGTTGTCGTTATACATATAAACAGCTGCAGTATCTGTCCGCACTTGATCCGCAATTTCGGGGCTTGCTATGACACCTGCACGGATCTTCTTATTTTTTGCCCATTGAACTGCAATTGACCAATCGCCATCTCTGACCATCAGAACACGTGTATCGGGTGAGTAGTGTTTGTATTTCATCCCAGGCGCTTTTGGTGTTTCATTTTCTTTTACAAGATGCTGATCAACAGCAACAGGAAATCCGATGACTGCTTCGATTTGTTCTTTCGTTACTGCACCTGGTCGTAAGATCATAGGCATGGCTGTTGGATTACTTAAATCAAGAACAGTGGATTCTACACCAATTCGCGTAGCTCCATCCTCAATGATCCCGGTAATTTTTCCTTGTAGATCATGGAATACATGATCTGCAGTTGTCGGACTTGGTTTTCCCGACGTATTTGCACTTGGACCGACAAGCGGAACCCCTGAAAGTTCGATTACTTCTAGTGTTTTTTTGTTATCCGGCATACGAAATGCAGCTGTGGATAATCCTCCTGTTACAACTGAGGGCAAGGTGTCTTTTTTGATTTTAAATATCAAAGTTAGTGGTCCAGGCCAGAAGTTCTTCACAATCTTCTCTGTTTCTGGATGAAAGTTGTCCACATACTCTTTTACTTGTTCAAAAGAGGCGACATGGACGATCAATGGATTGTCTTGAGGTCTTCCTTTTACAGAAAACACTTTCTTGACAGTATTGGGCAATAGAGCATTGGCGCCCAATCCATACACTGTTTCAGTAGGAAAAGCAACAAGTTCTCCTGCTTTCAGTGCTTTGGCTGCCTCTTTTAATTCAGTTTCATCATAACGTTTCGTTTCCACAGTTTATCCACAACCCCTTTTTCATACATTCTTGTTTTATCCAACTTTATCCTCAAGTTTTCCACTGTCTGTGGATAATCCATTTGTCAATAGTGGATAAACTTGTTGATAAGCCAAAAAGTCGTTTACATCCTTGTCAAATTAGTGTTTTTTTATAATAAAAAAACAAATAAAAATTTTTTCATCCACAACTTCAACTGTAGACTTGGATCATTCGTTCATTACCAAAAAGATCCTTTTTTATCGCTACTTTTTTATCTGGAAATGCTTGCTGAAATATTTTTTTTACTGCTTCACCTTGGCGAAATCCGATTTCTAAAAAAATCGTTCCATTTGGTTTTAGTACGCTTGGTGCTTCAACTGCTATTTTTTCATAAACAGCTAATCCATCGTTCTCCGCAAAAAGGGCCATCTTAGGTTCGAATGACCGGACACTTTCATCCATCAGTTCCCATTCATTCCGACTGATGTACGGCGGATTAGAAATAATCACATCAAATCGCCGATCCTGTACTGGTTCCAATGTATTCCCATGGTAAAAACTGATTTTCGTTCCTTCGTGCTGAGCATTTTCTTTCGCGACTTCTAACGCTTCTTCAGAAAGATCTACAGCAGATACATGCCAATTTTTTCTTGCTGCTTTCAAACTAATAGCAATCGCCCCAGTACCTGTCCCAATATCTATCACTTCCAATGGTACATCAGGCGTCTCGTCTAAACACCACTCCACTAACTCTTCTGTTTCTGGTCGAGGAATCAGTGTTGCTTCGGTTACCTTCAACCGATGATCATAAAAATCTGCATATCCTAGCAAATACTGAGGCGGATGATCTGCAAGCAGAAGTCGCAGATCTGTTTCGATCAACTGTTGTTCTTCTTCTGAAATCTCTTCGTTCATATGAAGGAGCCAATCAAGTTTTTTCCATTGTTTCCGTTCCAAAAATAAAAATTGGATACTGTATGCTTCTTTTCCATGATCCTCTAAAAAAGAAGAAGCCCGTGACAGGACTTCTCGATAGGTCATTTTACCCATTTTGCATAGCTTCCAGTTTTGATGTTTGATCATACATGATCAATGCATCAACGATTTCATCTAATTTCCCTGCTAAAATCTGATCTAATTTTTGGATAGTTAATCCGATACGGTGATCAGTCACGCGATTTTGCGGGAAATTATATGTCCGAATCCGTTCTGAACGATCCCCAGTTCCGACTGCTGATTTTCGATTGGCATCATATTCACTTTGTGCTTCTTGTTGGATCTTATCATACACACGAGCACGCAAGATTTTCATTGCTTTTTCACGGTTCTTGATCTGAGAACGTTCATCCTGCATAGCAACGACAATCCCTGTTGGTAAGTGAGTCAAACGTACAGCAGATGCTGTTTTATTGACGTGCTGTCCGCCAGCACCTGAAGCATGATAGATATCTGTGCGGATATCTTTGTCTTCAATATCGATCTCTACTTCTTCAGCTTCTGGCATCACGACAACTGTTGCTGTGGAAGTATGGATACGCCCTTGCGATTCAGTTGAAGGAACACGTTGGACACGGTGTGCACCACTTTCATATTTTAATTTCGAATAAACATTCTCTCCGGTAATCATCATGATCACTTCTTTGTATCCACCGATTCCGGTAACGTTCGCTTCCATCACTTCTGTTTTCCAACCTTGCGCTTCAGCATACTTTTGGTACATATTGAAAAGATCACCCGCGAATAAGGCTGCTTCGTCTCCACCTGCTGCTCCACGGATTTCCATGATGATATTTTTATCGTCATTTGGATCTTTTGGTAAAAGCAGGATCTTGATTTTTTCTTCTAAGACTTCTTTTTCTTTTTTTAACTCAGATAATTCTTCTTTTGCTAATTCAGCCATTTCATCATCCAGTTTTTCACCAAGCAGTTCTTCTGTATCGGTGATTCCTTGTACTACTTCTTTATAACGACGATAAACTTCGACTGTTTCGCGCGTGTTTGCTTCTTCTTTTGAAAGCTGCATAAAGCGCTTTGTATCAGAAATCACTTCTGGGTCACTTAAAAGTTCTCCAAGCTCTTCATAACGGTCTTCAATTGATTGTAATTGATCGTACATGCTTATTCTCCTTCTGTAATCATTGATGGATGAAAGTAATGTTTTCGACAAACGGGGTAATAAGCTTCATTTCCGCCAATTTGCACTTGATCGCCTTCATAAACAGGTTTCCCATCAATATAATGTAAATTCATGATTGCTTTTTTGTGGCAGAACCAACAGATCGTTTTCATTTCTTCAATCTTGTCTGCGTAAAGCAATAAATATTTTGATCCTTCAAATAACTCGTTTCGAAAATCATTTTTCAAACCAAACGCCATAACCGGAATATCCAATTCATCCACGATTCTCGTAAAAGCAATGACATGTTTCTTTTTTAAGAACTGCGCTTCATCGATCAGCACACAATAGGGTTTGCTTTCCATGTTCTGAATCACGTCAAATACGTCTGTTTCTTCAAATATCGGCATTGCTTCACGTTTCAGTCCGATTCGGCTTGAAACAACGCCTAAACCATCTCTTGTATCAATACCGCTTGTCATCAAGACAACTGGTTTGTTTTGTTCTTCATAATTATGAGCGACTTTTAGGATCTCGATCGTCTTGCCGCTATTCATTGCGCCATACTTAAAAAATAGTTGTGCCATGCTCTTTTTCACCTTCCAGTTTGTTCCTATGGTATTATACTTGATTTTCAACATTTTTTACAGTGAGAATTTTCATCAAGCACAGATTATCGTTCAAATCCCTTGCTTACTTTTGTTCCAACTTTTTGACAAGAACTAAATAAGGCGATCCATTTCTCTCATCTTTCTGGAAAAATTTCTGTCCTTGAAAATTCTTAGGAGTTATAAAAATAAGTACATCCGCTAAATACTTTCTTTTTGAATTGAGTATAGCATGTTTTCTTTCTTTTCACGTGCTATAATAAGTTAAAATTCCAAAGTTTTATGTAAGGAGCTATTTGATGACAAAAAATATTTTTGATTCCATCGCTAACCATTATGATTCCCCTGACCGTCAAGCATTAGCCAAGATTATTCGCGAAGAACTAGCTACTTATCTACCGCGCGACAGCCACCAAAAAGTCCTGCTGGATTACGGAGGCGGAACTGGGCTTGTGAGTTTACCGCTTGCGGAAAGATTCAAAGAACTGATCATTGCCGATGCTTCAGAAACTATGTTGAAAATGGCAGAAGAAAAGATCCAAGCAGCAGATCTGAAAAATGTCCGCACGATCCACGCTGATGCCTCTGTCGAATTTCCTGCTGTCCAAGCAGATGTGATCCTTCTATCACTCGTACTTTTGCACATTCCTGATACAGAGACTATTCTCATGAAACTTTTCGAACTTTTAGCTCCTGGCGGTCAACTGATTATTGTAGATTTTGACAAGAATGAACAAATCAGTCATCCGAAAGTCCATAATGGTTTTATTCAAGAAGAATTGAACGATCGATTGAAAAAAACTGGCTTTGTCTCTACTGCTAGTCATACTTTTCATCGTGGAGAAAAGCTATTCATGAATAAACATGCGTCGCTTTTCTTATCCATCAGCCAAAAAGCTTAAAAAGAAGCTGTGACAAAAATATGTCACAGCTTCTTTTTTCGTTTAAACGGTGTTCCAAAAGCAGCTTCTTATTTCTTGAAGCTGACCACTTCTGTCACAACCTCTTCTTTTTATTTTTTCATCAAATGATTTTGATTTCTGAAAGAGGCCAGTAGCGGAAAACAACTTTGCCTTGGATCATATCTTTGTCGACTAACCCAAACATTCGGCTGTCTTTTGAAATCAAACGGTTATCCCCCAGAACAAGATACTTTCCTTTCGGCACAGTATATTCAAAATCGCTCGTAAAGGTAGAGGCGCTTTCTGCTTGTGCTTGGAACCCTGAACTATAAGCATACTCTCCTTGTAACTTATCTTCTGAAAATTCTTTTTTGAACTTATCTAGATAAGGCTCATCATACTTTTTGCCATTAATGGTCAATTGGTCATTTTCCATCTTGACTGTGTCCCCAGGCATACCAATGATTCGTTTAACGATCATTCGTTCTTCATCCCCTGGTTCCTTCGTAGTAATGATATCCATTCGTTCATAGTTCGAGATTTTAGATGAAATCAGTCGTTGTCCATCACTTAATGTAGGGTCCATCGAATGTCCGTTTACAGTGACTGGTGTAAACACGTACACTCTAGCTAATAAAATAGCCGCTAATACAAGGATCAGAATCCCCCAATTTTTCAAAAATTCTTTCACAGCTTACCTCCTACTTATATTTCCTCGTTATTTATTACATTTTTTTACGATATTTCGTTGTACTCTCTTTATTCTACAATGTTTATAAATGAAAGGAAAGAATAAGTGACGTGTTCGTTCTATTTTTCTCGTTATATAAAAAAGGGGCATGACAAAAGTCATGTCACATCCCCTTATGAATGTCTTCTTCTTTGGCTCCGACTATAAACAACTTGTTCTTCTTGTGATTGTGCTTTTTTTGCAATTAATTTCAGGCGATAAGGCTCATGATAACGCAACCCGTCTTTGACAAAATCACCGCCAACGATGAACAATCCGACAGGTTCCAATGTGTCTTCTGTTGAACTCAGTCGAATGGTCCCTACTTTTTCCATGTCCGAGTAGCTTCGTCCAATATTTAGAACATACTCTTTCTCACCTGTTTTCTTGACATAGTAATAAGGATACAACGTATTTCTATCGACCAAAAATCCATCCATGCGACCGAGTTCATTTGTTTTGATCTCACCATTTCCAATCAAATACCGCATATTCTCGGCTAATTTCAATTGGTAATCTTCGTCATACGAAACCATGACCTCTTGTGTATTCACTTTATCGATCGAATTTCCATTATTGATCGTTTCTTCTGTCTGGATGTTGAACGCTTCATCAGGCAAATACTTCACAAAAAGCTGCGTGACATCGGCTTTCGTGTTTTTATCTAAAAAGTAATAAAATACATTTAAAACAGTAAAATAAACAAGCACTAGAAATGCAAGTCCATATAAGAAAAATTGAAGATAGTTTTGGTTTTGCCAAAGTCCATAAACAATTCTCAATAAATAAAGCGTGGGAATCACACTTAAAATCGTATATCCACGGTTAAGATATTTAGGACTGATGTCTAAATAGCCAAGGAATTTATGCACCCCGTTGATAAGGTCTAGTAAAAATGTCATTGAGAATCACCTGCTTGCTGGTTATACGTTTGGGTATTTCCTGAATCTTGGTTTTGCTGTGCTGTACGTGCTGCATCATCATTTTGCGTGTTATCATCTACAGTCGTACTGCTTGGTATCGTTTCGGAGCTAGCACTTGTATCCGGACTTGTACTTGGATTGGTTGAATCCGATGGAGTGCCATCTTGTATCGTATTACTTGTTTCGCTTGAGCTGTCAGTTGTATATGTCTCATCATACGACGAACTAGTTGTTGTATCGTCCCATGTACTTGTCGTAGTGGTTTCATTCAAACTTTCCGTTGTTGTTGGTTCAGATGTCGAGACTGAAGTAGTTGGTGTTGTTTCTTCTACAGTACTAGAACTTGAACTTGGTGCACGGTAGCTGGAACTATTCACAATACCTGTAGTAGTCGCGACAATCGTCGAGATTGTTAATACAGCGATTGGCTTCAAAATAGGTGCTACTTTTCGCATCTTATCTCTTCCTTCATTGAAATTTATTCTTGTTTCCTTACTTTACTACGGACAAATTATACAGTCTACCTTATTTCTATCATAAATTCTTTATTTTTTTCTTACGTTTTTCCGAAAGATTTCTTTAATTTTCATCAAAAACTACGGTCGATGTTTTTAAGTAAGCTTTTGCTTCCCGATTGATTTTTTTCAGATCACATCCTTGCTGCTTGGCAGCGAACACGCAACCACAATAGCATTGGCGATAGATATCATACTCTTTGCACATTTGCAAAGAGCGTTCATAGCCTTTGTTTTTCTTGAAATCACTTGGCAAATATTGTGTCCCGTAAATCTTTTGGATATCCATTCCGATTTGATTGATCAAGGCTGCATTTTTCTTTGGTGAGATCGTCAGGGCACTTCCAAAATAATCGTATCCTAGTTCTTGCGCTTTTTGCGCAACAAGATCTAATCGCATATTGAAGCATGCACTGCAGCGAGCACCACCTTCTTTTTCGTCTTCAAGATGGTTTGTTAAAACCATTTTGGTGAATTCACTTGGACGGTATTCATCAACAATCAGCGCTACATGATGGTCAGTTTTCTCATTAAATTGGTCTACAAATCGTTTTTGTTCATGTAATCTCCGCAAATACTCACTTTTAGGATGGATATTCGAATTTGAAAAAAATAACGTGATATCTGCATATTGAGACATGAATTCCAACGTGTGCGTACTGCAAGGAGCACAGCATGTATGTATTAATATCTTAGGCTTTACTTCTTCTTTCTCCCATTGCATGATCATTTTTTTCAGAACTGTATCATAATTTATTTTTTGATTTTTCATTTTTTCTACGATTTGTTGGGCATTGATCAATTTGTTATTCCTCCTCCTTCTTTTTTCTAGGATTTGCTTTATTATAAGCCATTTCTATTTTAATCGAAAGCTGTATTGTTATCTGTTCAATAATTTCTTTGAGTATTCCTGATTCCCCTTGTATACTGGTAGAAACGACTATTGTCAGGAGGATAGTACTGTGCATGTTGATTTATTCTTTCAAAGGCTGCAGCGGCGAGGACAAAAGTTTGCTGCCAATCATTTCTCATCGATCCAAATCATCGTTTTTTATTATATATTGATGACGGTCTTATCACTCGTTCTATTTTATCTGCCGATTTTTCGCGAACCAGATAGCCATGTTTCTTTTGTGGACATGCTGTTCATGGCAATCAGTACAGTGAGTGTGACTGGACTATCGACTTTTGATATCAATTCTGTATTCAATGATAACGGCATTATACTGCTGGAAATATTATTTCAAGTTGGTGGTTTGGGGATCATGATGATTTCTACTGCTTTTGTCATTTTTTCTAAACGACGAATCACATTGAAACAGCGGCAGCTGATCATGACGGATATGAATCAACCGCGTTTGTCTGGTATCGTCCGTCTGATTCGGATCACTTTTGCTATTTTAATCTGGTTTCAATTACTTTTTGGGACATTCTTTTCTATTTATTTTTATTATAGAGGCTATTTTGATCGTTGGCGTGATGCCGTTTTTTATGGTTTTTATCAGGCGATATCGGCTGTCACGAACTCTGGATTTGACGTCACTGGGGATTCCATCAAGCCCTTTGCACATGACTATTTTTTCTTGATTCTGATCATGTTTTTGATTTTTGTCGGCGGAATTGGTTTTCCTGTATTGATGGAGTGCCGGGAGTGGCTGTTATATAAACGTTCCAGTGCAAAGCTTCCATTTCGTTTTTCCTTGTTTACCAAATTAGCTGTGTTGGCTTTTGTCATCTTGTTCGTTTCGGGAACTATCTTAATTTATCTATTGGAAAAGGACCATTTATTCCAAGATTCCAGTATGAGTGTCAAATGGATCAATTCGATGTTTTATTCGATTACGACTCGTAATGCCGGTCTCCAGATTCACGATTTGGGTGATTTTCAGATCACGACACTGATTATTTTTTCTTTACTGATGTTTATCGGATGCAGTCCTAGTTCTGTAGGAGGCGGGATTCGAACAACTACTGTAGCGATCATCGGTTTGTATCTATACTCCTTCCTCAAGAGTGAGGATAATATCAATATTTTTGGACGAAGAATCGAACAAGATGATGTGCGAAAGTCAGTCGTTGTCTTTATGCTTTCTCTTGGTATGTGTTTCTTTTGTATCGTTTTTTTATCTGCTACAGAGGAACAAACACTGATCTCGATCATCGTCGAAGTAACTTCTGCTTTTGGAACAACTGGTTTGTCCTTAGGGATTACCGGCGACTTGTCTGTTGTAGGGAAAATCACGATTGCTGCCCTGATGTTTATTGGGCGGATTGGAATGCTGTATACATTGATGCTGTTCGTACCAAAAGAAACCCGAGATCTGGGCTATGAATATCCAAGTGAGAAAATCATTATTGGTTAATAATGAAAAGACCGATGAGGAGGAATAAAATCACAGCAGCTTGAAACAATCATTTTGTTTCAAGCTGTTTTTTTGTTAAATCATGCGGTTTTGTCCGATTTCATGCACTTTCAGCCGTAACCTTTTCTTAAGAATAAGAAAAGCAATTTAACCTTTTTTTCAACATATGGTATGATTAGTTGAATTTATTCGTCAGCAAATCGTTTTTGGAGGTTACATAATGGGAATACGCAGTCATTTTGCGATTGCAGTTGGGAAAACGTCGCAATGGGCATTAAAAACTTTTTTTAAAGGCGGATCAAGTTTACCAGGTAAACTAGCGCTGAAAGTCGATCCACATATATTAGATAGCTTGGCAAAAGACTACCAAGTCGTCGTTGTTACCGGAACAAACGGTAAAACATTGACTACCGCTTTAACAGTCAATATTTTGCGCCAGCAATTCGATGAAGTTCTAACCAACCCTACTGGTGCGAATATGGTACAGGGAATTGTATCGACTTTCTTGCAGGCAAAACCAAAAAAAGGACAGAAAAAATTTGCTGTCCTAGAAATAGATGAAGCAAGTTTGAGCAAAGTCACAGAATATATGAGACCAGAACTATTTTTATTTACAAATATTTTCCGTGATCAAATGGATCGGTATGGAGAAATTTATACGACCTATAAAATGATTGTAGACGGTGCTGCAAAGTCACCAAATGCAACGATTATCAGTAACGGTGATTCACCGATCTTCAATTCGATCGAAACAGTTAATCCTAGAAAATATTATGGCTTTGATCATGAAGAAGATCGTGAACAAATGGCGCATTACAATACAGACGGTGTCTTGTGTCCAAATTGTCATCACATCCTGCATTATAAAATGATCACTTATGCAAACTTAGGAAAATATTACTGTCCAAATTGTGACTTCAAACGTCCTGAACTGGATTACCGATTGACTGATATGGTACGGATGGACAATGTTTCAGCAGATTTTGTGATCGATGGTCATGAATATGGAATCGAAGTTGGTGGTATGTATAACGTCTACAACGCTTTAGCAGCTACTGCAGTGGCGGAGTACTTCAATGTCGATCCTGATAAAATCAAACAAGGGTTAGGATATGACGAGAAAGTGTTCGGCCGACAAGAAGTCATCAATATCAATGGAAAAAAATGTACATTAGTACTTGTCAAAAATCCTGTAGGTATCAATCAAGTAATCGATATGATTGGTCTAGCTCCTTATCCATTTTCTTTAGTGGCTTTATTGAATGCCAATTACGCAGACGGAATTGATGTCAGCTGGATTTGGGATGGTAATTTTGAAAACTTTGCCGATATGGATATCCCAGCCGTTATTTCTGGAGGAGACCGTCATACAGATATGACTTTACGTCTGAAAGTTGCCGGGATTCCAGAAAATAAATTGACAGAAACAAAAGAATTACCAGAAGTAATCGAAAAAATCAAAGAATTGCCAACTGAACATGTCTATATCTTAGCTACTTACACTGCTGTATTGCAGCTACGTAAAGAACTAGCGGCTCAAGGATTTATCAAAGGAGGAATGAATCGTGGCTAATTATGAACTCAATATCGCCCACCTTTATGGAAATTTGATGAACACATATGGCGATAACGGAAACCTTTTGATGTTGAAATATGTAGCAGAAAAAATGGGGGTTTCTTGCCATACGGAGATCGTTAGTATACATGAACCTTTTGATGCTGATAAATATGACTTGGTTTTCTTTGGCGGTGGTCAAGACTTTGAGCAACTGATCATTTCAAAAGACATCCAGAAAAAGAAAGATTCTTTGATCAACTATATCGAAAATGATGGTGTCATGTTAGCCATTTGCGGTGGTTATCAATTGCTAGGTCACTACTACATGGGAGCCAACGGAGAAAAGATCCAAGGTATCAGTGCCCTGGATCACTACACATTAAGTCAGGAAAATAACCGGTTTATCGGTGACATTGTCATCCATAATGAAGAATTCAATGAAACTTATTATGGATTTGAAAACCACAATGGTCGGACTTTCTTAGGTGAAGGTGAACGGCCTTTGGGGAAAGTGGTACAAGGTCAAGGAAACAATGGGGAAGATCAATCCGAAGGTGTCATTTACCGAAATGTCTTCGGTTCTTATTTCCACGGACCTATCCTTGCAAGAAATGAGAAATTAGCAGCTCGCTTGATCCGCCTAGCTTTAGAACAACGTTACGGTAAAGAGTTGGACCTGCCCTATCTTGAAGGACAAACAGCCTAGTTATTCGAAAAAGGGGAATGTGACAAAAGTTGCGTCACATTCCCCTTTTTCGTATCCTATTTTAAGCGACTTGCTTGGCATAACGGTTCACGTTTTGCTTGATATTCCCGATTGTTTTCGGATCATTGATTCCTGTGACTTCTTGGATCAATTGTTCCAAGTTTTCATGAATCTTCATTTCATGCAGTTGACGGCTTTGTTCATCTTCAGGATCATAGTAATTAAAAATAATCCCCATTGTTGCCGTCAAATGTGGACAAGTCAAGTTATGTTCTTGCAGTTCTCTCACTGGCCGTGTAAACCGTTCTTGATAACCTAGCTTACGTAATGGTGTCCGAGCGACACGTGTGATCGCATCAGAGATATATTTGTTTTGGAAACGATGGATAATTTTTTCAATATACGCATGATGCTGCTCTGAATCAAACCCCCATTTGGCAATCAGCAAACTTCCTGTTTCCTGCAGAACTGATTTTAATTGTGCCACAACTAACGCATCTTGCATTGCTTCATCAATGGTCTGGTAACCTAACAAGGCACCTGTATAAGCGACAGTCGCATGACCAGTATTGACACTAAATAATTTGCGTTCGATATATGGTTCTAGATCATCTACATATAAAACCCCTTTTAATTGGATTTCTTTATTTTTTCTTTGGCTATCGTCAATGACCCATTCCTTGAAAGGTTCTACTTGGACGAATAAAGGATCTTCATGGTGTTGTAATGGGACGATTCGATCGACTGCTGCATTTGGAAAGCCGATATATTTGTCAGTAAATGATGTTTCTGGAAGATATTTATACACTTCTTTTTCTAGAAATGCTGAACCGCCAATCATGTTTTCACAGGCAATGATATCTAAAGGTGTTGTGTTTCCTTCCATTTCTCTTTCTTGGATCCCTTTTGCAATCAACTCGGCAATAAAAGGTAAGATATTCGGGCCAATGGCGGTAGTGACTAAATCTGCTTCAGCGATTTCTTGGATTACTTTTTCTGGATTTGTTTGATTGTTGATTCCTTTGACATTTTTTACAGTGATTCTTTCTTTTGATTCATCTGCTAATTCGATTTCGTATTCCTTTCTTTCATTTAAAGCATCAATGATCGTGTGATTCACATCTACGAAAGTAATCTCAAATCCATTAGCTGCCAAAACTTCTCCAATAAATCCTCGACCGATATTTCCTGCACCAAAATGTACTGCTCTCATTTTTCTCTCTCCTTAAGCAATTGCTAGATTTTCCGTTACTTCTTCTTTGCTGAGCGCATCTGCTAGTTGGACAACATTGTCCATATCACTGCAATAAAGTGCGATTTGCTGTACAAGCTGCAGATGTTCATCGCCGACTCCTGCTATACCGAACAAAACAGTCGCAATCTTTTCTTCTTCTTCCGTACCAAAATTGACACCGTCTGGCACCTGTACGACACAGATGCCGGATTTTTTCACATATTTTTTTGCTTCATCTGTTCCATGAGGAATCGCGATAAAATTCCCCATGTAAACAGATAACATGTTGTCTCTTTCTACCATGGCATCGATATATTCCTCATCAACGCATCCTGCTTCTACAAGCTTCTGACCGCAATAGCGGATCGCTTCTTCTTTGGTTTTAAATGATCGATTGAGCTCGATCATGTCGAATGGCAAACTTTGCATGCTGTTTTCCTCCCTTAAGCTGTCTGTTTCAAATATTGTGCAATCGATTCAAATTTTTGTGGGTTGACCATGCTATTGACCGATAAATGAATGGATTGAGGCGCAGCCATCCGTGCTTTTTCTGCTAAACTTTCTTTGGCTACGATCAGTGAATCAGGTTCCCCTTTTAACTCCTGGATGTTTACTTTTCGTAACGGGATAGTTAAATGGTTCTTGTCTAATATATCTTTGAGCACGGTCATCCCCATTGTTGCCGACCCCGAACGATCATCGTGGACAAGTAGGATCTCTTTGATTTGTTTGATGTTTGCTGAAAGAAACTCTTCTGTTGGCTCGTTCTTAGTTTCAGAAGCTGATGGTTCCTGTTTGCTACTCAATTCTTGAATGATTTCATCATATCGAGGTGAATTCAAAAAGTTTTCTACTGAGACAAAACGCGCGTTCGGTGCTTTTTGTTTTGCTCTTTCTTGTAGTTCGACCTGAGTAACGATCAATGTATTCGAGTCATCTGTCAGTTGGCTGATTGCTTGGTTAGTCACCGTTTGAGGCAAGTCTGCTTCCTGTACTTTTTTTCTCAAGATCGAAGCGCCCATCGCACTTGATCCCATCCCTGCATCACAAGCAAAAATGATTTTTTGTACGCCAGATAGCGCAGTTCCTTGAGGAATACCTTGGGCACCTTTAGATGCTTGTTTAGCTGCTTTTGTCTCTTGCACAGACTTTTCAAAGTCTTCATTTGTATCTTTCGCATCCGCTTTCAAAATCACTGCAGAAATACCGAATGAAACAGCTGCGGCAACAATCACGCCCAAAATAACAGGAAGGTAAGAATTGAACGGTGTCATTGCTAGAATCGCAATGATTGATCCTGGAGAAGCTGGTGCTCTTAGTCCAGCATCCATCAATTGGAAAATGAAACTTCCTGACATTCCTCCGCCTATAACTGATAAGAATAATAACGGTTTCATCATGACGTAAGGAAAATAGATTTCATGGATACCACCTAAAAAGTGAATGATCATAGCACCTGGTGCTGAAGATTTTGCTGCTCCTTTGCCAAACAAAGTAAAAGCAAGTAATACGCCAAGTCCTGGACCAGGATTTGCTTCAAGCAAGAATAGAATAGATTTTCCTGCATCTGCTACTTGTTCAGTTCCCAATGGTGTCAAAATCCCATGGTTGATTGCATTATTCAAAAATAAGATTTTTGCTGGTTCAATAAAAATACTTGTCAATGGAATCAAATGGGCAGATAAAATGATCTCTACACCTTTTGCCATTGCTTGAGTCAATGCATCGACAACTGGACCAATCGCAGAAAAACCTAATAACGCTAATCCAAAACCGATAAGACCTGCTGAAAAATTATTGACCAACATTTCAAAACCGGATTTGATCCGTTTTTGGAACAGCTGATCAAATTTCTTGATGGCATATCCACCAAGAGGTCCCATGATCATCGCACCTAGCATCATTGGAATATCTGTTCCGACAATCACACCCATCGTTGCAATTGCTCCCACAACTGATCCGCGGTCACCAGCAATTACTTTTCCGCCAGTATAGCCGATCAATAAAGGAATCAGATAAGTTAGCATCGGGCTTACCATGGTAGCGAAAGCTTCATTTGGCAAATACCCATCTGGGATAAATAAAGCCGTTAACACACCCCAAGCAATCAGTGCTCCAATGTTTGGCATGACCATGCTTGATAAGGTACTGCCTAATTTTTGTACCTTCACTTTTAGCGAAATGTTGTTTTTGGGAATCGTCCGTTCCATTTTGTCTCTTCCTCTCTCCTTTTGATACTCTAATTGTATCCGCTTACTAAAAAGAGAAATAGTCGTACTTTGGCACGAAACTTTGTGCCAAAGGTTTGAGGATATCAGCAAAATAAAAAAATTTCGGGATCAGCAAACTTCACTTTTAAATAAACATGTTATTTTAACTTTTTTATAATATGTAAATAATAACTTTTGTCAGCATTTTTTTGGATGTTTTTTGTTTTATTATGATATTAAAATTTATATTGGAGGCCTATCTATGACATTACTGATCAAAAACATGAACATGAAACGTGGTAAAAAACGTGTGATTCGACAATTGGATCTTTTAGTAGAATCAGGAGAAGTAACTGCTTTGATTGCCCCGAACGGATTTGGCAAAACAACTTTGCTGAATGGCATTGCCCAACTGCTGCCAACAACTTATGATCAATTGTCCCTTCACAACATCTCTCCTACTGCTTATACAGATTATCGCCGGTCTTTCTTTTTTCTAGAATCAACGAATCAGTTATCCGACTATCTAACGGCTGTTGATTATTTGACTTTGATCAAATACTATTGGCAGAGCAAAGTAGAATGCCAAACTGTTTTCCAACGATTGAAGATGACTGAGTACCTTACTTTGCCGATTGGAAAAATGTCTCTAGGAATGAAACAACATGTCTTGCTTGCTGCTTACTTGATCAGTGATTCATCTGTCATGTTATTCGATGAACCGATGAACCGTTGAACGGGTTAGACCCAGGAAGTATTGATATCTTGAATAGGCTGATCAGACAATGGCAGGAAGAGGGGAAAACGATTCTTCTTTCTTCCCACGCTATCGCGAATATCCAATCGATTTGTTCTAAAGCATGTTTTCTAAAAAATGGAGAAATCGTCACAGAATCCTCAAATATGGAAGAGATTTTAGCTATTTATCGTCAATTGTATGAGGTGTAACTATGACTTTATTTACATTTGAACGCAATCTCTTACTAAAAAACAAAGTAAACTTTTTATTCCCTCTATTGTTGATCGTGCTCTTTGCATTCCCACTTTTTTTTGATCATGAACTTGCTTATACAGAATTCGATGAACTGAATCATAACTATGAAGAGACGCAAACTTTGATTGAAACGTTGAAAGAAGATGAGAATGAGAAAGAATTTGTGGAAAGTTTAGAGAAAAGCAACAAACTGATCGAAGCAATGTTACATGCAAAAAACACAGGGAACGTCCAGGAAATGGTCGAAGCAACTTATCATTATGAAAAAGATATACTGGATCGACTGATTTCTGGTCAAAGACAAGGAATTCCAATCATTGAACAACAAAAACGTGTCGAGTTGCTCCATTATATGAAAGAACATCAGATCCAAAGATATTCTATTTTTGACTTGCCAGCGCATCTCCCTTTAGCGAATTACT
Source organism: Enterococcus sp. C76 (assembly GCF_040886985.1). Lineage (NCBI taxonomy): Bacteria > Bacillati > Bacillota > Bacilli > Lactobacillales > Enterococcaceae > Enterococcus > Enterococcus sp. C76. The sequence goes on along the minus strand of NZ_JBFOEY010000007.1, from coordinate 72,957 downwards.
ACGAAAATATTTTTTCAGGAATAATTTCTAGTTTTTTGATTTTATGTATAACCGCCTTGTTTCTTTCCTCGATCATCTCTTATGAAAAAAGAAAGCAGGTAATCTCTCTAGTCAATCTATTACCGGATAGTATGGTAAAGAAACATAGCATCCGTTTCACCGTTTATTATGGTGCAGCTATGCTAAGTCTCGTGATTCCATGTTTGTTCGTCTCTATACTAGTAGTAATCAAAAATGGTTTGGGCGACTTCCGTTATCCTGTAGGAACGATCATTGGTCAGGAGATACGAATCCTTCCGATGTATGCGTATCTTTTCCAGAGTTTTCTGTTCCTGTTGTTGTGGGTACTCTTTTTAAGTACAATCAGTTTTCTTCTATCTGCTTTATTTGAACATTCTCTAGTCAATCTTTTAGGTACACTTCTTTGTCTTTTCTTAGCAGAGTATCGCTTGTTTTCTTCGATTGAATGGATAGAATCAATCAGTCATTACTTGCCAACTTCTTATGTTGATTTTCAAAATGTGATCGTAGGAGGAGATATGTTCTCGCCACTAGCTTCAGAACAGGTTACTTTCATGAATGGTATCTTGACACTTGGTACATGGAGTATCGTTCTATTATTCATAGGTATGGGCGCTATCTATATAAAAAAGAGCTATTAAAACACAAAAATAATAGGAGCGGTGACAAAAATCTTGTCACCGTCTCCTATTTTTCACTTGGTTGAAGTTATTACTTGATGCAAGGCAGCTTTTTTACTGAGAACATTGGTTATATATCTCCATGTTCAAAAATCATTTGGACTTCTTCAATGGTTTCCGCATCACTGAGTGCCATTACTTGGTCGATGTCTGAACAGAAAAAGGCTAAATCTTGGAGCACAGCTAACTGATGTTCTCTTTTTAAAGCCACTACAAATAAGAGTGTCGCGATTTTTGGTTCCTCTTTTGTTCCAAAGTCCACACCATCAGGCACTTGGACTAAATAGATCCCTTCTTCTATTACTTCTTCATCTTTGTCAGTCCCATGTGGCAAGGCTACGAAATTCCCGATATAGACACTCGATTTTTCTTGTCTTTCGATCATTGATTTGATATATGCCGCTTTGATTCCCCCTTGTTGGGTCATCCACTGGCCGATCTCGGTCAACGCTTCTTTCCAATTTTGATAGGATTGATCGAGCAATATTTTTTCTGCTGGTAGCTGGATCATCTTTTCACCCTCATTTCTTTATTTCTTCAATCAGGATTTTCGCTAACAATTGATAAACAATTTCTTTATTTCCTGAGCGGAAGATCTCGGTGTTCAAATCGTTCATGATGATTGCTCCACTGATTTTTCCTAAAAGAATCCCGTCTTTTTCTTGGATTGGCGAAGGCGCCAGCATAACTAACATACGGGACAATTCGACTGGCTGTCTATCCATCCCGTCAATTGTCAACGGTTGTTTCAAATTAAAAATACAAAAGATCGGTTTAGAAACCAATGAGCTGGATGTATGGAATAACCCCATATTTGTATGAGGAATTCCGATAGGTGCTTGTTCGTATCGCTTAAGCAATCGGCGATGAACCACCTCTTCATCCGTTACTAGTCCTTCAGGAAAATAAGGAAATAAGCTGCGAATCGTTTCGGAGACCGTATCAGGGTTATCTAGTTCTTGAATAAAGAAACGATCAAGTAATTGATTGATTTGCTCCATGAAATGCATCGTTTCCTCATAAGTATCTTCTAGCATCCACTCGTTATTGCTGTTATACGTATTTTTTTGCCTTTTTTTCTTCTCAATATGCGAAAAAGCTTCTTTTAGCTGCTTGACTTCCTCTTCTAGCAGTAGCGGGGAGACTAAAATATATGTTCCATCATATCCTGGTAGAATAGATGTAGAAATAACAATATCATATTCTTCTTGTAAATCAATTTTTTTCAAATCAGCGATCCGATAGAAATGAATCTGTTGAATGAAAGGAAAATACCGTTTCAAACGCAGTTCCAACATGCTAGTAGAAGCTAAGCCGCTTGGTGAGAATCCTGCAATACTGATATTGCTTTCTTTCGGACTTTTTTCCAATGAATTTGCAAAATGAAGGACCATATATGCGATCTCTTCTTCTGATAATTTCTTTTCTTGAAAAATCCGCTCTACTGCTTGGCGGATTGCATTGGCAATTTCCTCATATTGAACCATGATTTTTTCTAAAATCGGATTAGTCAGTGTCTCTTCTTGTAAAACGGCTCTTGAAAACACACCAGACAAATGGGTCAAAAGCATTTTGTACAAGGTTTCATCTTCATAAAAATGGACATTCGTCTCTTCACTTACTTCTTGAATCAGTTGTTTTACTAAATAAGCAAGCTGTGTATCGAACGTTTCTTCAAAGAAATTCTGATCAAATGAGTTCGTGAAGTCATTTAATAATCCTGCAAAAAAGACGATCTCATTTACTGGGTAAAGTTGTTTTGTCTCAGAAGCAATCCGTGAGAATAATCGTTTAGCGGTCTGAAGCAATTCTTTGTTTGCCAGACCATTATACGTCTCATTTGTCAGTAAATGATTTTTCGTTACACGATCCATCGTCAATGTCAGCATCAAAACCAAATGTTCAAGTTTTCTATCACTTAGATTGGTCTTTTTTTGGATCAATTCTTCCCCGACTACTTGGCGTGCAAGAGACAGATGTTGCGGATCAACGAATCGAAAAAAGTAATTCAGCGATGAATCAAAAGAAATACTATGAAAAAGTTCATATTCATTGATTTCTAATTCTAATACATTCGCTGTTAGAAGCCGACGGTATTTTTCCGGTCCTACGATCTCATATCCTTGGTTCCGAATGATTTCCAAAGGCAGTTGGCGGGTACTTTCTTCCAACTGTTTGATATCTGCATAAAAAGTAGTATTACTGATGCGGTATAATTCCATAAAATGGGCAAGACTCAACGGTTCTGTCGTTAGTAACAGCTCGGCTAAAATTGCGTGCTGTCGTTTAGCAGTAGGCAAATCCTCGCTTTTCCCATCTGTATTTTCTTTTAATTGCTCCATTACTTCTTCCGATGCCTCAATGACAAACGAACCTCTTGCTACTTTTTTCAAAGAAGCATTTACCGATTTCAATGAGACTTCAAGATTATCTAATTCGCGGTAAACGGTCCGCTTGCTGACTTTCAATAAATTCATCATTTTTTGGATAGTCACAGGTGAGGGACTGCTGAGAAATTCTGCTAATAATTGTTTTTCTCTGGGCGATAAGTACATCTTATTTTTCTCCCTTCACGAGTTTTTCGTATTCATTCGTAGCTACCCAATGTTCCACTAGGACTAGCTGAGGGATCGTTTCTTTTAGCTGTTCATTTACAGCTAGTTCTCTTTGGGCGATATAAATCGTTTTTTCTTGGATTTTGAGCTGTTCGATTGGTTCCTTTAAGATAACAAACTGTTTTTTCTCTTTTTTTGCTAATTGACTTAAAATCGCCATGCCCATGGTTTGTGAACCACGTCTATTATTTTTATACAAAAACACAACGTTAACGGGCGACTTTTTCTGTTCTACTACTTCTACTCTCTCTTTTTTTTCTTTCCAATTTGGTTCGTGGATCGCTTCTTTTATTCGTGACAGCAAGATATCTGTTTCCAAAAAGTGATCCAGTACGAAAATTTGACTTTGAGGTACTTTTTCTCTTGCAAGATCCGCTAATTCATGTTGGACGATAACAAGCTGATTTACTTGATTGTTCAATTCATAGACAGAGCTGTATCCAACAGCGAGATCAATTTTTTCCGCTGCTAATTTTTTCTTCAGCAAGGCGGCTCCCATAGCGCTTGATCCCATGCCTGAGTCACACGCAAAAACGACAGAATGAATGGTAGATAGTTCCAAGATTTCTCCCCTTTCTTTGACCGTGTTGTCTCCTTTTTCTTTTTTCGGTAATTTCAATAGCAGCGTTGCACAAATGAAGGTTACAAATGTACTGATTGCTATCCCTATACTTACCCCAGCTAGTTGCGGATAAGGCGTATTGGCAAAAATCACGAGTAGTGACCCGGGCGATACAGGAGTAGCTAATCCCGCATCTAACCATTGGAATATCAACGTGCCGCTTGCTCCACCAACCATTACAGCTAAAAACAGAGATGGACGCAACAAGACAAACGGAAAATAAATTTCGTGAATCCCACCAATCGCATGGATCATCAACGCTCCACTTGCGTTTACTTTTTCCTGTCTTTTTGCAAAACAAAGGATAGCAAGTAAGATCCCTAAACCAGGTCCCGGATTTGCCTCCATCAAAAACAGGTAAGAGTGTCCGACTGCTTGTGAGAATTCGATTCCTAAAGGTGTCAACACACCATGGTTGATTGCATTATTAAAAAATAATACTTTTAGAGGTTCTAGGATCAAACTGACAAGCGGCAACAGATTCATTTTGACTAGCCAAGACACGACGGAGACAAGCAACAGGTGGAAACTATTTAAAGCTGGCTCAATAAAAACGATTCCAATTATACAAATGACACTACCAATCAGCCCTACTAGTAAGTTGCTGACAAGCATTTCATACCCAGCTTTGAATTTCGCATGAAATCTAGAAACAAATTGTTCATACAAGAAGCCGGCAAGCGGGCCTATAATCATCGCTCCTACGATTTGCGGGGCATCGGAACGAGCAATCAACCCTAAAGAAGCGATTGCGCCCGCGACTGCCCCTTTTTGTCCCCCTACCGATTTTCCGCCTGAATAGCTGATCAAGATTGGTAAAAGCAGTTGAATCATCCAGTGGCATACCTCTTCCAACGTGGCGTGCAAATCGCCAGACACACCTTTTATTACTAATGATAAGATTCCCCAAGCAATAAACAGACTTAGGTTTGGCATGATCATTTCATTCAAGTGGTGTCCGGCTTTTCTCAGTTGTTTCGTAAACACTCGACTGCTGCCGTTTGCTTTCCATTTGTATTCCATCTTTTTCACCATACTTCTATTTATTGATAGACGGATTTTATGTAGAAAAAGCAGCAAACGAAAACCGTCTGCCGCTTTCAGCTATCTGGGAACTATTTGCCTGGTTCAGACGCAATGATTGCTAGTTCACCTTGAACCGTCCACTCAGAAACGCCACTTGGAATGATACAGCTTGTTCCTTTTTCTAATGGATATGTTTTTCCGTCAACAACAAGGTCTCCTGCTCCTTCAATCACTGTCATCAACGTATAAGGGGCTTGTTTTTTGAAAGATGTGATTCCTTTAATATCCCACTCATATACATTGAAAAACTCAGTTTCTAAATAAGTGACGATCGATGAATTCCCTTTTCGGACTTCTTTGATTTGTAATTCTGGTGTTTTGGCAGGGACAGTTGTTACATCAATCGATTGTTGGATATGCAGCTCTCTTGTTTGTCCTTGCGCATCTTTTCTGTCATAGTCATACACGCGATAAGTCGTATCGGAGCTTTGTTGTGTTTCTAAAATCATGATCCCTTTACCAATAGCATGGATCGTTCCGCTTGGTACATAAAAGAAATCACCTTTTTTAACTGGTACTTTCTTCAAAAGGTCATCCCAGCGCCCCTCTTTGATCATCTCAGCTAGTTCTTCTCTTGTCTTTGCATGATGACCGTAGATAATTTCTGCACCAGGTTCAGCATCGATGATATACCAGCATTCAGTTTTTCCTAATTCACCTTCATGTTTCATCCCATAGGCATCATCTGGATGTACTTGTACAGATAGATCATCTTCTGCATCTAAGATCTTGATCAACAATGGAAACACTGGTTCTGAAGGATGGCCAAACAATTCCTTGTGTTCTGACCATAGTTCATCTAATCTTTTCCCTTTGAATTCGCCATTTTCTACTACACTGACACCATGAGGATGCGCGCTGATCGCCCAATCTTCTCCGATTTTATCGTTAGGGATATCAAAACCGAAGACTGAACGTAAACGGCTTCCTCCCCAAATTTTTTCTTGAAAAACTGGTTTTAAAAACATAGGTTCCTGCATAATTCAAACTCCTCTCATTTTTCATAGCTATTATAGCATTATTTCTGTAATACCGCTTTCTCTTTCAAAAAGTTTTCAACAATTTCATCTCGACATATGAGATACTCCGCACGATGATCGACAGGATGTACGCGATTGGACAGAAATATCAACGCTTCTTGTGTTTTTATATCAATCAAGAAAAACGTACCTGTATAACCAGTATGAAAAAGAATCGCATGACCGTCTCCTACATCTTTTTTTAGATCCCACCCTAGAGAACGATAGCCATTTCTTTCTGGAGTTTGATCTTGTAGCAAAGAATCAATCGTTTCTTCTTCTAAAAACCGACCATTACTGATTTTTCCCTTGTTCAAATACATTTGGACAAAAGTAATGCTGTCGTTCAAATCGATAAAGAGCCCAGCATTTCCTGCATGTTCAGCTAAAACTCTTGCTTTCGGATCATGAGTTTGTCCACACAAAACCTCACCCGAAGGCAGTTGTTCTGTGGGAACGATTTTTTTGGAAGGAAAAGGAAGAAATAAGCTGTTCATCATTCCTAATGGTTCCAATACTTGTTCTTGAAAGATTTCCACTGCAGTTTCTTGGTAAATTTTTTCCAGCATCAATCCAAGAAGAATCGTTCCGGCATCTGTATATTTCACTTCTTTTCCTAGTTGCTCACCTGGTTCTAGCTTCAAATAAGCGGCAATCAATTCTTCCTGAGATAGCTCATCTCTGTTTGGTATCCATGTTTTGATATCAGAAGTATGTGTCAGTAAATGACGCAAAGTGATTGTCTGATTTTCAAATTCAGAAAGATATTTATGCAGTGGTTGATCGAGTTCTATTTTTCCATCTTCTAATAGACGCAAAACTAATGAAGTGGTTGCAACGACTTTCGTCAGTGATGCTGCATCAAACAACAGATCTTCTGTCATCGGCTGTTTTTCAGGAACGACTTGGGCAAAGCCAGCTGTAAATGATTCTACTTGATTTTCTTTGATGAAGGCGGCTGCTACACCTGGATAAAATCCTTCTTCCATTTTTTTCAAAATAAGCTGTTTCGTTTGTGGGTACATCTTCTTCTCCTGCTTTTCTGTCAAATTCTTACAGTCCAAGCTTAAAGCTTAATCTATGAGGAATCAACCTTTTTACACAAAAAAAACTGCGCGGAAAACCACGCAGTTTCATTCGGTATACCGTTTGCTCTTTCTATCTCTAGAACAAGTAATAGTATGACCGTTTATAAAATGACGAGACATGCGACAATCGTTAAGAAAGAAAAAGTTAAGCGTCGCATCGAATGTCAGTTTTATTCTTTTCTTTTGGCTCACTGACGAACCACCATTCGATTCCTATGGCATCATAGATTGTGAGTACTGTATGCTTTTTGTCCAAGAAGAAATCGACTGATAATTGCTGCAAGTGAGCAATCAGTCCTTCCATGCTTTCAGTATCAATCATGAATTTCAGAAAATCAAGGCCAATCACTTCATCTGTAGGCAAATCGATGGCACCACCACTTGCTTCTGTCAATCCAACATGGAAATCTCCTTCATTCAATACATGGATGCCCTCTTCTTCATTATGTACCTTCAAACCAAGGACACGATTAAGAAATTGGCGTTCTTTTGCTAAATCAGTAACATTTAAATGGATTTTTTCAAAATAAGATCCTGCTGTTAGTTTACTGAATTTTTCTTCAGATTTTCTTAACAACGCTTCTTGATCCATCGTCTCTGGAACTTCTCTTTGGTGATTCTTATTCTCTTCATGGTAAATTTCTAATTCATTCTCTTCTGGGTCTACGAGTAAGATCCCCATACGTCCATGATCTTCTAAAGCTTCTTTGATTGGATAATTCATTTTACGAATACGGCAAAGAATATCTGCCATTTCTTCTGTGCTAGGGATAATCAATGAGAAACGGTTCAGCTTTTTGATCTCCCCCATGTGATCATTCGCTCTAGGACTTTCTTCCAGCAGCAACATTTCACTTCCAGCTTCTTCTGTTCCTAAAATGGCTAATTCGTTTTCTTCTCTTTTCAAATCAAAGCCAACAACGTTCTTGTAAAAATCAATCATTTTATCTCGGTCTTTCACCCGAATGGCTACACTTTTTAAATAGGTGGCAGCCCCCAATTGAAAATCTCTCATATTTCTTGCTCCCCTCTACGTCAAGCTTTATTTTAACGATGGATTCTTCTTCTTTCAAGCAATAACTTTGATTTTGTTAAAAAAAGTGTGAGAAACTTCGCATTTTACTTGTTTTTTATAAATAAATGAGTAAAAAACCACATGAAACTCATTTTCTTGAAATGTGCTTCATGCGGTAAAGAAAAATAATAAATTTGTACGTTTCTATGAAGCTTCTTCTTCAGAAAACTGACTGTTATAAAGATCTGCATAGAATCCGTCTTTTTCCATCAATGTATCGTGGTTTCCAGTTTCTACGATCGAACCATGATTCATCACAATAATGTTGTCTGCATCGCGTATTGTAGACAAGCGGTGAGCGACAACAAAACTTGTTCGGTTTTCCAATAGGCGATTCATCGCTTTTTGAATCAGTATTTCTGTTCGTGTATCTACACTAGATGTTGCTTCATCAAGGATCAGGACATCCGGATTTGCTAAGAATGCCCGCGCAATAGTGATCAGCTGACGCTGCCCTTGCGAAATATTGCTTGCATCCTCGTTTAATACAGTGTTATATCCTTCTGGCAATTTACGAACAAAATCATCTACGTGAGCGGCTTTAGCAGCTTCAATGACTTGTTCATCTGTTGCATCGTCGTTCCCATATTTGATATTGTCATAGATACTTCCTGTAAACAGCCAAGTATCTTGTAGTACCATTGAAAACTGTGCGCGCAATTCATCACGTGAAAGGTCACGGGTATCTACACCATCGTAACGAATACTGCCTCCAGAAACATCGTAAAACCGTTCAAGAAGGTTGATCAGTGTCGTCTTTCCTGCACCGGTTGGCCCTACAATAGCGACCATCTCACCAGGTTTGACATCCAAGTTGAAATCAGTCATTAGCAAGTTATCTGGTGTGTAGCCGAATTGAACATTTTCAAAACGAACTTTGTATGGTGTATCTTTTTCTTCTGGAAGGCCAGATTTTTCATTGGACATCTCTTCTTCATCCAACACTTCAAATACCCGTTCGGCTGAAGCAACTGTTGATTGGATAGTGTTCATCAAACTTGCAAGTTGAGTGATTGGTTGAGAGAACTGTGTCGTATATTGTAAGAATGCTTGAACATCCCCTAATGTCATGTTCCCATTTGCAACTTTTACTCCGCCTAGTACAGCGACGAACACATAGCCTAGATTTTTAACGAAATTCATCAACGGCATGATGATTGCCGAAATAAATTGAGCTTTCCAACCAGCGGCATACAGATTCTGATTTTCTTTTTCAAATACTTCCTGATCTTTTTCAGTATGATTGAATGTTTTAACGATCGTATGACCACCATATGTTTCTTCTACTTGGTTATTCAATAAACCTAAACTTTTTTGCTGATCTGCGAAAAACACTTGTGATTTTGGCGCAACGACCATAACGATGATCAAGCTTAAAGGAATCATCAATAACGCGACTAATGTTAATTGCCAGCTGATTGAAAGCATCATCACGATGACCCCGATCAATGTGACTGCACTAGTTACAAATTGAGTCAAATTTTGTTGCAGCGTGCTTGCGATGTTATCCATATCATTGATTGCTCGAGACATGATATCGCCATTTGTATGTGTATCATAATAGGAAATCGGTACACGATTCATTTTGGCTTCCAAGTCATGACGCAACTCATAAACTGTCCGCTGTGAAACACGTGTCATAATAAACTGCTGTAAAAAGTTGAATACAGCTGAGATCAAATACATCACGATTACTGTTGCAATGATTTGCGCAATTTTATCAAAATCTATCGGAAATTTTGTTACTTGTTGCCCTTGTTGCATCTGTTGCGCGCCAGCCATTACACCTTTGAATATTTCTGTAGTTGCTTTCCCCAAAACTTTTGGTGTTTGGATTTGGAAAATCACGGCTGCTATTGCTAGTACAAATACAGCGATGATTGCAACCATACGTTTAGACATATAGCCAAACAATCGGCGTACTGTTCCCCAGAAATTTTTAGGCTTTTCCCCTTTTACACCGAGATTCCTGCCAGGTCCGCCGTGTCCTGGACCGCCTGCTGGTCCGTGAGAGGGACGTGTGTTTGTTTTACTCATGCTAAGTCCTCCTCTCTTAGTTGTGAATGAACGATTTCTTGATAAGTTTCATTTGTTGCCAATAGTTCTTCATGTGTTCCTTTGCCAACTAGTTTTCCTTCATCTAGTACAAGGATCATATCTGCATCCATTACTGTACTTACTCGTTGAGCAACTAAAACCGTGATACTTTCTTTCATATTCGTTTTCAATGCTTGGCGAAGATTGGCATCCGTTTTGAAATCCAATGCTGAGAAGGAATCATCAAACACATAAATGTCTGCTGTTTTGACTAATGCCCGTGCAATTGCTAGACGCTGTCTTTGTCCGCCGGAGAAGTTTCCTCCTCCTTGTTCCACATGGCTGTCTAAGCCATCTTCCATCTCTGAAACAAAATCTTTAGCTTGTGCGATTTCTAATGCTTTCCAAATCATTTCATCTGTTGCATCCGGCTTACCATACTGCATATTGTCTCGGATCGTTCCAGAGAAAAGAACTGCTTTTTGAGGAACAAAGCCCATTAGCTCCCGCAAATTATATTGAGTCATTTCACTGACGTCCGTTCCGTTTATTTGGATCGAACCAGATTCGATGTCATATAATCGGGGGATCAAATTGACTAAGGTCGTTTTACCTGAACCAGTTCCTCCTATGATTGCGACAATCTCGCCCGACTTAGCTTGAAAATCAATATCTTCCAATGCAAGTTTTTCTGCTCCATGATATCGATAATTGACATGATTGAAGGCCAATGTTGCTTCTTTTCCAGCAAAAGAAACGGTTTTAGGATTTTCAGGGTCATGGATACCGATTTTTTCATCCAACACCTCATTGATACGGTCAGCTGAAGCTTGTGCACGAGGTACCATGATGAAAATAGCGGAAAGCATCATAAAGCTGATCAAGATCTGCATCGCATAAGTCATAAATGCAATCAGATTACCGACTTCTAAGGTCATATCTGCTATGTAGTGTCCACCAAACCAAGTGATTGCTACGTTTGTACCGCTCATGATCAATGTCATCATCGGCATCATCAATGCGACGATCGTATTCACTTTGATTGCCGTATTTGTATAGTCTTTATTCGCTAAATCAAAACGATTTTCTTCAAAGCGCGTCTTATCGAATGCGCGGATGACTCTGACACCTGTCAACCCTTCTCGAAATACCAGGTTCAAACGGTCAGTTTTCTTTTGCATGCTTTTGAATAATGGAACAGCAAAATACATGATTCCGCCAATCAAAATAATCATTACTGGGATGACGACTAAGAAGATTTTTGTCAACTGATGATCTTTTTGATAAGCAAGTATACTCGCGCCAATCAACGTGATTGGTGCATTGATCATCATACGTAAAAACATTTGTGTGACCATTTGGATTTGAGTCACATCATTGGTTGTTCTTGTGATCAAAGAGGCCGTTCCGTATTTGTCAAACGCATCTTTTGTCAGGCTCTCTGATTTTTTATAGACATCCGTACGCAATTGCTTACCCAGTTTCTGTGATTCTCGAGTAGCAAAAAATGTATTTGCAATAGCGGCTAAGATACTGATCAAAGAAAAACCGATCATCACAAAACCTGTATGCCAAATATAATCGACATCTCCTTGCGCTACCCCTTTATCAATGATATTGGAGGTAAGTGTAGGCAAATATAAATCTGCCAGTACTTGGATCACCATGAAAACTGCAGCTGCAATTGCTGAAGTCAAGGAGATCCGTTTTACGATTTTTAGCATCTAGTTCCCTTCTTTCTATTTATATACTCCGTTTTTCAGCCAAGAAAGTTTCAAATTGAATTCACTGATTGCTTGCTCTGCTGAGTAATCTTCGGATGTTGAAAATAAGCGATACGAATGCGCAATTGTTGTAAATACAGTATTCATGACTAATTGGATCAGTAACTCCAATTCATGATCATTTTTTACTTTCAACTTCGTCCGATCAATCAATTCAAGCAACTCTTTTGCATCTTGTTTGTGTTCTTTATGTGGATCATGAGGCGTTTTTTGGCGACTCGTATGAGGAGCGACTTTTCTTGAGGCACGGTAATCCATGTTCATAAACAAGTTACGATAAAAAGAAGCATTCTCACCTTCCAAAATCTCATAAATCATTTTAGAAAAATAGGATTCGAATCCTTTGAATAGATCACCATCGGATTCTTTCATTAGTTGCAACATATCTTTAGAGCTGTCACGTCTCATTGTCTCAAAGTAATAAAAATAAAGATCCTCTTTATCTTCAAAATACTGATAGAAACTGCCTCTAGGGATATCCGCTAATTTGACGATATTAGCAATCGAGGCTTCTTTCAAAGGTACTCTAGAAAACTCGATTCTCGCCGCTTCAATTAACCTTTTTTGTTTTTCTTTCGGCAAATGGAAAAATGTCTGTGTCGGCATATGGATCCTCCTTTCTTCTAAGATGACACATTGTCATATGACGCTATGTCATTATAACACCTCCCACCTGTTTTGCAAGACATTTGCATAGTTTTTTTCATTATTATCCGATACATTAAAAAAATGATAAGAGGAATCCTTCCATTTGAATTAATGAGAGCTGCCCATTAAAATAGCCACATACTAAACAAAGGATGAGATAAATGGCCCAATCAATTAGTGTCCAAGACTTCAATAAATTGCCTCTCGATGCTGACAGCATCGTTTTAGATACAAGAAATACTTTAGATTACACAAAAAAACACTTAAGCCACTCGCTTTCTATCCCCGCTGCTATCTTGCCAAGACAATTAAAAAATCTAGATCCAAAAAAACTTTATTATATTCTAAGCTACACAGGCAGACGATCAGAAGCATTAGCCGATCAACTTACTGCTAGCGGATTTCGTGCTGTTTATATCATTGGTGGGATGGAAGCTCTTCAGTCAAGCGTTGCTTGAACATTGCTTGTTAGATTCAAAGGGGGCTGTGACAAAAGTCGTGTCACAGCCTCTTTTATATCCTGTTTTTTTAGTTATTTATTCTTCAACCTTATCAATATGACTTGATAGCCTTTTCTTTTTCGAGTAAACTGATTTTGTTAGTCATAGTTATAACAATCATAGCAATAAAAGGAGAAGGTAAGCATATGGCATCTGTTTTAGTAGTCAAAGGTCATCCCCTAACTGCAGAAGAATCACGTACAGTTAAGGCATTAACGTCTTTTTTAACAAGTTATAAAGAAAATCATCCAGATGATGAAGTGACTGTTTTGGAACTTTATCGCGATGATATTCCAGAAATCGATGAAGAATTATTATCAGGTTGGGAAGCATTACGTGCTGGTGCAGAATTCACTTCCTTATCAGAAAGTCAACAACAAAAAATCGCTCGTTTCAATGAATTGACTGAGCAGTTCCTTGCTGCTGATAAAATCGTTATCGCAAACGCCTTATGGAATCTAAATATCCCAACAAAATTAAAAGCTTGGTTCGATACTGTCAATGTAGCTGGAAAAACGTTCCGCTATACAGAAAACGGGCCAGAAGGATTAGTGACAGGTAAAAAAGCACTGCACATCCAATCTAACGGCGGTGTATACAACGGACAAGACTTTGCCTCTCAATATGTAAAAGGTATTTTGAACTTTGTAGGCATCGATCAAGTAGATCAACTATTCATCGAAGGAATCGATTATGACCCTGACCGTGCAGATGAGTTGATGCAAAATGCATTAGATAAAGCTGCTGCTTTAGGTAAATCATTTTAAAATTGAGGTAAATGTATATAAAAGAGACAGAGGGAAAAATCTTCAAAGCAACATTTGTGCTTTGGATATTTTCCTCTGTCTCTTTTTGTTATTCTTTCTGCTTTTTCAACGGATTTTCTTCATAAAGAGAAGAAATCGTTGTATACCATTCAAAAACATGAGTGATCACTACTTTAGCTGCTGCATAAACAGGAATCCCCAAGATCACACCAACGATCCCGAACAATTTCCCTGACGTCAGCAAAACTAATAAGATCGTTACTGGATGAATTGCTAACTGATTTCCCAATACTAACGGAGAGATCAAGCGTCCTTCTATTGTCTGTTCTACTGCAAAAACGATCAGTACCTTGATGATCATGAATGGACCTGCCACAATAGCTAAAAAGATGGCTGGAATCATTGCTAAAAATGAGCCTAAGTATGGGATCAGATTCAAGAACCCTGCAATGATTCCCAACGTGACAGCATATTCTAAACCAATGATTGCAAAACCAATCATAAACATGATTGCCACAGCAAAAGCCACAGTTAATTGCCCTCTTATATATGAGGAAACTTGACTATTCATTTCACTCAGCACATTCAACGTCGGTTTTTGCATGCGTGTTGGTAAAAACTTGACGAAATAAGGGGCTAATCGCTTACCATCTTTCAATAAATAAAATAAGATAAACGGCATCGTCAGCAAAGCTACTAAAATAGTCGCTACCGCACCAACAAAACTCCCAAGACTCTGAACTGTACTCTTAGATATGTCTTGGATCATATCACCTGCTGAATTCATGAACTTATCACCTGCTGTTTCCAACTGTTCTCGAAATTGGTTGAACAGCGGGTCTCTCAAGATCTCGGTCAATTTATTATCGATCGTATCAACGTATTGAGGAAAGTTACTGATAAAGCTGACTGTTTGTTCCTGGATCTTAGGTATGATCACTACGCTTCCCCATACGATTAATGCAACGACCAAAACAAACAGCCCAATGATACTATAGAGCCTTGGTACTTTTCGCTTCTCAAAGTAATCAACTACTGGATTCATCAAGTAATACAAGATGCCTGCTAGAATGATAGGTAGTCCTACGATTGCTAAAAATTGCCAGATCGGTGCAAACAAATAAGAAACTTTTGTAAATAAAAAGACGATCAGCAATATTAACAATACAACAAGTAAAGCTGTGACCACTTGATTATTTAAAAACCAGCGCCAAAACCAAGACACCGGTCTGTTCTTCTTATTTTTCCCTTCCATAAGTCCTCCCGTTAGTTATAAATAATTTGGCTTCCCAAACCAATAGCAGGCAGTTCATGCGGATGGAGATAGATTCCGTTTGCAATTTGTCCTTCTTCTGGACAGGTATCAAAAATCAATGATACGTGAGCTACCGTCTCTAAATTTCCATTGGCCATCGGACCGACATAATCGATCGTATACGACTGATCATCAAAAGTAATCGTTCCGCCTGCTTTCAAAGAAAAAGGTTCATCTTTCGACACCTCTTGAATCACCGAATATTTTCGCAAGGCAGCTGTTGCTGTTTTATCGAACAAAATCAGCATCGGTTCTTCCTTGTTTATTGCTTCTGTTCCAATTTCTGTAATCGTTGCCTGAATCATCGCACTCTCTCCTTTACTTGCTTTCAAAAACAGTATAACACATTCTCATTCTTTAGCCGTGGGGAATAATTATGTGATAGAATAAAAACGAAAACTATTTCATTATCATTAGGAGGAATCAGCTCATATGATCGAAAAGATAATTTTAGGAACCTATACGCGTCGCGAAAGCAAAGGAATCTATACGATCGATCTTGATACAGAAAAAGAAGAATTATCCAGTCTTTCATTGGCTGTTGAAGAGAACAGCCCTACCTACCTAGCAAAAAGCAAAGCTGGCAATCTTTACACGGTTACCAGTGTAGACGGATTAGGTGGTGCCGGTGCGTACGATAAGGATTTTCATTTTTTGAATGCGGTAACAGAGTCTGGGGCTCCTTTATGTTATGTAGCGGTTGATGAAACACGGCAATTGCTCTATGGGGCCAACTACCATAAAGGCGAAGTAAATGTCTATCACATATTAGGAGATGGCGAGCTGAAAGCAGCGGATTCAGTATTCCATCAAGAAGCGACAGGCCCTCATAAAAACCAAGATCATGCGCATGTCCATTATACGGATCTGACTCCTGACCAACGATTAGTCGTATGTGATCTTGGTACAGATCGTGTGTATACTTATGATGTGTCCGAAAACGGCAAATTGAATCTTGTAACTACCTTCACTGCAGAGCCAGGAACAGGCCCTCGCCATCTCGTCTTTCATCCGAATGGACAATTCGCCTATTTATTTGGTGAATTAGACAGCACAGTCCGAGTGCTTTCTTATGATAAAGAAACAGGTGATTTTGAAGAATTACAGAAAATATCGACCTTGCCAGAAGAATTCGACGGTGAAAATGGAGGGGCTGCTATTCGCATTTCCAATGATGGCAAGTTCCTTTACGCTTCTAATCGGGGACACAACTCGATTGCCGTATTCGCAGTTTCCGAAGATGGTTCTCACATCCAAAATAAACAAATCATCTCAACAGAAGGCGATTTTCCTCGCGATTTCGCACTAGATCCAAGCAATGATTTTGTCGTATGTGCTAATCAGAATACCGATAATCTGACATTATACCGCCGTCATCCTGAAACAGGATTACTGGAATTATTGCAAAAAGATGTCTATGCACCAGAATGTGTCTGTGTTTATTTTGATCGTTAGCAAGAAAAGGAGAATAAAATGAATCAGCAAGACGTATTAGACAGGCTGCGGGAAGAACTGAATATTCCTTTCTTTGATGGAAAAATCGAAGATAAAGAGTATAGCGAAGAGGAATATCAGAAATTCAAAGCCGATTTACAGAACTACTTTGAACAATATGTACGGAATGTAGAAAACTAATCAACCTTCCATACTATCTGAAAAGGACATCAGCGCAAGACTTTTTCATCTGTTCTGATGTCCTTTTCTATAAATAAAAAAACCGCCGAGTTGGTTAGACTCTGCGGAAAAGGAGTATTTACTCAATTTTGAGTAAGTACAAGGTTGTTGGTTATAGGTATGTTCTTATCATAAAGGATTTTGTTCACTCTATCATAAAGACAATATTACATTTATATTAGATAACTCTAGTTTTTATTGTCATCAAAGTTTTCTTTTATTTTTTCAATAACAAATTAGTCATTTTTTGGATGGCAGCTGTCAATTGGTCAGTCGCTTGGTCTTGTTTTGCTTCAGATGTATTGAATAAATCTTTATCTACTCCTGACTCAAGATCAATACTTTGAATCATTTCTTCACAGCCTGCTACATATGAAAGATAAGCTTTTTCAAAATTTTTATGAATGCCCATTGCTTTTGCTGGTGGGCGCAATGTACTGACTTTCTTAAGCATTGCCCGATATTTTTTTGTTCCTTCTTCAAATAACTGGACGGTCTCTTCAAGGGTCGATCTGTCCAGTTCACTTGTTTTTCCTTCATCGATTGCGTTTCTGATCACTTCATATTTCGGATGCATTCCTTCTCCGATTGCTTCGGTTTCCTTGACGATTTGATCGATGGACTGCACATAATAGCCAATATTCGGTAACATGTTTGTTTTCCTACTTTCTCCATTATTGTTATTATTTATTCTACTTGTTTTTATCCTCAAATGACAAGTACTTGAAAAAATTTAATGGTTTCTATACAGCTCGCCATTCTTATTCATGCTCAAAGAAACCATCTGCTAAACTATATTGTTTCCCTGCGACAATGTCATATTGAATCAATTGATATTCGTCGTAAATCTCTTGTTGCGAGCGATTGAATTGCGCTTCTTTATACCACTGTCCGTTTTGATAGTACAGTTCTCGTTCAAACGCCGGAAGTTCTTGTTCTAATGATAAAAGCAGCTGATAAAAACCATTCGT
This sequence comes from Enterococcus sp. C76, assembly GCF_040886985.1. Classification (NCBI taxonomy): domain Bacteria; kingdom Bacillati; phylum Bacillota; class Bacilli; order Lactobacillales; family Enterococcaceae; genus Enterococcus; species Enterococcus sp. C76. Next base: position 55,055 of record NZ_JBFOEY010000007.1, on the reverse strand, counting down.
TGTCTGATTCGTCTGTTCCATTAGATTCGCTGCAAAATAAAAAGGACTGGTGATTGCATCTTGAGTCGTTTGCTTTTCTAATTTCCCTTTACTGTCGAACATCAAGAATTGTGTTTCATGTAATGTTTGTTTATCATTTTTGGCTTGGATGGTATCTGAATAGATTCCTGGCAGATGATCCCCCCAAAAAACAACTAGTGTCCTTCTAGAAAGATTCTTCAATTCTTCCGTGAATTGCTTCAGTGCCGTGCTGCTATAGGAAATATCTTGCAGATAATTCTCTAAGTCAAGCGTCCCACTTCCATCTGAAATTTCTGCAGAATAGCCCAGTCTATCATACTTTCCATTGTAAGGCATATGTGTCTGCATCGTGACTAAATGAATGAACTGAGGTGTTTTTTCTTCCTTGAGAAGTGTCATTACTTCTTTGTAAGCTGACTCATCAGAAATATATGGATTATTCTCTATCGTATCCGTATAGGTCATCGTACGCTCGCTGATGAACTGGTCAAATCCTAATGTCTGATAAACATCCTCTCTTTTATACATCGAAGTATTGTATGGATGGATCGCTGTCGTCTGGTATGATTGTGCGTTTAACGCTGAAACGATAGAAGGAAGCTGATCCATTTTTGGTACAAGCATCGTGTAAGGGGTGGTGAGTTGCGCATTAAATAACGCCATAGAAAAACCAGTCAATGCTTCGAATTCGATATTTGCTGTTCCACCGCCATAGTTTTGAGAAAGCATATTGCCACTATATGTTTGATCAGCTACTTCATAATAATCTGCCAATGGCTCACCAGATACTTCTACGCCGTTTAATCGACTAGGATCTGAGAAACTTTCACTCATCACGAACACGATGTTCGGCGACTCTTCCTCTACAGCTTTATTTTTTTCATCTGCTAGCTTCTGGTATTTTTCAGTGATTTCTTTGATCTTTGCTTTCGAATATCCTTCAGGTTCATCCATTGGTTCTACCTTCAGATTGTACAAAAACCCACCGATAAAACCAGTGTTATAGTAGTTCATTTTCTGACTGTAAGGTATCCATAGTGCCGTTTTATTATATGCTTTTCGCAACAAATTATCGGGATTGTTGAAATTACTGATATACCCTAATAGTCCAATTGCCACAAGCAGTGTCGTTAATCGGATCAATTGGAATCGCCTTCCTTTTTTCAGGCTTCGAAACATGTACCAGCAAAACAATCCTAGCACGGTTCCTGTGGCAACTAAGATCACTGTAAACAGCATAGTGCCGGTCATATCTTTCAGCAATCCGATTTCAGTGATCATCTTCAAATCGTCTGGATAAATCGGTTCTTGCCGATAACTCATTTTCATATAATTTGCAAAACCTAACACACCGATGGTTACGACATACGTAAGGGAACCTAAAGGGACAGATCCTGCTAGTGCAATCAGAAAAATAAGAATGATCAGCAAGACGAGACAGGCTAAGAAGAATTTTTCCGTATGCCAAGAAAAAGCAAATTTCAACGCAAGGTCTACGGATAGATCATTTTGACACCATTGCAAAAACAAATTACTAAAAACAACAAGAAAAAAGATACTGATGATCGTTGCTGTTCCTTTTAAAATCTTTTTCTGTTTGGTTGAAAGTCTGCTTATATATCTTTTCAAATGCTTGCTCCTTCATTTCTATCAACAAAAGAATGTTGTTTCTCTTATTTTAGTTGTACGAAATTCGAAAGTAAAGAACGGAAAGAAGAATTAATGAAATCCAAATATTCTCTTGCTTTATGACCTTTCTGGTTTCTTTAATAAGCGGACTTTTCGTACTCCAGAAATTTTTTCTAGCTGTTGTTTCACTTGATTGAGCTGTTCAAAATCAGTACTGTCTATGTCAATCAATATGTAGACATGCTCATTCTTATGGTTACGCGATATATCTGCGATCGCTAGCTCGTTCTCATTCAGCAGAGAAAATATCTCTGCTAATATATTGGTTTTCTTTTGATAAAATATAGTGAATCGAAACGGCGCTTGGAAAAACATTCGTGCGGATGGATAATTGACCGCTTCTCTAACCGTACCGAACAAAAGATAATCTTTTAAGGCTTCAACTGCCAAACGTCCGCTGTCTGCCAAAGCTTCCTGAGTCGATCCCCCTAGATGAGGCAACATAAGTATACGGTCATTTTCTAAGAACTCTTCTTCTGGGAAATCAGTCACGTATTTGGCCAGATGTTGTTTTTCCAATGCTTGCATAACAGCATATTTATCAACGATTTCACTTCTTCCTACATTGATAAGTACAGCATCTTTTTTCATTTTTTCTATATTCACCTGATCGATCAATCCTTTTGTATCTTCTGTCAATGGCAGCATGACTACGATGTAATCCGAGGCAGAAAGAACTGTTTCTAAATCTGCTTGCCGAACATAATCCAACTGGGCATCGCGGATAGAATAACCCAAGACATCCATCCCTAAGCCATAGCAACTTAGCGCTACTTTTGTACCTATCGCGCCAAGACCAAGAAGGCCAATGGTTTTGCCTTGCAACTCTCGTCCCACACAAGCACTTCTTTTGTTTTCTGCCTGTTCTAAAATATTAGGACCTGTTAGTGTTTGTACCATACGACTTGCTTCGATTATCGGACGGGAAGATAAGAGCAAACAGCACAAAACAAGCTCTTTTACTGCATTAGCATTTACACCTGGTGTATTCATGACGATCGTCCCGTTTTCAGAAGCTTTTTCAACGTTGATCGTGTTCACCCCAACACCAGCTCTTGAAATTGCTAGCAAATCTGGTGTAAGCCATTCGTCTTTCACTTTCGTACTACGAATGACTATTCCTTCGGCTGGCAAATCATCTATTATTTTGAAATATTCCCCTTGTAACTTTTCTATCTCTTGTTCTGGAATAGCATCAATCAAATGAACGTGATACATAAAACCCCCTCCTTACTAACAAGTATCTCGAAATTTTTGTAATTAGACAACTGTTTACCATTTGACTTCCTAGAAGCAAAAATAGCAGTTAGAGCAGAGTAGGCTTAGTGATAAAAATAAGGCCATGACAAGTTACTGCCATAAGCCTTATTTTTGAGAGCAAAATATTGTGGGTGAGATTTCTTGATAAATGGTGTTCAGTTAGCTGACATTGATGATAAGCCAAAATTTCAAAAATAGTTGAAAAGCAAATTTCGTCAATCTCTTCTTATTTCTTAAAACTAAGTGGCTTTTTCACAACCTCTTTTTATCTAATAACAACTGTTTCCAACTCAACTAATTTTGCCCATGTTTCAATTTGATCTGTTGTTAGATTTAGCGAGACAACGGTATGATGACCGCCACCTGCCTGAATCCATGAATGGACACCTTCATGGAAATTCGGTTTAGTTTTCCATAACACACGTGCAACAGGCAAATTAGGTGCTTCAGTCGTTGGTTCAAAGGCTTCTACTTCATTGATCAGCAGTTTATAATGCGTACCGAAATCTGCCATCGATACGACTACCCCTTCTCCTGCTTTCCCATCAAATACAAGACGCGCCGGATCTTCTCTATCTCCCATTGATAAAGGAGAAACAACGATTCTTGGTTTCGTCGCAGCAAGCGTCGGATCTACTTCCATCATATGGGATTCCAAGATTGCTTCTTGGCCACTAGCTAGCTCGTAAGTATAATCTTCCATGAATCCTGTATCTTTTCCTCGAGCCATGATTTTCAGCAACCGATCAATCGCTGCAGTTTTCCAGTCGCCTTCCCCAGCAAAACCGTATCCTTCTGCCATCAAACGTTGTACAGCTAGTCCAGGCAGTTGTTTCATCCCATACAGGTCTTCAAAATTAGTCGTAAAAGCGTTATAGCCTCCTTCTTCTAAGAAACGGCGAATACCGATTTCCTGCTGAGCTTGTACTTTTACATGTTCTTCCCATGTCTTTTCTTCATAATCACCATAGTCGAAGGTATACAATTCCTTGTACTCTTCAAATAATTGTTCGACTTCTTCGTCTGACACGCGATCGATTACTTGTACAAGATCTCCGATACCAAAATAATCAACAGTCCAACCAAATTGAATCTGTGCTTCCACTTTGTCTCCTTCTGTGACACCCACGTTTCTCATGTTGTCACCAAAACGAGCCACTTTTATTCCAAAACTTTCATTATAGGCTACTGCAACATCCATCCAATCAGCAATCTCTTTTTGGATCTCAGGTCGTTTCCAGTAGCCAACGACGATTTTATTTTGTTTATTTAATCGAGCATTGATGAACCCATATTCGCGGTCGCCATGAGCGGATTGATTTAAATTCATGAAATCCATATCGATCGTTTTCCAAGGAATGCTTTCGTTATATTGCGTAGCTAAATGAAGCAATGGTTTTTGTAGAAGCTTTGTCCCACGGATCCACATTTTTGCTGGTGAGAAAGTATGCATCCAAGTGATCACACCTGCTACTTCTTCTCGATAATTGACCTCTTTCATGATTTTTGTGATCGTATCAGCAGTAACTGCTAATTCTTGAAGGCGGATAGGATAAGGCAATTGGCCATTTTCATTCAGTTCATCGACCATTTCTTGTGCATGTTTCTTTACTTCTCGCAGTGCTTCTTCCCCATATAAATGCTGTGATCCTACAACAAACCAAAATTCTTTTTCTCCAATATTCAACATAATTAGCCACTCCTTTTATTTGTTTTGTCCGTAATACGCATTTTTTCCGTGTTTTCGTAAATAATGTTTATCTAAAATCCGTTGAGGCAGCTCTTCTGAAAATGAATTGAGCTGTCTGGTAAATAAATTCATCTTGCATACTTCATCTAGTACGACTGCGTTCATTACCGCACTTTGCGCATCTTTCCCCCAAGTAAATGGACCGTGTCCGTGTAAAAGTACCCCTGGAATTGCTAAGGGATCAATTTTGCGTTCTTTGAATGTTTCTATGATAACTTTTCCTGTTTCATATTCGTATCCGCTGTCGATTTCCTGTTGTGTCAAAAATCGAGCACAAGGTACCGATCCATAAAAAGTATCTGCATGCGTCGTCCCCATCGCAGGAACATCCAATCCTGCTTGTGCCCAGATCGTCGCCCATGTCGAGTGAGTATGGACGATTCCTCCGATTTGAGGAAATGAACGATATAAAACAGCATGAGTAGGCGTATCCGAAGAGGGATTGAGTTTACCTTCAATGATATGATTGTCCAAGTCCACAACGACCATGTCGTCTGCTGTCATCTCTTCATAGCTGACCCCGCTAGGTTTGATAACGAAATATCGTGTATCAGGATCAAAAGCGCTCACATTTCCCCATGTATATTTGACAAGTCCGTGTTTAGGCAAGTCAAGATTTGCTTGATACACTTCTTCTTTCAGTTGTTCCAGCATTTTCTATCACTCCTTTTTCTTGCAATTGATGAATCGCTGTTTTTTCAATGTCGATCCCCTCACGGTAACGACTCATAAATATCTGATAGCCTGCTATTTCTTCTGCTGAAGGTGTGATGGTGATTCCTTGGTCTTGTCCAAACACGTCTTCTGCCAAGAAGTTTTCTAAAGATTTCCCGTGTCGATCCATCATATAGGCTGCTAATAACGCGATCCCCCACGCTCCACCTTCTCCGGCTGTGTCCATCACTGTAACTGGCGCCTCCATAGCAGATGCTAGAATCCGCTGTCCAACTTCTGGTGTTTTAAAAATCCCCCCATGCCCCACTAAACGATCAATTTGGACATCCTCAGATTTCAATATATCCATTCCGATTCTCATTGCACCAAAAGCACTGGCTAAATGGATCCGCATGAAATTCGCTAAATCAAAACGGCTACCTGGTGTACGTACAAATAATGGCCTTCCTTCATTTACTCCTGTAATGTTTTCACCGGAAAAATAACCATAAGAAAGTAATCCCCCGCAATCCATATCGCCTTCTAGCGCTTTGTTGAATAATACCGTGAATAATTTATCTCTGCTTATCTCCATACCCAAAGAATTGGTAAATTCTTCAAAAATATTGACCCAAGCATTGATATCCGAAGAGCAGTTATTCGTATGAACCATACCTACTAGTTCTCCTGAAGGTGTAGTGACCATGTCGATTTCCGGATGGACATTTTCTAGTTCTTTTTCTAATACGATCATAGCGAAGGCGGAAGTACCAGCCGAAATGTTCCCTGTCCGTTTGGCTACACTGTTCGTAGCGACCATACCGGTTCCTGCATCTCCTTCTGGCGGACAAATCGGGATTCCTGGCTTCAGGTTTCCCGTAGGGTCGATCAGATAAGCCCCTGATTCGCTCAACTTGCCAGCTTCTTCTCCTGCTACTAGAACTTTAGGCAAAATGTGATCCAAATCAATCGCTATACGCTCTTTTTCGATTAATTGACCAAAAATATTTTTCATTTCTTGATGGTAGGTTTTCGTTGAAGGATCGATAGGAAACATGCCTGATGCATCTCCTACGCCTAGTACTTTCTCACCAGTAAGCTGCCAATGAACATACCCTGCAAGCGTTGTCAAAAAATCAATTTCTCTCACATGTTCTTCTTTATTCAAGATAGCTTGATACAAATGAGCGATACTCCATCTCTGCGGAATATTGTATTGAAATTTTTCCGTTAATATTCGTTCTGCTTCTTCAGTGATTGTATTTCGCCAAGTACGAAATGGTACTAGTAACTGTTCCTTGCTATCAAATGCTAGATAACCGTGCATCATTGCACTGAACCCAATCGACCCGATTGTTGTAAGATTCTCGCCATAGATTTCGAATACTTCTGCTGCCATTTTTCGGTAACTGACGCGCAGTCCTTTCCAAATATCTTCTAATGAATAGGTCCAGATACTATTTTCTAGTTTGTTTTCCCACTCATAACTACCAGCGGCAATAGGAGTAAAAGATGAATCAATCAATACAGCTTTGATCCTAGTTGATCCAAACTCAATTCCTAAAGATGTACGACCATCTATGACATCTAACATACTTTGCGCATTTACTTCCTTCATAATGATTTAACTCCCTCCTTCTCGTCAAACCTGATCAAACCGTCTTTTTTAGTAGCGCTTACAATGATTATTGTATACTTTTGTACGTACATGTCAAGTGGTTATTTTCAAGAATATAATAAAAAACGCTTGTTTTGTACGTACATAAGTTATAGAATGAAATTGCTTACAAAATCTGATCAACCGCCTTCTCGAAATTCTAGAAGGAGAGAATACTTATGAAAAAAGAAAAAAAAGTTTCCTCATCGTTTATTTATTTTTTTGGCGCATTTGGCGGCATTCTATTTGGATATGATATTGGTGTTATGACCGGCGCTTTACCTTTTTTACAACATGATTGGGGTTTGGCGGGTAAGGCTTCTTTGATAGGATGGATCACGTCTTCGGTCATGTTAGGTGCGATCCTTGGTGGCTCTTTATCTGGTCTTCTTTCTGATAAGCTTGGACGACGAAAAATGATTCTTCTTTCTGCACTTATTTTTATGGCTGGTTCTGTCCTTTCTGCATCTGCCCCTCACAATGGTTCTTATTTTCTGATTGCAGCAAGGATTCTTCTAGGTTTAGCTGTTGGCGCTGCATCTGCCCTAGTTCCTGCTTATATGTCTGAAATGGCTCCTGCTAGACTAAGGGGAAGATTGTCAGGGATCAATCAAGTGATGATTGCTTCTGGCATGCTCCTTTCCTATGTTGCAGATTATTTGCTAAAAGGGTTACCTGAAACGATGGCTTGGCGCGTGATGTTAGGACTCGCTGCTGTCCCTGCACTGATTTTATTTTTCGGCGTTTTAGCTCTACCAGAGTCACCGCGTTTTCTTGTGCAATCTGGTCGCTTGGAAGAGGCAAAAAGAGTATTGAACTATATTCGGACACCAAACGAAGCTGAACAGGAATTCGAACAAATCCAGCTGAATGTCAAACAAGAAAAGACAACCGTAACTTCTTGGCATACTTTATTTTTAGAAAAGTATCGTTCGTTAGTTATTGCCAGTATTGGTGTAGCAGTATTCCAGCAATTTCAAGGAGCTAATGCTATTTTTTACTATATTCCACTGATCGTAGAAAAAGCGACTGGGCATGCAGCGAGCGATGCATTGATGTGGCCGATCATCCAAGGAATCATTTTAGTTGCTGGTTCTTTGCTCTTTTTGGTTATTGCAGACAAGTTCAATCGGCGAACTTTATTGAAAATAGGCGGTAGCGTGATGGGACTTTCTTTCATCCTACCAGCTGTTTTAGGAACTGTACTGGATGCTCATACAAATTCGTTGTTGATTCTCTTGTTTTTATGTATTTATGTCGCATTTTATTCTTGCACATGGGCTCCACTGACATGGGTAATCGTAGGCGAAATATTCCCACTAGCTGTCCGCGGGCGAGCATCTGGCCTGGCCTCTTCTTTCAATTGGATTGGTTCTTTCCTAGTCGGCTTGCTTTTTCCTGTGATGACTGCTTCTATGTCTCAAGAAATCGTTTTCGGTATTTTTGGGATCATCTGCTTTTTAGGGGTTTTATTTATTCAAGAGATCGTACCAGAGACTCGTGGGAAATCTTTAGAGGAAATCGAACAAAGTGCATCTAAAAAAACTTATCCTAAACGTATTTCTATCCATCATTCTTAAAGAGGTTGTGACAGAAGTAGGCAACTTCAAGAAACAAGAGGAGCCGCTTAGTTCCGAGTCACAAGGAACAAGTTCAAAACACAGTTTCTCATGTTTGATGATTTTTGCCACAGTCTCAAATTGATATAAAAAATAAGAGGCGGTAAAAACCCGTCTCTTATTTTTCGTTTTCTTTTACTGTTTCCCGTTCAACTAGTACAGGCTCATAAAGAATATTCGGCTGTGCCTGTCCTTTTTCAATCGTTGTGACGATCCACCGTGCGGCATCTTGTCCCAACTTTTCTTTTGGATGCGTCAATGTTGTCAATTTTTTATTTCCTAAATGGCTTAAAGAAGAATCGTCTGTTCCTACGATCGATAGGTCATCTGGAATTTGATAACCATTTTCTGTCAGCTTATCTAGCAATAAACTAGCTATTTGATCGTTATAGCAAATGATGCCATCTAAAGCTTGTTCTTCTTTCAACCGTTGTACTGTTTTTTCAGCGATCGTTTCTCGTGTTTCCGTGGTGAAAGTAATGATATCTTCTGTCAAAAATCGCACATTATACTGTTCACACGCGCTGATAAAACCTTTCATCCTGTATTTTCCTTGAAGATCGTCGATTTTTGTAATGAACAACAGACGTTGATGTCCTTTTTTTATCAAATATTCTGCTGCCATAAAACCGACTTTCACATCATCTAAACAAATATAAGAGGCATTTAACTCTTCATAAGCAGCATTGATCATCACCATCGGAATGCCTTGTTCTCTCAAAGCAACATAAAGTGCTAAGTTTGGATTATACTGATTACTTTTCGTAGGCTCAACGATCAAACCATCTACCCCATAAGCAATCATTTTCTTCAAACACTCTTTCTCCAATTCGTGATCGTTATTCGTACTGGCTAAAAGCAATGAATACCCAGATTCTCGTAATTCATTTTCGATTCCTCGGATAATCGACGGAAAAATATAATCAGAGAGATATGTGGTGATGACACCGATCGTTTTTGTTCTGTTCAATGGTGCTTTTTCTGTCTTATAGCTGTCATCTACATATGTGCCCGATCCTTTTTCTTTACGCAGATAGCCCTCATTTACCAACACAGCGATTGCTTGCCGAATCGTATGTCTGCTGACGTCATATATTTCTTGCAGCTTGAATTCTGAGGGAATGGTTGTATTTACTTCGTATTCCTCATGAAGAATCTTTTGTTTTATCTCTTCTGCAATATCTTGATATTTTGCCATTTACCTTGCCCCTTTTTATTTGTACGTACATATGTATCCATTATACACAAGAAAGAGACAACTTGGAAATATCCAGTTGTCTCTTTCTAATTATTTCTTTCTCCTGTTTTTAGGAAACTATATTCCTTTTTCTAAACCAACTGGTGTTATTCTTTTATCTGGATTCTTTAGTCCAATCGCACCAACAACCGTCACTACGAGCACCAATACTGCTAGAAAAATATATGTTTCTTTAAATCCTATGCTGTCATACATTTTTCCAGCAATAGTAGAGAATGCAAAAACTGAGATTTGCTTGGAGAAATTAAACCCTAGAAGATAAACAGTTGCTGACAATCGCCAATCGAATGCACCAGAAATATATTTCATAACGGAAACAAGAAGCAGTGGCATTTCTACGGCTGCAATCAATCGAGCACCTGACAATACGATCCAGTTGGGAGCCAATGCACTAAGCATCACTCTTATAAAAATCAAACAGCCAAACAGGATCATCCCTTTTTTCGCACCGATTTTATTGATAAGGCTCGGCATTGGGATCATGATCATCGCCTCCAATGCTACTTGGATTGAAAGCAATCGACTGTAGATGATTGTTCCCTGAGATACCTCATGGAAAAAAGTCCGATAGTAGATAGCAAATTGCTGATCTACTACATCATAGATAGCGGCTGTCCCAACAAAGAATAGACACAAGAGCCAAAAGTTTTTATTTTTAAACAAAGTGAAAATCTCTTTTCTGGTCACTTCATTTTTTTCCTCTACTGGTACTTCACTGCTTTTAAGATTTACTTTATCTCCAAAAATCACTAATCCAGTTAAGATTGTCGCCATAAATGAGCAAAGCCAAAAAATAGAATTAGGATTTTGCGTAAAGATAATTCCGCCTACGAATGCCGCAACAGCGCCAGCAATCGAACCGCCTAAACGCGAATGTCCGTATTCGAATTTATTCACTAAACTTGCCCGTTCAACGTAAGTCTCAACTACTCCTACGCCACCATTTAAAACAAAAGCTAGATAAATACTGCCGATGATCGCTCCAAAAAAAGTATTGATTGATAAAAGAGGAATAAAGAGCCATTGGAAAAATGGGCCAATGAACATTCCAGCTATCGTGATAGTTATCAATAGATTCTTTTTGAATGCTAATTTATCCGACAATATCCCAAATATCGGCTGGTAAAACAAAGAAACGAATGCCATGAACGAAAAGATGATACCTGCTTGCGTTCCGTCAAGATCTGCTACTTGCTGCAGCCATAACGACAAAAATCCGAAAACTGTTGCCCAGATAAAGAAATACGTAAAATGGGTTCCCGCAAAGCTCCAAAAATGATTCGATTCGTTTTTCATGATTCTCCCTCTTTCTCTTAGTCATTCAAATATGGAAGCGGCTTGCCAAAAATTGGGAAACCATCGTTACCCCAACCAAAAGCTTGTACTTTTGTGTGTCTGTTCGGGTCGTATAGCGGATCACCTTTGATTTCCGTATAGTCCCGACAGTGATAAACCAGGATATCTGTTTCTCCATCTTCTGCAATAGTAAAAGAATTATGTCCAGGTCCGTATTGTTGTGTAGAAAGGTCGCTCTGGAAAACAGGTTCTGTCACCTTTGTCCAATTTTCTCTTTTCAATAAGTCAGATTCCAAATCAGCATAAATCATTCCCATACAATAATTTTCGTCGGTAGCGCTTGCAGAATAAGTGATGAAAATTTTTCCATTCCGCATCAATACTGCAGGCCCCTCATTCACTTTAAAGCCCTTACATTCCCACGCAAATTCTGGTTTTGTCAGCATAACTGGTTCTGTTTTCAATGTCCACGGATTAGTCATTTCTGCTATATATAAATTAGAATTTCCTTCAATAGCATTGTCTTTTTGTGCCCAAACATAATATAAATGAGTATTATGTTCAAACACTGTGGCATCTAAACAAAAAGTATCTAAGTGCGACACCACTTGACCCTTTTCGTGCCAATTTTCGTCTACCATCGGATCTTGCGCTTCACACTCTAAACAATACATTCGATGAGTGAACAATCCATCAATAATCTCTTCTGTATGCGTTGCAGCAAAATAGATATACCATTTTCCAGCAATATAATGGATCTCTGGAGCCCAGATTAGTTTGCTCATCTCGCCCGTCTCATGTTTTCGCCAGATTGTACGGGGTGTTGCATAAGCTAGACCAGCAATCGTTCTTGAACGGCGTAATTCAATACGATCGTATGAAGGTACAGAAGCAATGAAATAATAATATCCGTCCTCATGTTTATAGATAAATGGATCTGCCCTTTGAATAATCAACGGCTTTTGATAATTCTCATTCATCTCTTTGATTTTTACTTCTTCTTGTACTTCAACTGTCATTGTGTCTCCTCCTTAATTAATTTATAAATGAATGTTAACTCTTTGAGAAAGCGTTGTCAATAATATTTTTGTTAATTAAAAAATAAAAATTAGATATAATTAATATAAAAGTTAATAATAAAAGCTGTAATTTATAAAACGATTGACTATATTAATGTTAGTGTTAATATATAGTTAACAGAAAAATAAGCGAGGAAAATTATGCAACTACAAATAAACGAGGAATCCTTACCGGTATATGAAGCATTAGCTAGCAAGACAAGAATCAGGATCATTCAGTTGCTTTCCAAAAAGAAGATGAATGTCAAAGATTTGGCAAAAGAACTTGGAGTAAGCAGCGCGATCACGACGATGCACGTGAAAAAGTTAGAAGAAGCGAACATCATCAAAACAGAGAAAATAGGACAACAAAAAATTTCGAGCCTCCGTGTCGATAAAATAGATATCAGTTTCCCAGAAAAAATATTCAATGCTTTTGACACGAAAGAAACATCGATACCTATTGGTCACTATACGAATTATGCAATTGAACCGACATGTGGTTTAGCGACGATCCATGACTTTATCGGAAAAGTGGATGAACCACGCTATTTTGTGGATCCTAGAAGGATGGATGCTCGTATCCTCTGGTTTACCAGCGGGTTTGTCGAGTATCAGTCACCTAATTTTTTGAATGCAGAGGATACATTAGAAATGTTGGAAGTTTCTGTGGAAATTTCTTCTGAATTTCCTTTTTCAAATGACAATTGGCCTTCCGATATCACTTTCAGCCTAAATGGCGTAGAGCTAGGAACATGGACGAGTCCTGGAGATTTTGCTGATATCCGTGGGAAATATACGCCTGATTGGTATCCAGATAATCTTAATCAATACGGCTTGCTGAAGACGATCCGAATCACCAAACATTTGACAAATATGAATGGGGAACCTTTGTCAGACATCACGATCAACGACATTCCTAAAGATCAAGACACTTGGCATTTGCGAATCGAAGTAAAAGAAGATGCCGAACATGTAGGTGGCTGTACTTTATTTGGTAAAGGATTCGGTAATTACGACCAGGATATCAAATTAAAAGTTTACTACAGCTGATAGTTTTCTTTTCTATTTTATAAAGAAAAAACAGCCAATCCCTATGAAGGGATTGGCTGTTTTTTTATTTTATTGTTATTTCCAAAAATCATCCAAAACAGAAATTGGCAAATGACGTTTATGCTGTGTCTTGTTCCACCACGCTTCGATTTTTTCTTGTGCTTGAGCGGGAACTTCTTTTCCTTCTAGATAATCATCGATTTCGTTATACGTAACACCTAGTGCGACTTCATCCGCAATCATTGGTTTTCCATCTTCAAGATCTGCAGTCGGAATTTTTGTGTATAGCTTTTCCGGTGCATTCAATGCTTGAAGCAATTGTTTCCCTTGCCGTTTGTTCAAACGGAACAATGGTAAGATATCGGCTCCTCCATCACCAAATTTCGTGAAAAAACCAGTGATGTTTTCTGCAGCATGATCTGTCCCTAATACAGCTCCTGCTCTTTCTCCGGCTACGGCATATTGTGTAATCATTCGTTGTCGTGCTTTGATATTTCCTTTGTTAAAATCGCTGATTTCCACACCTGCTTCACTTAATACTTGTACTTGTGCATCAACAGCAGGTTTGATATTTACTCGCAGACTGACATCAGGCTGGATAAAGTCAAGGGCAGCTTTTGCATCTTCTTCATCTGCTTGTTCACCATAAGGAAGACGAACAGCGATAAATTGATAGCTTTCATCTTTCGTTTCTTCACGCATTTCTTCCATCGTTAGTTGCGCCAAACGACCGGCTAAAGTAGAATCTTGACCACCGCTAATACCTAATACGAAGGTTTTAAGAAACGGATATTTTTTCAAATAAGCTTTCATAAAATCAATACTTTTACGAATTTCTTCTGTTGGATCAATTGTTGGTTTGACACCTAATTCATGGATGATTTCTGTTTGCAGGCTCATTTATTCTCCTCCTATGCTTCTGTATGAAGTTCTGCTACGCTTTTTTTCATTCGTTCCATCGTAGCCATTTTATGGTTCCAGCATTCAGTAGATAGATCGACCGGATATTTTTGCGGATTCAAGTCTCGTTTGTACTCTTCCCACAGTGAATCTAGATTTTCTTTTGTATATTCTTTGATTTCGTTTAGCACGGGTAGTTCGTATACTCTTTTTCCTTCGATAAAGATATCTTGTAAAACGGGGCGAGCGGTAAAATCCCGAACAGTTTTATTGATAAACGTATGCACTGGATGAAACATAAAGATAGCTTCTTCTTCTCGAGGATCTTCATCCCATAATGTGACATAGTCTCCTTCAGATTTCCCATCAGAGTTTCGAGTAATACGCCATACTTGTTTTTTTCCTGGAGTTGTCACTTTTTCCGCATTGCTTGATAACTTGATCGTATCCACCATATTTCCTTCGCTATCTTCAATTGATACTAGTTTGAATACTGCACCAAGGGCTGGCTGATCATAAGCGGTGATCAGTTTTGTTCCGACACCCCATACATCAATTTTAGCTTTTTGCATCTTTAAATTCAAAATCGTTGCTTCATCTAAGTCATTTGAAGCATAGATTTTTGCTTCCGTAAATCCAGCTGCATCTAATTGTTCCCGAACACGCTTAGATATATAGGCCATATCTCCACTGTCGATACGTACGCCTTGGAAGTTGATTTTATCACCTAATTCTTTTGCTACGCGGATTGCACTTGGCACACCTGATTTCAACGTATCATAAGTATCGACTAAGAACACACAGTCTTTATGGGTTTTAGCGTACGCCATAAATGCTTCATAATCATTTCCATAAGATTGGACTAACGAATGCGCATGAGTCCCGCTAGCTGGTATCCCAAATATCTTTCCAGCACGTACATTGCTTGTAGCATCTGCTCCGCCGATATATGCCGCTCTAGTTCCCCAGACTGCCGCATCCAATTCTTGTGCTCGTCTAGTCCCAAATTCCAAGAGCGGATCTTCTCCGATCACAGATTTGATGCGAGCTGCTTTTGTCGCGATCAACGTTTGGAAATTGACCATATTCAACAGTGCTGTTTCTACTAATTGACAATGTGCCAAAGGACCTTCCACTTGGATCAATGGTTCATTTGCAAAAACTAATTCACCTTCACGAGCAGAACGAACCGTTGCTTTAAATTCAAAATTTTGTAAATACTCCAAAAACCCTTCAGGATAGACTTCTAAGCCACGTAAGTAAGCAATATCAGAATCACTAAACGTCAGATTCTCTAAATAATTGACTAACCGTTCCAATCCTGCAAAAACCGCGTACCCGTGGTTAAAAGGCATTTCTCGAAAATAACATTCAAAAACAGCATGTAAATCAGCTCGACCTAATTCCCAGTATGTCTGCATCATATTAATTTGATATAGATCCGTATGCAGCGTCAAACTGTCGTCTGGGTAAGTATTATTCATCTTGTATTACTCCTCTTGGCAAGTTTTCATTTCCTACCTATTATAACAAAAAAAATTGATAGGAAAAGAAATCTTCATTATTTTCTGAAAAAAGGGCTGCAACAAGACTTTTGTCACAGCCCCTACTCTTATCTTTACTACTTCTTATAAACCAGATTTCACTTAATGTTCGATATGAATCACCTTCTGCGGAATTTCTTTCCTCTGCGATATACATAGAAACCACCGACTAAAAGAACTGCTGCTAGGGCCCCGATAATGATATACAACAAAGAATTTGTATTATTTTCTACAGTAAAAACCTCATGATTGACTGAGTTTGCTTGTTCTTTCGTAATCGTAAAGTCTTTTGTCAGCAACCACTTTTGCCCTGTCTCATCTTGTGCTTCGACTAAAAGTTGATAATCCCCCGATTCTAAAGGTTTCGTATTTCCAGCTTCCCCATGATAAATAGGCATAGCAAAAACTGATTCAGGAGCAATACCACCATTTTCGATTTTTCGTGTCATTATCGGTTCTTCCCGTCCTTTTGAATGAACAGTTGCTTCAACGGTCACTCCCTTGATATTGATTGGTTGAGGATTTTCTAGCACAGCAACCACACCAGCATTGTTGGTGATCACTTCGGAACGTACCTCATTCAACTTCAGATCCGGCACAACTTCCTTGTCATTTGCGCTCATCATCAACCCAACCACATAAGCGTATTCGCTAAAAAAAGGCTGATTACTTTCTTCTTTTTCAGCTGAAAAATCTTTTTTCACTTGGATCCCGCCTAATAAGATTCCATCAAAGGAAGTATCAGGTGCTTGCACTTCTAAAGTAACGACTCCTGCTTTATTCCCTGGGATCACTGCTTCTTTTGGATAATCGACCAATGCGCAGATGGGTTGCTGAACGATTGACTCCTCTGGTAATTCATTTTGTCCGTAGTCAATCACTATGTTTCCGTTTGTCTGAGCTGTATTGACATTGATAAAATACGTTTGCTCCTGATCAGAAAAATTATTGATCTGGATCTGTAGTGTCTGTTTTGTTCCAGGTTCTACTCGTAAATCAAAGAATGAACGTCCTTCTCGCTGATTGTCCGGTAAAATAGGATGGACGCTATAGTCTGCTCCATGATTTTCATCAGCAAAAACGACGATTCCAGGAAAAACTAGCGGTATTAACAAAGTTATCAAAACCAATACTAAATGTCGTCTCACTTTTCATCCCTCCATTTTATGTAAAAAGGATGGAGTTAGCTTATCCGCTCCATCCTTTTGCGGTTGTTTTCAAGTAAAACAAATTATTTTACTTGAAATACTGCTGTTAGATAGAATCCACTGCTGTGTAAGTAACTGTCCCAGTATACTCTCCAACCGGTGTATTCGCTTTGACTGTTAGTGTTGGCGCTTCTGATGTGAGCTCATTTATATGATCAAATGTACCGGAAACATAAGATATCGGAAGAGTTGTTGCAGATTCTAATACATTTTCTCCATTGATCGTAAGAGCAGAAGCAATATCATCTGTTAAGTTTGTTGCACTGACTGTCAATACCCAGTCTCCCGCAACTGCAGCATTCTCCCAAGCTGCTGCCAGCTCTGTTGTATCTTCAACACCAGTGTATTCGCTGATCAATTCTAAAGCTTCTGTTTTGCTGGCTTCTAGCGGACGAAAATCGGAAGCTTGCAATGCGCCATCAAAAGTACCATTGACAGTTGTGTTTGCGCTGATTTGCGCAACCGTATGTTCACCAAAATCGATATCAGGAACAGAATCTAGTGTAAAAATCCCTGGATAAGTTGGAAGTCCATCCTCTACTAAAAAGTCAGTAATCTCCACTCTGGTCGTTCCATCCATTGGTTCATCAAATTCTGCTGCCATGACTGCTGGTGCAAAACATGTAAATAACATCGCACTTGTACTTAAAACCCCTGCTAATTTTTTCATTTTTTGTCCTCCTTTTTTTCTCATCAAAATTCTGCATTCACAAATCGCCAATAATGTTTCGAGTAGTAATGACCACTAGATGTCCCCTCAGGAAAAGAGAGTGTTGACTGCTCGCCAGGAATCGTATATGTAACGATTCCACGTTCTTTATTTCCTGTTGACTGGATGATCGTACGATACTCTTTTCCTGCATCTTGGTGATCATATTCGAAAGCTTCCAATCCTTCGACTGCTTCTTCGTTCTTTCCGCTGAACATTCCTCTGCCTAATTGATAATCGGCAGTCAAAAGATGGCCATCTTTTTTACAACGGAAGTCTTCTGTTTTCAGTTGTAGTTGCCATTTTGTGCTCTCTTTTCGAGAATCAAGAAAGGTAATCGATAAATCGTTGCTCTCTCGATGGATTTGATTGTGTTCATCTGTATAGCGAGATACGAACAGTAAATCATCAATGTATAGCATCCGTGGAAATTGTTCATTCAAAGGAACGATTTTCAGAGAAGTCGTGCCCTCGGTCTGTCCGTGAACAGCAGAAGAACAGCTAAACATTCCTATGAATAATGCACTCCATAACGCTAGCGAAAATCTATTTTTCATGTTTTTCGCCTCCACGTATTTGATGACGATAGACTAAAATAACGCCGATAATCAACAGCGTCCCAACAAATGAAATCAATCCTGCCTTTGCTTCATTTGCCTCTGGAAAACTGCTTTTCTGTTTTTCTTCTCCCTTTTCAGTCTGCTTTCCTATCTCCCGTTCATTGATTTCTATGACTGCATGCGTTTCACCAGCTTGGGTAGCAGCATTCACCACTGGCATCGATAACGAGAACAGGAGTAGAAGAAGAACAGAAATCATCCAGTATCGGGTTTTTGATTTCATTGTTTTCTCCTTTCCACTTTTTTTCTAGTATCTAGCCAGCCATACGATCCCCCCTTTCAAAGCTAGCTTCTTGCTATAACACATCTTCAATTTTCCACGTGATCGTTCCAGAATATACGCCTAACGCCTCTTGATTGTTTAGCCGCAGCAATAGCCCTTCTTCCTCCGAAAATTCATACTTTTTGTCAATCTCAAGCGTTAAAGCAGAAAGTGCGATTTCTCCCCATTCATTTTTGAACACAAGATACTCTTCACTAATCGCATGTTGCATATCCACATGATTTAGTTCTTCAGCGGATACGGTCACTCTATATGAATCCGATGTATTCAACGTGTTTCTAGTAACAACACGCATCCCTTCCTCACGAGCTTGTGCTTGTCTCTTCATTGGCAATTGTGATCGAGCATACTTCCAGCTGTATTCTTCTGTCACGAATTCAAATCCGATAAATCCTTCAACAGTGAAGGTTCCATTTAGCTCTAGATAAGTGATCTCATCATTGATAGGTCGATTATCAGTAAGGGTGAGCTTGATTGTATTTTCTCCTAGTTTGAAAACACCTTCTGAATCTTTTAGATCGATTTTGAACCCTCGTGATTGATGCATTTTGAATTCTTCTTCTGCATCTGTGATTATCTGATTTTCAATCAATAACTCATCATTGATCCATACGCTGTAATACAAACGATCTAAGTCTGGATCAAGATAATCAAATGTAAAATGGAACGGATCTTGAAAATCAATAAATGTATTTTTTTCGCCAAACACTTCATTTGTCGTTCGTAAGTTGTCAATTTCTGGTGGGTGGTTAGGTTCACGCTGGATCTCGTATTCAACTGCATGTTCGACTTGAGCATGATAATACTCACCGGTTGTAGTGCCTGTTCTTCCAATAAATTCTACCCGCTCATAGACGTTATGATATTCAAGCCCTTGAAACTCTGATTTTACTTTTGTTTTGTAATGCAACGTCACTTCTGTTCCTATAGGAATCTCGATAGCTTCCTCTGGATAAAAGCGCTGGGTGGATGAATCATAAAAAGCATTTACATCTATTCTTGTAGCATTTTCACCGTTACTATCTAGTTCTTGATACGTAAAATATGGTTGATAGCCATCTTCTGATAAGATTAATTCAGTAAACTCAAAAGGATTGGATTTGCTTTCTTCTTCATCAGAAGTCAAGATAGTGATGCCATTATCTTCGCTAGGATTAAGGAAGATACTACCATCGCCTTCTTCGTTGTAAAATGTAACTGCGTGTTCCAATTCTGTATTGATAGGGATTTTTTTGCCATTCACATTCACCGTCACGCCTTGCTCTTGCGTTGTAATTTCATGCACCAATTCCCCTTGGACCTCAAATCGTGGATTGGTTAAAAAGATTGCTGCATCTGCACGAGGACTAAGAAGAGAAAATTCAGCAGTCGCAGTGAATCCCCAGTATAGTTTCTTCGATGGAAGATTGGTAAAATAGTCATTGATATTGATGGTGCCTTCTGTTATGCCATATCCTCCTGTTGGGCGCAGATCCTCCATTGTAAAGGTAAGCATCCCTGCTGGGGTAATGTTGATATCCAATTTCCACCAGCTGTTAGTCGAAAATTCACTGTTTATGCCAAAGTCTTTTTTAAAAGATTTAGTAGTCGGACTACCTGAAGGCGCTGCTGCAATATGGGCACCAGAGAATTCTCGATCTCCTAATGCATTGATATTTAGAAGAGGGCCAGTAGAAATTTTATTATCGAATTCAAGAATCATTCCATTCGCTATATACTTATCAATAGGAGCTATACCTGTCAAAAGGTCTGGGTGATAATACGCTCCTAATGACTTAGGTGAATGCCCTGCTGTAGGATCATACATATTGTAGATACCCCGTCTGCTGAAAAACAAATTAGTAGGATTCCCATCATGAAGAAAGAACGTGATTCCCTCTGTATCTTCATCAAAATAGAGATAACTTGTAAATCCGATATCCGTAGACATGTTCGTAAAATCAATCCTATTAGAACTTGTTGAAACCATATGCCCTCTGTTATATAGCAATGAACTCAAATTTGAAGGCGTCATATAACTTAATCGGTAGTCTTGATCTAATGTTGCGACATTAGGTGCAAGTGTGAAAATATGACTTGGTCTTGCAAACAAGTGATTTAAAGGAATAGCATCTGCAAAAGCACCATTCAAATTGGGATCTAATATACTGGGAGCGGCATAGTTTTCAACTTCTTCCGCTTCTGTTTGAGCTTCTTCCACTGGTTCTTCTCTTGATGCTTCTGGCTTATCAGAAATCTCAGTAGGCTCCCCATTTATTTCAGGTACGGCAGTATTTTCCGATAAATCGACTGCGACTACGTACTCTGTCTGGTCACCGATGAATATCTCTTCTAATTCATCTCCTGTTTGTTTCATTAGTCTTGGCGTAATTTTTAGATGGTATTGATTGTATTCTTCTACTATGAGGGTTTTAAAAACGATTTCAATTCTCTCATTCTCTGAAGAAAAATCACCTGCGTAGTACCATTCCTCATCAACTGGTCCTACTTTTCCAAAGGTTCGTTCGATTTCCTGAATGCTTTCTCTCAGTAATAATCCTTCGTGTTCAACTATTTCCAGCTTAAATTGCATTTGATATTCAGCTTCATCTTTTGCATGCTTCTCATATGTCATACTCCATTGTATCTGCTTCAGTTCCTCATCCATTTCGTAATCGATCACAATGTTCGCATGTTCATCAGCTACTACTTTTTCAGACTCAGTCTTGGCAAAAGCGATTTGCGACAGTCCCGCAAGTTGCGATAAAAATAGGACAGCAACCATAAAAACTACACTGCCATAATGTGAGACAGTTTTCGTTTTTTTCATTTCCTCTCTTCCCCTTCTTGAATATTAGTGAGATTTTTTCAAAAAGCTCCGATATAGTCGTTCTCATCTTTTATCCGACAACTAAAATTTAACTTAATTAAAATAAGATTGCAAATAGATTAGAAAGAGGTTGTTAAAAAATATAATAACAAAAAAAATACCGTAAACAGCCATTAAATCCATAATAAAAGGTAGAAATAAACTTAATAAAAAACATTAACCCATAAATAATGGGAGTGTTTTCTCAAATAAATTGTATTTATCGATCAAATTTGAGACAATAAAATGGGAATAAAACCAAAAAAAATGAGGAAAATATAATTTAAGTGGATATAAAGAAAAATGAAGAGGTATCTAGAAATGATCTGGAATTGAATAATAGTTTATAAAATATTTGTATTTTTAATTATTTAAAGAAATAAGCAATCAAAAAGGAGGTCCTATGTTTTTCAATATTGTGTTTACCCAGAAAGAACGCCGCAAGTTAGCAATTTTTCATCTATTGGAGGAGCAACATGAATTAACTATCAAAGAAATCAGTAAAAAACTTGATTTATCTTCTAGTGTCGTAAAAAATATATTGAATGAAATGGAGAATGAATTTGATGACTTTTGCTTTTCTGGATTCAAATTATTGTCAAAAAACAAGATCAATCAGAATCTGCCAATTGATTTAAACTATGATTATTATTATTCCTATCTTATCCAGCAGAGCCTCCCTTATCGCGCGATCAAATCTTCTCTTTTCTATCCAGAGAAAAATCTGATGGAATTCTGCCAAGAAAATTTCATTAGTCGTGCTTCTGCTATGCGGCATCTGCAGTCATTAGCCGATTATGTACAGGAATTCGATGTCATTTTTAATCGCAGCCAATTATCTTTCAAAGGAGACGAACGCTTGATTCGCTTGATATTATTCAATATTCTTTGGGCAGCTTCTCGCGGAAATGAAGATTATGCTTTTTACGTCTCAAAATCTGAGTTATTAAAAAAATTGGCTGAACTTACTAAGCATACATCTTTAAATTGGAGTTTCGTAGGAAAAAAAGAAGTTTGTCTTTTTGCTGGGATTACCACTCAGCGGATTGCACAAGGTCACTATGTAGAGGATGACCCTCGCTATAGCGAAGCAGTTTTTAGTAATGATCATCGAATAAAATGCCTTTTTGGTGAACATTTTTCTATTCCCGCCTCTCATCAAGATAGTGAATTTCGTTTTGCACAATTTATGGTGTTTTATGCACCGACCTTTCAATATGAGAAGCCTACTCTTAATGAAGCTTTAGACATATTCGACAAAAAAGGACAGCTGCTTTCTTCCTTATTGAAAGAACTTGACAATTATTGGCAAACTGAGATTTTTCCTGATGACCGTGTTTTTCAACACAATCAAATTGTTCACCTCCATTTATTTAATATTCTTTTTTGTTATTATCTTTTTCCAAAGCGTGTACCGACACTCTTCTTTCTAATGAATTACTTTCATAAAAAGAAGTCTTCAAGTTATTACTATTTAAAAGAGCATTTTACCTTTTTCTTGAATAAGATGGGGCGGCGACATAATTATCAATGGCTTTCTATTTGCTGTAACGATTTAGCTGAAATATTTGCATGGCTGACTTTGCAATGTTGCGAGGACAATGAAAATTCAACTAAGTTACAAGTTTCTTTAGTGATGGAAACAAATTATTTTTTTACCCAAGATATCAAGAATTTTTTAAAAGACTTGTCCTTTATCGAACTGAAGGAATTATCCTATGAAGAAATACAACCCATTGATTTTCTGATCGTCTCTTCTGTACATCTTATGCCCAAAGAAACGGATACAAGTTATTATGTAGTGAATTTTTTGGAAGGAAAGACAGATTATGTCAAGTTGTACCTTGAATTGAAAAAAGCTCATGAAAATAAGAAGTTTCACTTGCTTTTAAAAAGACCTGAAAGAAAAAAGCTGCCGTCAATTAAACCACAACTGTTCGTATAATTGAATCGCAAAAAAGGGCTGCGACAAAAGTCTGTCACATTCCCTTTTTTCCGAATAAACGGTGTTCTCCTGCCAACTCCTCGGTCACAAGTCACAATATCCATAAAACATAAGAAGCTGTTTTTTGAAATTGTTTCTTGTGACTCGGAGCTGAACGGCAGGCTCACGACCTCTTGGTAAACGGTGTTCAAAAGCCAGTTTCTCGGTATTAAGCCAAATTTATGCAAAAATGTAGAAAGCCATTTTCACAAAATTTTTCTTAATACTCGAAACTAAGCGACTTTTTCACAACCTCTTCCTTAAACGGTGTTCCATCAGCTGACCTTCGGTATTAGCTCAACAAACGGCAAAATATGAGGAACTATTTTACCGTTTGTTTCTCTAATACTCAGGTCAAAACGCTGATTTCACAACCTCTTCCTTAAACGGTGCTCAAAAGCTTGCATCTGCGGTAATAAGCCCAACCAAACAAAAAATATGACGAACTATTTTTGTTTGGCTGTTCTTATTACTTGATGCAGAACAGCTTTTTCACAACCTCTTTTTGCTGTATACATCATAAGTATGGAGCGGTTTAGCATAAATTAGGACATCAAGCCATCGTATTTTTTTGTTCGACAACTACAATATCTTTATTTGGACGTTTGAATTGTATTCCGGCACGTTCCAGCTCCTGTTTCACTCCTATATGGACTTTGACATCTTCCCGTGTCATTTTTAAAACGTGATGAATCGCATAGTCGATTTCTTGCCTTGTGATTTTTTTCTTCGTATTGATCATCACAACTTGCTTTTTGTCATATGTGTCCACTAGCAGCAACTGTGTCCGATCTAACGAAAATAATTTGTAATAATTAATGGCCGTATTCCCAAAAAAGAATTCTACTACTTTAGGATAAAATGTCTTAATATTTAAATTACTATTCACAGGTGTTTCGATTAGCTTCATCTCATTCCTCTTTTCTATATAGTCGATTTAGATTCAATCCCATATATATTCCCCGTCGTCCCCAACATGAAGGAATCGGTTACAATTGAACCTTAAAAAACAAAAGGATTTACCTTTTATCACTTAATAGTATAACATAATTTCATGAGAAAAAAATACACTTTTTTCTTGACCTTCTCGTTACGTAAAGGATTATGCTTACATTTGTCAGGAGGAAAAATAATGGAATACACGATAAAGAAAATGTCAGAGATATCGGGAGTCAGTCCGAGAACCTTGCGCTTTTATGATGAGATTGGACTGCTAAAGCCAGCTAGGATCAATTCCTCAGGCTATCGGATTTATGGCAAAAAAGAAGTCGATCGTCTGCAACATATCTTATTTTATCGAACGTTGGCATTCAAGTTGGAGGATATTCAAGAAATCTTAGATAATCCGCATTTTGACCACCAGAAAGCTTTAATCGAACATCAGCAGATGCTTCTAGAAAAACGGGCACAAATCGACATCCTCTTGGCAACTGTCCAACAAACACTTGATAGGTACGAAGGAGGAAGAAAAATGAGTGATAAAGAAAAATTTGAAGGGTTCAAACAACAAAAATTGAAAGAAAATGAAGAAACTTATGGACAAGAGATTCGACAAAAATACGGGGAAGAAAAGGTTACAGCATCCAACGAAAAATGGATGAATATGGATAAAGAAATGTATGAAGAAATGCAAACTGTTGAAAAGCAGATGTTAGCTGATCTCACTCTTTATTTACAAGCCTCTGCAGATGAAAACTTAGCAGATCGCATCTTTCAAGCTCATAAGAAGTGGCTATCTTACAGCTGGTCTGAATATCAGCCAGAAGCGCATAAAGGATTAGGGATGATGTACGAAGCCGATGAACGATTCACTGCATATTATGACGAACGAAGTGGTCAAGGTGCAGCGAAAGCATTAAATGAAATCATCCAAAAAAAGGCATAGCAGTTTACATGATCCGACAAAAACGACCGAACAACAAAACATCAGACACCAAAGTTAGATTTTTTATACTAACATTTGGTGTCTGATTCATTTTTTACAAGTGTTTTGCCAAAATTCAGCGCTGAATAAACGTATAAGGTATTTTCACTTTATCCTTTTTTTCTGTAAGAAACAATTGAAAAGCCATTTCTCCGCAAGCTTCCAGATGGTGATCGATCGTTGGAAAGCCAAGAAGCTCGCTGATCAGCAAATTATCGCGTCCAATCACCACTGGTGTCTTATCTTGCAGATAGCTTTGCAAGATGCCTGCTGCGACCATATCCGAATTTGTAAAGACCCCATCAACTCTATGATCTTTAAAAAAGATACCTGCTTGTTTTCCTTTCTCTGCATCTATGCAATCCCAAAAAACAAGTGACTCATCAAAAAATGGAAAAAGTCGACGACATAGTTGCAAAGTGATCTTTGAATTATAACTCAGCCTGCCACTTCGCCCCAATGTGATGCCCAATCGTTTTACCCCTTGCTGCTTCAAATAAGAAAGACCTTCTGTAATCGATTGTTCTCGATCAATAAAGACGCAACTTGCCTGTTTTTCCTTGATTTCTTCACAAAAAACTAGAGGACCATATTTTTGATAATCTAGCAAATCTTCTAGTGTATTGGCACGAGATGTGATGATCAAACCATCGAACGCTTTAGCTGCAAATTCTTCAAGATAGCTTCGCTCTTTTTCTTTCTGATAACCCGTCGGTAAAAGCGTCACTTTGTAATCATAATCAAACGCCTCTTCAATGATCCCACTGATCAGCTGATCAAAGTACGGATGGTTGGTATAAGGCAAGATTACTCCGATACTTTTCGTTTTTCCATAACTCAACTGTCTGGCTTTTGCATTAGGGATATAATCGACTTCTTTCATGACCGCAAGTATTTCTTTCCTTTTTTCCTCATCTACATATGGATGTCCATTGATCACACGTGAAATAGTAGAAACTGAATAACCTGTGAGCTTTGCGATATCTCGAATATTTGCCACTGCTGCTTCGCCACCTATACAAAAAGATTTTCTTGTAAATAGTCTACCACAGCTGGACCGCATTCAAAAAACTGATACATTTTTCCATCATGAGAAAAGCTGATCCGCTGGCCACCCCAATATATATCTTTTGTCAACGTTTCGATTTCATTCATCGGTATTTCTTTTACTATATTCTTATTCAGCCCTTGAAAACTGTACAACGTTAATATGGAACCCTTAAACTCGACAAACGCATAAAAATAATTGTTCGTTGTGCCATCTGTTATCTCTACATAGGTATTCATTGCAAGCCCTCCTTTTGATACTTTGAGTATAGTGTATGAAACGCGTCTCATATCAAGGAGTTTGTTTTGCAATAGAAAAGTTCTATTCCTCTAGTTCACCTAAATTTGGATCTAAGCGGTTTGCTGCTAAAATAAATGGCGCCCAGATCAAAGCAGCTACTATTAAATTAATGATCGTTAAAACGATGGCTCGCCAATCTCCCGCAGTAGCTAAAAATCCACTGATGATCGTTGGCATGACCCAGATCACATTTACTACAACCGGACGAAC
Source organism: Enterococcus sp. C76 (assembly GCF_040886985.1). Taxonomy (NCBI): domain Bacteria; kingdom Bacillati; phylum Bacillota; class Bacilli; order Lactobacillales; family Enterococcaceae; genus Enterococcus; species Enterococcus sp. C76. Next base: position 28,162 of record NZ_JBFOEY010000007.1, on the reverse strand, counting down.
AAGCCCAGCCATCGTGGCAAAATAGGCGATCGTTGCAGTCGCAAGAGGTGCCAAGATGAACGGAATCATCAACAGCGGATTCAACACAACAGGAAGACCAAACATCACTGGTTCATTGATATTGAAGATTCCTGGTGCAAGCCCCAACTTTCCTACCGTTTTATAATCTGCCCGTTTAGATAAAAATAAAATCATAACGATCAACACCAGCGTGACTCCAGCTCCCCCCGGCCAGACAAAAGCTTCAAAAGAACCTGCCACCCATTTGAAAGGAATGGGTTCATTATTTTGAAAGGCATTCGTGTTTTCGACCATCGCGGTACCATATAAGGTCTGCAAAACAGGTGACATGATATTTGTGCCGTGAAGACCAAAAAACCAAAGAACATGCACAAGAAGAACAATGATAAAGACCGCTCCGTAACCTTGTGACAAGTTCATCAAAGGAGATTGGATGGCTTCAGAAATCCAGTCAATCAGCGGCTCGCCAGCTGTTTGTCTAAAGATATAATTAATCACTCCAACGACGTATAAAGAAACTAATGCAGGAATAATTGCCGCAAAAGCTCTTGCTACAGCAGGTGGCACAGAATCCGGCATCCGTATGATGATCTTTTTCTTGATCAGAATCGCAAAAATAATGACAGAAATAAATCCAAAGATCATAGCAGTGAACAAACCAGACCCACCCATATATTTACCAAAATTAAAATAGCCCCATGCGCCTACTGATAACGTTTGTCCTCCGTCTGGCGTTCCAGCAATCACACCACCTGCAGAAGTAATCAAATCTGCTGCGTCTTGCGAAAGCTTCTCGGGCAATGTCAACACCGCTGTTGCTGCATCGGGTAAGCCGATAATAAAAGCAACCAGAGAAACAATACTTCCTGAGACAGGATCGACCTCATAGGCTTTCGCTAGATTCGCTCCTAGTGATAAGGCAAAGACCACTGCCATAATAGCTAAAGTACCATTCCAGATCAATCCATTTACGCCAATGACTGGGGTAAAAAATGTCGTGATTGCATTCCCTTCACCTAGATACGTATTCGGAAAATCCCGCATAAATGCGTTCAGTAAAACAGCAATTGCTCCTGCCATCGTAGCTGGCATCGTACCAATAAAAGCATCTCTCAATGCAACCAAGTGTTTCTCCGACCCGATTTTCGTTGCAACTGGCAAAATATACTTCTCCATCCAACTCATTAATCCATTCATTTTTTCTCCTCCTGTTTTTATTGTTACCGAAGCTCCTTTTTTGAATACGCATACATTATAATGATATTATAAATATAGCATAGTTATTCCTATCTGGCTATCTGTTTTTATCAGATAAAATAAATAACTATGCGAATGCAAAAAATATGCATAATCCTTTATAAATAGTATAGTTTCCAACTACTCGCAAAAGCAAATGATACCATTTAAATAACACTTATTATGAATGAGTATACAAAAAAAGTAGAAAAGGAAGTATTTCGCTTCCTTTTCTACTTTTTATCTATCTTTCTCAAATAATGGGCTACGCTAGATAAGCAAGGTGCTTTTCTTACATCATACCGCCCATCAAGACAAATGTTTTTAGCTTGTACGCACTGGACAAAAATCCCATTATATCAAGGAAAAACAACGTTGATAATACTTAAAAATATTAGGCTAGAACGGACTAGTAAGAGTTTTTTGCCCCTTTTTTGCCCCCTCTGTCTTATACATATATGACAGAGAAAAAGCTACTCAAAAGAGTAGCAATGAAAAATAACCATCGATTTGTATGATATCCTTCAAAAAAATTCTAGCATAGAACTAACTTAATTACTATATGTACCCTGTAGGAATCGAACCTACGACCGGACGGTTATGAGCCGTCTGCTCTGACCAACTGAGCTAAGGGTACAAATTGTTGCCACGAAATGCTAAAAGAGGATTCTTACATCTTCGTGACAACAACCAAAGATAGAAAAAAGTCCCAAAATCTGAAGTTGTCGCATGAGTAGTTTACTAGATTGTGGTAATGATTTGAATGGACTCACACGACAACGAGAAAATACTAACATGCCTTATTCCTTAAATTGTCCATTTTTTTGTTATAAAGTTAAATAAATATTGGATATACGCACATCGTTCACCATACCTTCACCATTTAATTGATTACAACGACGGAAAATGACATCGATTTTCGTACCTTTTTTCACCCAGCTTAAATCCACTGTGACATCCATTCCTAACGCGTCGCCACCTTTGTATCCATAGTTTTTCTTCACATCAGGACGTTTGATGCCTTGCGAAGCTATACGAGTGATTTCTTTAGTTGTACCATGTTTCATGATTAAGACTTCCGCATACTTACCTATTGGTCCTTCTGGTTTATCTGGCACTAACCAACCAGCCACGCGAAGTTTATTTTTTGAGACAAAATTGAAGAATTCAAGTTTTCCCCATGCATTTCCTTGATGAACTGCCTTGCTCTCTGCAACTGCTTTATTATGGTCAGACGGCATCCTTTGTTTTTTTGGGGCTTTAGATGTTTTTGCTTTTGCATAGGCATCCCATGCAGCCTTATCTCCATAAAATATATCTAAATCCAATGAACCATTCCAATTATCTAATCTACCATTAGAAGTATATTGGTACATTGCTACATTTGTTCCCCATTCTCCACCATTTGGTGGGCTAGGCTTTCGATAACCAGTCGGATTCATATTAGGATATGAAGCTAACCATAACCCATAATCTGCGTTACGAATACAACTAAAATCATATGTTGCTAAAACACTCGTACTCATATAAATTAATGGCTTAATCCCTGTTTTTGCTTGTACATAATCTAACCATCGTTTCGCCCAGGCTATATCCCCGCTATTATCGCTTTCCCAGTCCAGCATCAAAATAGCTTTCCCGATATATCCTTGAATATTCTTTAAGAAAAATTCTGCTTCCTGTTCAGCGGTTCCTTGATAACCTTGTTCATGGGCAAAATGGTAAACACCTAATTTTTTCCCTGCTTTCAGTGCTTGCTGAAAAGCCCTATCACAATCAGGATTAACATATCCCGTTCCACCAGTTGCTTTGATAAAAACAAAATCTGCAGGAACAGAAGATAAGTCAATACCCGATTGGAAGCTTGATATATCAATACCGTTCAACGTCATTTTTCATCATCTCCTTTTGAATTTACTTCTGGAAAATATTTATCTACTTTTGCATGTAGCTCATCGTGAATCCATTTCAAAACAGGATTAAACAACCACAAAGGTATCCAACGATCCCATCCTAAAGCAATAAAATTCGCTACAACAGAACGTAAATTATGATAAATGAACGCAAATGTTAAGCTAGCAAATATGATTGAATGACTATTCAACTCCCGATCCAGTAAAAAACCTAAAAAACAAAAAACTAATATCATCCCGTCCCTTATGACAGAATCAATCGCTACATTAGTTTGATTTCGCATTACTTTTGATTTTTTGGACAGTCTTGAACCTGCCAACCAATCCATAATCAAAACAAGCAATAGAATAACAACTAACAACGTATGCGAAATCGTCCAACAATCCGAAAATACCCAAGCAGGGATACTCACTCCAACTCCTGCAACAAGCCCTACTGTCCAACTATGATCTTCCGCCATCTTTTGTAACTGTTTATAAAACAAATCGAAAATGACATTTAAAGTATTCATTAGATTTCCTCCATTCAAAAAAGCGCACTCGAAAGAGTACGCTTAAAAATTTATTTTTTCGATTCAAAAATATAATAACCTTTTGCAAATAGTTTTTCGCCTTCTTCTAATTTGATTGTTGTAGAAGAATCTGACGCAATGAGATTGAAATAAACTTTTCCATAGTTTCGATAAAACCATACGCTTTTACCTTGATTATATTGATAACGCCCTAATCCAAAATTTCGATCAATACCAATAACCAATTGATTCATATCATCTGCAATAATCATTTTTGAACAATAAGATTCTCCTTTTATCCCTCCATAAATATCTTCAGTAAAATCTGTGATGTCTTTCAAATAAAGGTTATCATCTACTGGTAACAATGTTTTAGAATAACTGTCACTATTAGCTGCTTGTAAAAAATAATAATCTTTTATTGTCAAAGGTTCTAACGCAGTCAATTCAACTTCAACGTGAATTTTCCCACCTACAACTAAATAAGTAACTTTTTCACGTAAAATAGCTCGTCCGGAACCGTCCGCTTTTTTAGTATTGGTACCTTGAACTAAATTAGTTGTAACAATTTTTATTTCATCTCCACCAATAATTTGCTCTGAAATATCTACTTCAACATTATCAACAAATATTTTTAAGCTCTCCACGTTAGAAGTAGGAGTATTTTCATCACCACCGGCACTATCGTTATTGTAAGCATGCCAACCGCCTGTATAGTCTGCAGAATTCGGTTTGTCTCCATCAATATTTTGTATAGCTCTTAATTGATGATACGGAGCTACATAATCAGTAAATACTTTATTCAACAGTGTTTTACTCCTTGAAAAATCACTTGATGGATAAATTTCTTTATTGGGCAATAAATAAGAATTAGAAATTTGCCATGTTTTATTTTTAGAAACAATTCCAAACGTAAATAATAAATCATTCTCCTGATCATATTTACTGATGATTTCTATTAAATTTTCACTTCGCTTAATAAACATTTTCTTTTCAGATTTCGTATAATTTAATTGATTTAAATTATTATTAATATTGTCCGTACTTATAATTTTTTGTTTCAATAATTTGGGAGCTACGTCATTACTAGAAGAAATTGTGACCATAGTAACATTCTCTGGTACTTCAATGGGATAATTTATATAAGTATCAATTATTCCGCCAAATATAGTTTTGACCTTTTCTCCATTTTTATCCCAAAAAACACAAGTAGCTACCGTATATGTGTCACATTTTGCTGTAAATTTTAATAACTCCCCAACATTAACAGGACACTTCAACGATTTATATTTATCGCTAATATTTAGTTGTTTATTTATAGTAGAATAGAATCCTTCTTCTAATTCTCCTTGAACGTCCTCGTAACTAACAGTTCTTTTATCTAATTCTGCTTTTGTCATTCTTGCATCCACATACATTGCTTTTTTTATTTTAGGTATTCTAGTAGATACCGAACTAACTGCAACACCTTTAGCTCCTTCTGGAACATAAATCTGATAATCCTCGTATACTCCACCTGTACTAGGAACTTCTCCAATATGAGACAAGTATATTGTACAATCTTCGTCTTTAAAAAACATCGCTTTTGAAATATACAATGATTCCTTGATTTCTGTAGTAATATACAATATATCTCCTTCTTGAACACTTTGCTTTAATGTCCAAAATAAATCATTCGAATAAAATCCATAATCTAGAGTAGAATAAAACCCTCTAAAATATTCAGTTGAATAGTCTACTAACTCCATTAAATTATTCTCAAAATCTATTTTAAAATTAGCCGGAACAATTTTTCGTTCGCCAATCTTTTCACTTTGATAAACTCCACCATCTATCCATTCTTTATTCCATGAATACCAATGACCTGTACTTAAAACTACATAGACACCTGATGCCCCATAAGGATACGCTTGACACAATTCTTCAAGTGTATTAAATGTTCCTTTAGGAGATCCAGACACAATACTCGCAATGCGTTCATCTACAAACGTTTGATCCGCTTTATTTTTTTGTAAACTTTGTACCATACCATCTAAATCATCAAATTGATTTACTGATGCTTTTTCAGATAGCTTCTCATCAATTTCAGGCTTATTATAAATATCTAATTCTTGAAAGCTCTCACCTAATTCGTCCATTTGACGTTGTAACGTATCTGCATCTTTATTGATCAACTCAAACATTTCTAAGTATTTTTGATTGATTTCATTAAATCCAGAATAAAAGAAAATGGAAGTTTGTTCACTAGTATGATCAATTTCACTTCTATTAACAGAAAAAATAAATCTCCCAGCCGTATCAATCGATTGATTATTAGGAAATTCAATATATACACTAGCATAAATATTTCCTTGAATTAATAACGTTTCATCATTTAAAATAATTGAAACTAACCCATTTATAGGATCTTCAATTACCGCATTATAATAGTGGCGCCCTTCTCCGCTTTCTGCTTCATCATTTTTAAAACGCAATAGAATGGGGACGACAGTCCCTTTAGATAAAACTTGCGGAACATTCCCTTTGAATAATTGAATTAGTAATTTTGCTGTTCCTTTATCATGCGAATAAAAAGTTATTCCTGTATTTGCATAACCATTCATGCTGGCTTCAATATGAATAGTTCTTTCCGCTGTTTTATATGTTTTATTTTCTTCTACCAATCTACAACACCTTCCCTGTATTAATAATTAATCCACGACCGATAATTTTATTCTCAGTTGTCGCAAACTCTGAGTCCGGTTTGATATATCTAGCTGTTGCAGAATCTACATATACTCCAATATTATTTCCTGAGCCTTTCAAGCTACCAACATTAAATTCTGATAACAAACGAACTTGTATAGCAATGTCTTGATTAATAAATGTTGTGGACCCATACATATTCATTTTAGAAGTCCCACCTACATACACAGCATTATATGCCAATGATTTAGTATTTTCCGCAAATTTACATTGACTAATAGCCATGTAGCCACTCTGTTCATTAACAATTCCGTACTGTCTTCCTTGAAAAAGTGGAGAATTTGCAGTGTCAACAATCTGCATTCCGACAATTTGACAATAGCCAGTACATGTTGCGAACATAATACTTCTAATTTTTACTGGACAATCAGACACTTGAGGGTCTAACGTGCTAGTGTCATTTAAAGGACGTATAATAAATGTTCTAAACGTTAAACCATTAACAAGTACATCTTCCAAATACACGCCATCACTAATCCAAATAATAACGGTAGAAGTTGTCACAAGCGGAACAGAATTAACAGCAGTTTGAATTGTCAAAAAAGGATTTTCTTGAGAACCATCACCAGTCTGGTCGTTTCCATCCTTTGAAACATAGATATTGATAGATTCGTTATATCCTCCAATAATAGTTTGAACACTTCCATTTAACTGACTAACTTGAGCAATTAATTGATTCAATTTTAAATTCAATTCCTGAATTTCTTGATTTGATAAATCTTCATATTCGATTAATCGACCATTTAGTGTATCAAAGGTCTTTCCTTTGCTATTTACTCTTGCATCCACTACTTCATTTGGTGAATCACCGCCTGAATGAAGCACGAGATTATCAATACGACTGTTCGTTGCTTTGCCTTGATCAGATAGTTTTTTTTCAAGATCATTAAGGTAGTCAATGTTTTTATTAAACTTCTCTTTCCATTCCGTAGAGATACGGTTACTGATTAATTTTAATAACCCCATCAAATCACTCCTTTCTTCGCCATTTCAGCGAGTATCGACGTCATTGTTTTCTTTGTGTTGCTCAATGTGATTTCTGGTGGCTTATTTGGTATTGCTGGATACGTCTTGATTCCTACCACTTGAATGTACGTATTGATATTCAAAGGTTCATAAATGAATGGAACGTGATCACCTTTGTTGGGACTGATTTTCCATTTCAAGGTTACGGATCCCGAAATACTTGGATAGTCTTGCAAGTCTGTCTTTAACCGCTCGAGCATGTTCCCTGATACGGTATACCGTTCGTCTTTAACAGGATCTTGTATCCTGATTCCCCACTTCTGTGATTCAGGACTTGTGTAAGTGATAGGAGTAAACACATAATCACTGTCTTTAGGATCCTCAGTATTCGCTCCATCTTTTAACTTTCCATAACCCTTGATTTGTGTTTTTAGACTGTACGTATCAATATCAAATGAAACTTCATCTGTATTGTATTTATAGCGAATCTGTTCTTCCGTTCGCTGGCCGTACTCACTGGCAGGATAGAAAGTTAGATGTTTATTATTCGGAATCACGACTGCATTATAGTCAGTCAGAATCTCATCGATCAGCTTCAAGTAATTCGCATTACCGAAGTTTTCTTGTTCGACTGTAAGGAATTTCTTGTTTGGATCAATGACTTCCCATGTAAAGCCGCGACTACCTGCACTAAATACATGCGTGAGTAACTGGCTAATAGATCTCGCTCCAGTCACTGTATTGTACTGATAGCCATCTTGAACAGTATAAAAAATGTGTGTCGCAACTACTTGTTTCGTCAATAACTGTCCAAGTGCTTTGCGAGTCATTTCTTTGATCACAAATTCCTGTCCGTTGTAGAAAACAGAAGACTCGTATTCGACTAAATCAAATACTTCTTGATTCAACGAATCGCTGGTAACGGTAAAGCCAATCTCCCACGTTTCATTTTGTTGCCAGTTTTCATAAAAAGAACCCTTGTCATAACCGACAAGGATTTCTTCTTTGGTTTGTTCATAATTTCGAATAATTAAATCAGTCACTCAATCACCTACTTATATAAGAAACGGAAATCCCATGAAGATTTCACACGAGTAATATTTTGGATCTCGATTTCATTGACACCCTTAACCAAATTAATCAGACCGTGATTCGTATTGATTCCACAACTTACACCGTTCAATTTTGGAATCACGCCATCCAAGACTAATGTCTGTCCGAGATTCGTAGAAAGTGATGGATAGTAAATAAAACAATCGCCAGTTGTTTTATTGAAAATCGTCACATTTCCTTCTGATTCTCCTTCTAATGTGATCCGCAGATAATGTTCACGTGGATCAATTTCAAAGCTACCAGCATTATAAATAATAAAGTGACTAGTCTGATGCGTGTACTTGTAATCTTCCGCCACTAGCCCTTGCGAGAACTGCCATTCTTCCTCTAGATTGAAATCCGTTAAAGTAGTTGCGATGGATTCAGCACTCCCTGATGGAATATTAAAGGTTATTTCTATCGTAGAATAATCGTTCTCTTCCTCAGTAATTTCAAAATTTGTTGGATTTACTTTAAATCTTTTCCCTGGACTTAAATCATAGGAAATGTAATATTGATAACCAACAAAAATTAGCTCATAGAACTCTGTTAATAGCAGTTCTTTATCATGCTTATTTTTGTAAAAGATATCAAAAGTCAGCACTAATTCAAAAGGACGAAAACTAGCATTAGCTTCTCTGCTACCGTTCGTCCCTTCAAAATCTTCGTAATTCACTTCGTACACTGGTGCTTGACGTTTGATTTCTTTACATACAATTTTTTCTTTTCTTTGCGGATCAAACAACTTCCCATTTTGATTGAACTGTAATTTGTAAAACAATTATCAAACACCTCCATTCGTATATCGAAGTTTATTCAAATCAGAGCCCATATAATGATTAGCAGCTTGCCCAATGTCAGAAGACTTGAGACTTAAATCTTTTCCAAGAATCGCTCTAAGAATCATCATTAACTCATTATGCTGTTTTTGTTGCTGTTTAATCAAAGTTACAAGCTCTGCTGAATTATCAGCTGTATTTGTAGTGTTGGAGTGTTTCTTGTCATCGCCAGAAAGAAAAGCTAATGCTTGACCCATCAATTCAATAGCTCTTGTTTTTCTTGTCAATGGAATAACCATTTCTGGTTTATTTCCTTCTCCTGCTCGATATAGTCCGTCTTTGGTAATCAATCCGCCATTGGCATATCCATGTCCTTTCCCGATAACTTGCAACATACCTGCAACTCCGTAACGTTTCTTAGCATAATTGATTGCTGCTAACATGTTATCAAATCCGTTCATAATATTTCCGTGACCAGGAAAAGCGTTAGCTGCAAAAGTTCCGGGTTTCGTTTGAAGTAATCCTGTTGCATTGCCTTCAGCGAGCCCATCATTGCCGCCGATTGCTTTCTCATTACCACCAGATTCCGTTTGGATTTGGGACATCCAGGCATTTATATAAGCTGCTGTAGCTGGTAATCCATTCATTTTCAATGCTTTAGACACATAAGAACGCCAGCGTGCAACACCGCTTCCTCCAACTCCTCCATTGAATATATCGCCAGACCCCATCGAACCGTTTAAATGAATATGATCGAAGTGATCGCCATCTGGCCAATTCGTCCATTGTCCGCTTGACCCTGTTCCAGATAAGCCCATGCGGTCACGTACACGTCCATTCGTAATGACATACGCAATTTTTGAAGGGAATTTTTCAAAAGCGTAATTAGCTGCTGCTGTATATCTCGGATCTCCAGATATACCTGGATAAGCCAAGTCGATAGCTTGCCGTTTTCCGTGATAGTAAGCATCTCCTGCTCGATATCCAGAAGTTACTGTAAGTCCGGGGAACTTGCCCATTACTTTCTGTGCAACATCAACTAAATATTGATAAACACCATTGGCATTTACTGCGCCATCAAAATTGCCATGAGTGAAGAATTCACTTAATTTTGATTGAAGCATTGTATTTGCAGCTTTGGACATTAATGACGTTCCTGATTTAGTCATATCAAGCCATGGTTCATTAATGCCTGAAAAGTCAACTTTGCTAGTTAAGAATTCTAACATTCTTTTTTCATCATCAAGTAAATCAACGATGTTTAAATTGCCAATACCTTTTTCGTAGTGTGGAATATTTAAGCGTTCCTTTAATTTCTTTGTTAAAGAAGCATTTAAGACCTGAGCTCCTTTAGGCAAATTAACAAGAAGATCTCTACCTTTGGCAATAAAACCACGTCCATCTGGCATCTGAACATATTCTTCGTGAACTAGGCCTTTTTGATCATTAATCATAGCAAGTCCACCAGGATGCCCATCAGTTCCCTTAGCGTATTGTGGAATTGGCCAGTTTCCGATATTCTTACTTGACTCAACTTCCTTAAGCACATAGTTAACTCCCGATATGACGCCATTAACCCCTTTGCCCATACCACCAACCATTGTATTAGCGACATTGTTCATTGTTGTAGAAAGAGAATTACCTAACGAATTCATTCCGTTTATTAAAGATTGCAACAAGAATGTCCCTGCATTGTAAAAACCACCACTTTTAGAACGAAGGTTGTTAATCGAATCGTTACCAAGCTGATTTACACGGACTATGAATGATCCATACAATGAATTCCAACCATTAAGATTATTTTGCTGCCACATTCGGCCATTGTTGTACATAGGAGTGTTGTAGTTTCTAAGCGTAACCATTGCTTGATTACAAAATGAATTGATTGTAGCAATAAATGTCCCAGTTAAACTATTCCATCCATTCAGTAAGTTCTTATTCCATGTTGCTCCTTGCGTATAATTAGGATTGTTTTGAAGTTTTAGCGCATTGAGATAGTTTGTAATAAAAGCCATTTCACTATTCATATATTGAGGAACCGCTGAGTTCCAACCATTCATTAGATTAGTTAACCATTGAGCTCCAATTCCTAGATACTGATCTGATTTTCCTGAAAGACTGTCCGGAATAATCGGATCGGCAACTTTTGTTTCATCTGATAGTTTAGTATCTTTAGCATTAGGCATTCCTGCCATCAGTTGAGTTCTCAATACCGTCGTTAGCTCGTTAATAGCTAAAATTAAAGCATCTAAGTTTAGCGTAGATGAAACCGTCGTTATGTTTCCTATACCATCAGCATATTTAGGTACTAGACGTTTAGTTTTAGTGGCGTTCAGTACTTTCGAACCTCTTGGTAAGTCTAAAACGACATTACGTCCTTTAGGTATAAAAGCTTCTCCGCTTGGCAAGGTTATAAGCTCTTCATAAGTAGGTCCTTTTTGATCGTTTACCATAGCTGCTCCGCCAGGATGGAAGTTCGTTCCTTTAGCATTAGGCATAGGACCTATAAAGTCAGCTGATACAGTTTTAGTAATTTTATCTGGTATTTTTGTTTGGAAGATGTTGAACGCTTCAAATGCATCTTTAGCAGCTTGTGAAGCCTCATCGTGTCCTACTGCAGTTTTATCATTAGGAAAAATATTTTTGTTGTAATTCTCTATAGAGCTTTTAGCCCCACTGATTGCCTCTTTTAAATTAACGTTATCTCCATATAGAGTTTTAAGAAGTGGCATAACTTTGTTATATTCTTCTACACTTACAGTCCCGTCTTTCACTTTAGCCAGTAAATCAATATTATTACCAAGCAAGTTTTTAACTGTGTCTGGAATTGCTTTCCATGCATTCCATGATTCTTCTGAAGCGAATATTTTGTTTGCTAAGTCAGTATTGTCAGCTAACATATATTTTTGATTATCTGGTAATTGAGTCCATCTTCCGTATATTTCTTCTGAAGATAAAACAGTGGTAGCTAAATCTTCGTTATCTGCAAGTAATCTTTTCTCATTATCAGGAAGGTTTACCCATTGATTCCACATTCTGTCAGATGATAAAAGAACCTCTGTAAATTTAGTATTATTAGCTGAAAGAAACTTTGCATTAGATGATAACTGATTCCAACGTTTAAACATTTCTTCTGAATTAAAAAGTTTTGTAGAAAAATCTGAGTTATCTAATAACAATTCTTTTGTGGGTTTATCTAATTGAGCCCAACTATTTAATTTTTCTTCTGATCCATCGATAGCATCGTATACTTTATACGCATTCAAATCTAAATCTTTCACTTGAAGTTTGTAAGTATCCCATAGTCCCAAATTCATGAGAGTTTCACCCATAACTTCAGGAGTATTTGAAGTTAGGATTGCTTCTTTAGAAGGAATATCTAACTCATTCCATTTACCAGCATTTTCTAAAGCCTTGTATACATTTTTAGAACACTCATCTTCTAATAATGCTTCTTTTTCTTTCCATTCCATATCATCCCAATAGCCATTTTGTACTGCCGCTATGGAAATGACATCTTTTGCATTCGTTGTTAGTTTCGCATCATGAACAACAGGTTTCAGTTCATTCCATTTAGTGAAATCCTTCGTTGCTTCATTCACTACTTCTTGTACATTAGTTTTTACTTTTCCTGTTTTTTCGTCTAAAACTAAGCCATTCCAAGTTGATCCAGCATGCGTAGCCTCATCAGCTACCATACCAAGTTGTTCTGCATTTTTTTCGGCATTATCTGCTATTTCATCCGATGTTTTGTTCGCTTGGGCTAAAATCTTTTCATTACTTTCGAGAAAAACTTTTGTATACTGACCAGTATTGTCCATAGCAGCTGCCGTTTTGCTAAATAATTGACCATTTGATAAACTCACTTCGTTAATCAATTGTGGATATTTATTTGTTATAGCAGCTATTTGGCTATCGAATCCTTGATTTGTAGTTTTGATGTAATCATTCATTTCATCTTCTAATGCATCAATGAATTCTTTGCTTACTCCCTTTTCCTTTAAAGCCGCCTTTTTTTCTTCAAGCATTTGTCTATAATTTTCGGTAGTTGCAGCTTTTTGTTTCGCTAAAGATTGTAACCACGTCTTCGCTTCTTCTTCTGTAGCCTGTGCAACATCACCATTCATGGCTGATAGTATCTTTTTTCTGTCTTTAGCAGAAACATCAAGCGTATCCACATACGCTTGAGAAGTTCCTTTCATTAGATCCTGTATCTGTTGTAGTTCTGAAACAGTCAAGTCTCTGTTCTGATTTGCGGCTCTTTCTCTGATTTTTTTTATTTCTTCATTGTTGTCTTTTATTTTAGAAAGAGATTGCCCTAAGGTTTCTTCTTCTGATTCAGCTACTTCTTTCATGGCATCCTGAACTGATTGAGGTAGCCCTTTTAGTGCATCGTCTAATGCCTTTATTCTACCTGTTAAAGATGTTTCTAAAGATGTTCCAGCGGTTGCGAAATTAGCCGCCATATTATTCGCATCATCAACAGTAAATCCTTCTTTGAGAAGCCCGAATTGACCATTTGCACCTTCAATATTCTTCTGTACTCCGTCAAGAGTACTATCTATTTCCTCACCGACATCTGTTCCCCATTGCTTTACTCTTTGCGAGGAATTCCATGCTTCTTCACCAAATAATTTCCATGCTCCATAGCCAACTGCTAGTGCGCCACCAACGCCAACAATACCAAGCAGAGCAGGACCTAATAAACCTAGTGATGTTGTCATTGCGCCTATTCCGCTGGCGCCCGCAGCAGTACTTGCAGCACTAGCTGTTTTTCCCATCATAGGGACTAACCCGCCAATACCTCCAGCTCCTGCTGTCTTTGCAGCTGCAGCACCAGCTGTTGTTACCGACGATGCAAAGGCATCCATAGCCTTCTTTTCTGCTGCTTTCGCTGCTAAATCAACAAGGCTTTTCGTCAATCTTCCAGTAGTTGAAGTAACTTTACCTATTACTGAAGTACCAGTTCCTAAAAGCTTCAGCGCTGGACCAGCTGCTGCTGCTAATCCAACCCATTTGATAATGTTTCTTTGTTGATCATCACTCATAGCCGAGAAAGCTTTCGCCATATTCCCTAAGTTTTTTATCAATGGTTTCGATACATTTAGACCATCACGCAACGCGTCTACAAATGGACCTCCAAGATCGATTGCTGTATCAATCACTTCGTTTTTCAACATCTTTAGCTTTGATTCAGTTGTTTCGTATCTTTTATTAGCTTCATTTGTTAAAGCTGTATTTTGTTTCCACGCGCCGTTTCCTTTTTCAATTGCTCCTTTGAATATGTCACTAGCATTTGCAGCTCTCAATAAACTGTCGCGTAGTCGAACTTCTTTTATATCCATGTCATCCAGAACTTTGATTGCTGAAGTCCCATGTTTTTCTGAATCTTTCAGCCCTTGAATGAACTTGATGATTGCTTCTGAAGGATCACTCTTGAACAACTTCTGGAATTGTTCACTTGTAACACCTGCCACATTCGCAAAATTTTCAAGCGAACTTTTCGAATTGTCCGCTTCTTTATACATTTTCTTTAAATCAGATGAAGTGAATCCCATTTGCTCTGATACTGCTTTTAACGATTTTCCACCGTCTCTCACAGCATTTACTAAATTAACCCACGGAACACCTTGTTCTTCTGCCATCTGTTTCAGCTGATCAAAAGCGCCAAATCCTTTTTCTACAGCTAGTTGCATCTGGATCATGACCTTCGAAAAGGCAGACCCACCTGCTTCAGCTTCAACACCAACAGAGGATAGAGCAGTAGCAAATCCTAGAATTTCGCCTTGGCTCATTCCAATCTGTTTACCAGCACCCGCTAACCGCAGTCCCATTTCAGTGATTTCTGATTCGGTTGTAGCAAAATTGTTACCTAGATCAACAATGACTGATCCTAATTTATCAAAGTCTTTTTGAGACATTTGGGTTATATTAGCAAATCGTGCTAAAGAAGTTGCCGCAGTTTCAGCCGACATATTAGTCGATTCACCCATGTCTATCATCGTTTTAGTGAAGCTAACTACGTTTTCAGTCTTTATTCCTAATTGCCCAGCGGCTTCGGCTACATTTGCTATTTCTTGATGGCTACCAGGTAATTGGGTGGCAAGATTACGCAGACCTTTCTCTAAGTCGCTATAGGAATAAACTACGTTCCCATTCGAGTCTACAACTTCATCATTAGTCTTTTTTACACCTGCAAAAGCACTTTCCCATGAAATAGCTGCACTAGTAACAGCAGTTGCACCTGCCACTATCGGAGCTGTTACTCCAACAGTTAGGGCAGATCCTATCCCAGAAACTCCTTTACCAAAGGCTTCAATTTTTTTCCCAGAATTAATCAATACATCAGAATTAGCCTTTAGTTTCCCCGTAAACCCTTCCGTTTCCACTTTCATCCGAGCAATCTGTCCAACAGTTGTTTTCATCTGAGATTCGTAACTTGCTGATCTAGCTGTTGCTTGATTCAATTGATTAGCGTATTTAGCAGTCGAAGCAGTAGCGTTTCCGTTAGAGTCAAAACTATCCTTATAAGCCTTAGTGAGCAATTCTACTTGCTTTTCATTTGCTTGTAGAACTCCGCCTAAACCATTGTATTTTGCTTGTAAAGCACCGAGAGAATCCCCTGAAGAGTTCATTACTTGCATCTGTGATTTCATTGCTTTCATTTGATGGTTAACAGCGTTTTTAGCTCCGGCTAGACCTTTTGAAAAGGCTGAACTGTCTAAGTCTAGTTTGATAATCATATTGCCTAAAGGTTTTCCATTTGCCATATGTTTACCTCCTCTCTACATGGATTTCAAGAAGTCTTTAAGATCAACTTCTTTTTGTTTCTCTTTCTTAGGCGAAGTGCACGCAATTTTCATCATCATTTCAAAGGAATTATCTTCTATGTCAGATAGTGACCATCCCGCTTTCACTAACTCTCTGCATAGGTTTAAGTACATTTCTTCTGCTTCTTCGGGTGTTACTTTTTTGCGTCTGGGTCTGGATTGCTTTCAATCCCCATTACTTCTCCTAGGATGTCGTCCAATGTGCTCATTACCTTCTCAGATGGTAAGCCATCAAGAATTTGTTCAGCTGTCAATTTGCTATCCCTGAAGATACCTACAGCAAAATCCAAATAAATGTCTAAACGATTCCAAATCATTACTCCATCTTCATTTAGCTTTTTGATTGTTTCTAAAGCTTTTCGATAATCTTTCCCTGTTGTGTCTATGTTTTCATAGACTTTCTTTCCTGATTCTTCTTTCAATTCAATTCTTACTTTTGCCATTTAGATTCCTCCATTATTTTCCAAATAAAAAAGCTAGTCCGAAGACTAGCCCGCTGCTTTTTCAATAACTGTAATAGTACATTTTGCTACTTTACCGCCATCCGTAGTAGTAAATGAAACTTCTGTAGTTCCGCCAACTTTAGCGTCTGTTTTTACTGTAACGTTGCCTCCAGTAACCGTAGCTACAGCTGTATTCGAACTGCTCCAGTTTCCTGTTTTGTCTGTTGCATTTGCTGGTGTTACAGTAGGAGTTAATTTTAAGGTTCCGCCTTGTTCAACTTCAGCTGTCGTTTTATCCAACGTCACACCAGTAACTGAAATTGGAAGAGTGGTGAATGCAGGAATATCTACTTTTACTGATTCTTGACCTCCGACCACACGCGTAGCTTGATAATCTCCTTTAGCAACTTGAGTATTTGCTGCAATTCCAGTAATAGAAAGTGGACTTTCACCCTCTGCGACTTTTGTAAATTCAGTACCATTTTTTTTATAGATTTTAAATGTATCTGGCATAGTTATCCTCCTAACTTAATTCAACTGTTGCCCCATTAATAGTGGGAGTGATTGCTCCAACAACGGGGCTAGTTACTCCCCCGCTGTAGGAAATACCATCTCTTTCAAAGCAGTAATAGAAGCTTCTTCGTCTCCAACATATTTTGCGACTGTTTGGCCTTTAGCATCACCTTCAACATCATTGGCAATCGCTGAAAATACATATTCTTCTGCTTCTGGTTCGAAAGCTTCATTTGTCGTAGTGTTAAGATTAATAGATTCCCGACTGAATTTTCCTTTGAACATCGCAAGCATCGCTGTATCGCCGTTCAAATCCTCCGATTCCATCAAAATTGCACAATATGGTGGCTCAGTATCTTCTCCTAAGAAGCTAATTTTGTTTGTATCAGTTTTGTAACCAAGAATTTTGTCATTTACTTCTGTTGGTAAATCTAACAATCCAAAAGTAGCTGAAACATCGCCTGTTCCTTTTTGAGAGACATAGTAAGCGATGTTCGATCCGTAAACTTTTGATGGTTCTTTTGATAGCCCACTGATTTCAGCAGATACAGTTGCTCCTTCGTCTTGTTTACCTTCAATTACATATAAATTTGCTGCTGGAATCTTCCCTGTGCTGTCAAAGACCCCGATTGTCATTTTTTTGAATCCTACTAAAGTCATAAAATTTTCCTCCTAATTTTGGGTAATAAAAAAAGACACGTTGTTTTCGTGTCTTAATTTCTAATATTCGGTATCATAAATTTTTGTATTTCCTTCGTAACGGCGCGCATCTACAAAGCGTTTTGTTTCAGAAAAATATTCATCTAATCCTTTCCCGGAAATTTGGCCAAAGCCTAGTTTTTTCATCTCTTTTTTTATCTCATATTGAATCTGCTTACATGTTGTTCTATATTTCGATTCAACGTCAATCTGTATCATATGCTCCACAGAAAGCTCTTTGTTACTTCCGTGGTACGCTTCGTTAGGTGTATCTACAGGACGAATTGTGATCATTGGACCTGTTTTATCGGCGGTTTCAGGCTGCTCATAAAATTTAATACGATATTGTTCGGTATTCTCGTTGTAGGTCATTGAATGAATATACTCATTCAAACAAAGAGCCTCGTAAATGATATTAAGCATATCTTTCATAAACTCTTTTTAACCTCCTCCCCTACAGCATCAAAGTACAACGGCTCGGAATTCTTAAGTGATTTTGTTATTACACCGAATCCTCTCGGTCTAATTTGTTTGCCCTTTCGTGTATATCCCCATTCATTCAAATGAATGATTCTATATCGTTGATGTGGACCATTCCAACCGATTTCAGCTTCTGCCTTGTAATCTCTATACGTAGCGTTCTTGCGAACAACCTCATCGATCGTATAACCTTTGTCTTTAAAAACGGTCATGTCCGTTTGCAACTGTTTTTCTACTTTTTCAGCGCCAACATTGATTGCTTTTTTTGTTAATGTCTTAGTTTTCTTTTCTCCAAACTTTTTCTCTAAAGCTTGGATTGTTTCTTGAACGCCTTCAAACTTTACGTTACTCATCGTTTATCACCGCTAATAAAAGTGTGACAAACTCATTTGAGGCTAAATCATGTCGTACTTCCACGATATTCCATCTGAGTCCGGAATATCGATAATCAATTATTTCTGCGAAATCTTTATTGTCCGGAGTATACTTTTTTCTCGGATCACGCATCACCAGAGTGACGGCCAACTTACTATCTAATCCATTCAAAACTTCAAGGTCCTTCATTGATGGATCGTATATTTCAGCTCTTGTTTTATACAATATTTTTTCCTCATCATTACCGGGTTCAGGCCCATTTGAAGGTTTATATTGATAAAAGAAAACTTTTGTATTTAATTTTCTTGTACTAGACCTTTTCAGTGGACTCACCTTCTTTGAATACTTTATAACTCGCTTTGAGTTGAAGAATAAGAGAGTTGAACCCTAGGTCATACTCTCTTAAACCCCCAGTTGCATTCGCTGTTTCAATGGTAGCTGAGCGTGCATGATAGTAATGATCCGTCAGCATCAAGATAGAAAGGTTTAAAAGATCTGTGTAATCGTTGTCTGTTTCATAAAAAGAAGGCTTATCTTGTCCGATAGCTCCTTTGATGTATGCAATAGCAGCTGCCGCAGATCGTTTAATACCGGTATTATCGTCAGAAAAATCTTCACGAATCGCCTCTTTGATTTCTTCTAAATCTTGTTCTTTTTTAGGATCTAGAATCATGAATACACCGCCTAACTAAGTTCGATAGTTGCCCCATCTGCAGTCGGGGTCACTTTCCCGACGACTGCCGGGGCTACACTTTTTTTATCGTAGCTAGACGGAATGCTGACGCTAGTTTGATTTGATGATCGAACCATGCTGTGACAACAAACAAATTAACACCTGTTTTCACGTCTTTATCTTGTTCGTACGTCGCACCGATATCGTAGTTAAAGTGTGAGTATGAAAAATCTCCGATAACAGGGGTAACAGCAGCATCAGTAAAGATTACTGGTTTACCTAAAATTTGTTCAGGTTGTGCTGTATACAGAGTTGCACTTCCGTTAGCTAGGGTTTCGATGATATTTAAATAATCGGCATATTTCATCATGATTTTTGCATTTTCACGATAGTCTTCGTGTAGATCAGCAATAGCAGCTTTAATTGCTTTGTATAAATCTTCACCTTCGACTTTTTTAATATTTACTTCCGTTTCGTCATAAAAACTCATATGTTCTTCGCCAGTTTTAGGAGTTGTAGCAAACGCAACTTTACGCTCTTTTGCAGCTACACCAGACTGTAAATTACGCTCTACAGTTGAAACTAAATTCGTATTTGTTCCAGCTAAGATAGTTTCAGAAATACCAGTAAAAACTTTAAACTTATGACGTCCAAAAGCTACTGTATCCCCTTTTGCTTTCAGTTCTTTTGCTGTCTCCATATCAGCAATAAAATCATCATCATCCAATGTGAAAGAAACTTTTGGAATTTCTAGATTAGGAATATTTGTGATAGCTGAAACATCTCTTAATGGATTTTTTACAATCGGTTCAGAGATAATGTCGGTAGCTACTGTTTTAGGTAAGAATTTCCCACCTTTTGATGCATCATCATCGCCTAATACTTGTAAAACATCTGATGGAACAGCTTCTTTTGCAATGGTTTTGCGAATCAATTCTGCTTTTGCATCAATTACTTTTTGTTTAGGATTTTCAGAAGTAGTAAATTGTCCTTTTGACAAATTAGCCTTTTGTTCTGCTTCCATTTGGTCGTGTTGAGTTTTGATAATATCGAAACGTTGCTGTAAATCATCTTTTGATTTTTGCATTTGAACTAACTCTTCGGCGCTCGTTCCTGGATCTGTTGCTTTTTGCATAATCGTATCGTTTTGTTTTTGAATTTGCTGTCCTAATGTAGCTAAATCTTGTTTTAATTCATACAGTGTTTTCATTTATAATCCTCCTAGAATTGTGCCTATCAAGGCTTTGTTTTGTTTTGCATGTTCAACGATTTTTTCTATTTTTTCTTGGTCTCTCGAGTTTTCTTGTCTAGAGTCCAAAAGTTTTTCTGGAACTTTTTGATACGTTTCAAACAGTTTTTGACTGATTGAAGCTGCAACTTGATTAGCTGACTCAACCACATCGCAAAGACCGTAATTGTATGCTTCTTGAGCAGACATCCAAGTTTCTTCGTCCATAATTTGTTTTATTTTTTCTTCTGTTAACTTTTCACCAGCTTTTGCTAAATACGTAACTACAGAAGATTCAGCTATTTTGTCCAAATCATCTGCTTGTTTACGTAGCTCTTTGGCATTTCCCATTGAAATTGTCCAAGGATTGTGGATCATTAACATGCTGTTCTCAGGCATAATGACTTCATCACAGCTTGCTACAATCACACTGGCAATTGATGCCGCTAAAGCATCCACATGAGCTACAACACGTGCTTTGTGCTGTCGCAACATATTTCCAATTGCAATTCCTTCAAAGACAGAACCACCTGGTGAATTTATGTGAAGATTAATCTGGCTAACTTCTCCAAGCTCCTTCAAATCTTTTTGAAAACTTGCTGCAGTAGTGTCTGTGTCGTCCCATTTGAAGGAGACAATTTCTCCAAATATAAAAACATCTGCTTCATTTTGATTAGCAGACTGTTTACATTCCCAAAACTTTTTCATTTCAACCCTCCTTTCAAGGCAAAATAAAAAAGACCTAACTATTTTTAGTTACGTCTGTTTCACTAGTTTTATTCGATTTTCTTAATGTTGGATCCATTTCTTGCGGATACATATCACCTGAAATCCATAGATCAGCAGCTTTTCCACCTCGTGGAGGCATTTCTTCTAACATTCTTGCCTCGTCAGGAGACATCCAACCATCGCGTATTCCACCATGATAAAATTTTTGGCGTGCATCACTGTCTCCGCGAAGCAATCCCATCATGTTAAATTTGAAGTAATATCCTTTTATTCTTTCGTTTTTTTGAAGTATTTTCTTATTAAACTCTCTTTCATATTGCTTTACGATCGGAGTGAGTGTCATATTAACGAATAGTTGCATCAACTGTTCATTTGATGAGAAGCTGCTACTGTCAGAGTTCAAGAAAATACTAGGGACGTTATAGACATTAGCAATACGGTCTCGAGTAATTTCTTCAGTGATCTTCATATCAGTTGCTACAAAGTTCCGTTTCATTTCTTCAATAGTCACACCTGGCTCTTGAAAGAGCACGCCACCGTTTTCTTCATAGAAACGTCTAAAATCTTCCACTACGGCTTTTCTTTTTTCTTCATCAACGCTAGTGGCATAAGTTAAAATGAATGAATCTCGTAAGGATTGCATTTCTTTTAAAGAAAATTCACGAACCGCTTTATCAAAATCATTTGAATTTTTTAATACTTGGATTGGACTTATTCCCTTCCAATTTCCATTTCCCGCAATATGTCGTACATGAATAACATCAGTATTATGAAAATAGAATGTTTTGCCATCATTATTCACTTGATACCATAATTCTTTACTATCCTGTTCAATTACTGGTTCAACATAATTTGGATTGAAAGGTACCAAAGATTCTAATTGCCCCCTAATATCTCGAATAATTAAAGCATACCCATTCCCATTTGTATTTCTACTAACTTCAAGTACATTAATTATTTGGTCTAAAGTTTGATTTTTATTAGGAAAATATATTAATCGATCCATAGACTCATCGAATTGCTGATCATAATTCAGATATTTTTTGAATGGTAGACTGGATAATGTATTACTTAAACGAGAAATAACTGAAAATATATTTTCGTTAGTTTCAAGAGTTGAATTTTCTAATCCAAAAAAAGTCTTTCCAATCCATGATTTAAAATTTTGATTTTCAGCATATCCTTTAATAATTGATTGTTTGATGAATTTAGGAGTTATTTTATTAATAGTCCTTTGGAATTTATTCATTTATTAACCTCCTTTCATCATTTCTCTTATACTTATAAATCCAACAGTTCCTGTTTGTTTTGATTTTTTAGCAAACATTTCTACTATACTTACATGACTATTTAACACTGATGCAAAACCATCAATTTTTCTATTTTTTGATTGTTTCGTAGGCATCCAATTATTATTTCTATCTTGAACTAGTTTTACATTTGATAAATACCATCTAAAAATTTTTTGCTGATTATAAATAACTTTGCCATCTAAAAATCGTTCTTTTAAATCTTTCATCGGTCCACCAAGAGTAGCGAATCCCTGAATGGCTTCTTCCATTACAAATCCAAAATTGATCATTTGTTGGTTTAAAATCAAGCTATTTCTTCGGTCATACCTTATTTTTAATATCTTAAATTTTTTAGATTGTTCAACAAACCAATCAAAAACAAATTGATAATCAACATAATTACCTGGTGTTACAGTCAAATCACCTGACTTAATCCAAGCATCTAGCCTTTGCTTATTATTATCGTTGTTATAGCGTTCCTGTGAAATCCAACTATGTTCTAAAATTGCTATTTCTCCAGTTTCATAAATGGGAAATTCCAAATTAGCTGATGTAAAGTCTTGTGTCTCTGATAAGTCGTATCCCCCAACACATTCTTCACCTTCCATGATTTCCCAATCAATCATTTTGTTATTCTTATTGATTGTCTGCATATCCAGAAACGATAGTTCGTCTATGTCAGAAAATAGATTGAATTGCTTAGTGATCCAGTCCGCTCGTTCTTGGGGACTATTACGTTCTGTTTTCCAATCGGTTACCAAATCAACAAATGACATCAATCCGATATTTGGATTAGCTTTGATCCAATTTCTTGGATCATCCGCTTCAGAAACATCATCTAGCTTTGCTACAAAATAAAAAACTCGTTCATCTAGTCCATCTTCGAGATGTTCTAAACAATCGAGTGCATTGTCATAATATTGCATAAGCGGTCCATCAAGAACATATCCAGCTGTAGTTATATATACGATCAGCGGTTGTCTTCGTGTACCACGAGATTTTTTTATGACATTGATCAATTTGAAATTAATGAATTCATGAATTTCATCAAAAATCGCAAAATGAGTGTTTAAGCCATCCAACTTTTTACTATCAGATGCTCGAGCTTCCATTTTAGAGAAAGTAGCCTCATCTTTAATTAAGGATCTTTGTGGCTTATATTTTTTATCCAAACGTGGCGATTGTTTCACCATTTCTTTGGTTTTATCGAACAAAATAGAGGCTTGATCTTTTGCATTGGCCAACACATAGACATTGGCACCTTGTTCATGATCATATCCAAGCATGTAAGCAGATAGCCCACTGATAAGAGATGTCTTTCCATTTTTACGACCAACGAATGTCAAAGCTTCACGAAAACGTCGAATTCCTGTGTCTTTATGAATCCATCCGAACATCGAACCGATGATAAAATGTTGCCATGGTTGCAAAATAAATCGCTCAAAGTCACCTTCAGTCGGGCGGCAATTATCTTCAATAAAACGAATGGGACGATGTCCAATTTCTTCATCGAAAATCCACGGAAATTCTTCTGTTCCTTGCCGTTCTAAATCTAATACATGACGTTTAGCAGCCAGGATGTTTTCTTTACTCGCTGGTATAGATCCATCCATCAATCGTTCAGCGTACCAAGTAGTCAACAGTTCAGGATATGGTTCTAATAAGATTCCTCCCCATGAAGCTTGTTCTTCTTTGTAATCAGCCCACCATCTTTCAAGTTCTGAATATGATAATGACATCAAGTCCATTCATCATCATCCTCGCTTTGAGCCATTTTTATAGCTAATTTAGCTCTAGCTGAAGGCGATAACCCCAAATCACTTCCAAAAGACCGCATGTTTTTTGAACAAGTATCCAATTGTTTGATCAGCGGATTGCCAATATCTTCTGGATAATCTCTTTGCACTCTAGCTGCTTGATTTTGCAGTTTTAAATGTTCTGAGTACCAATAGCAATACATAGCCAGTGGATAAACATCACCGTTCGTAATTAAATCTATCTCAAGCAATTCTTCTTTCAAGAAATCAAATGCTTTCGTTGCAGTTTCATTCAACCACTCAGGAGCTCTGATGTTATCGCTTTTCATTTGTAAGCGTTCCTCTGCGTCCGCACGTTTCTTTAATTCTTTAGTATTTTTTTTATTAGGATTCTTTTGCAACAATTGCAATTTAGCACTTTTAGCTGGTTGTGGCATCTTATCACCTTCTTTCTGTTTTGTGGTCCTGCCAGATCTAAAAAACTTGAAAAGCGGTATTTGTGTAAAGGAGGGAGCTCACCGGTCTTGGCGACCTCCTGTCGCTACTTTTCTAAGTAGGGGGGCTCCTTATCTTTGCTTCTTCTAAGTTCGATTCCCAATCTTAAACTCTCGTATGCTAATCTAGGTGACGTTAGCACTTCACAATTAGTCTCACGAGATCCATAAGTTGATTCTATAACTACAGTTCCATCCAAAATATCCGATTTTAATTTATTAATTTCTTTAATGAGACAATCTAAAGACTCGATCTGTTTATTTGTTGCATTACTCTCTTGTGGCATAGAACTTCACTACCTTTCTCTTCGTCTTAACTTTCTTTTCTCCTCCTGATCTCTCAGGATGTTCTTTGTTATGGCATGCAAGACAAACAAGCTCTAGGTTATTAATGTCCCAGAACTTAGTTATATCTTCTCTTGCTTCAATTATGTGATGAACAACTATCCCTCTTGTGACTATCCCTCGACGTTGACACTCTTGGCATACACCAAAGTCTCTTGCTATAACTAGTTCTCTAAGCTTCCTCCACTTGTTCGTCTTATAGAGTTTGTCTATCTCGTCTCTAGGTCTAGCTTCTTTCATTTACATATCTCTCTTGTGCCCAATGATTTTTCTATCTAAGTACTTGTTATTAGGTGAATCATAATATTCAATAGTGATGTCGTTAGCTCCTCTTGGTACTTGGAATTCATCTTCTTCCGTATGCCAATGATAAGTAATATCGACAAGACCTATCGGCATTTCATCCATTCGTTGACCTTTATAATAAACTTCTGGTACTGAGTCAGTATCTTTTAGTTTGATCTCTAGAAGGTTCGTGTTACTTCCATCATCTAACGTCAATTCATCAATCTTCTTTTTGATCTGTTGCATTACTTTTTTTCCTGTCTCGCCTGTC
The DNA here is from genome assembly GCF_040886985.1 of Enterococcus sp. C76. Classification (NCBI taxonomy): domain Bacteria; kingdom Bacillati; phylum Bacillota; class Bacilli; order Lactobacillales; family Enterococcaceae; genus Enterococcus; species Enterococcus sp. C76. The sequence goes on along the minus strand of NZ_JBFOEY010000007.1, from coordinate 2,484 downwards.
ATTGGCAATACCATCTCATAACCAGTAAACTCGCAAGTAAAGCGTTCAATAGCATAAGCGTTTTGAAGTGGCTTAGCACTAAGAACAGCTGGATTATTGCTATAATAACAATCAACTAATAACTTCCCTATAGGAATGGCATCTAAAGCTCTATCAGTAAACACTAAAGCATCGGGATAATCTTCTTGGATTTTATAAGCTAGATTTGGTGTAGTTACAATGTTATACCCTTCCCTGATATAATCTTTTAATTTCATAGTTTCCCTCCTGAAAACAACCAATAATTACTTGCTAATGCTATTGCATCTTTCCGACATAAACATTCACTAAAGCTTCTTGCACTTTGAATATCCCTTCAACACCTAATTCTTTTACATCCAGGTCTAGCCGCTCTTTCAAGAACTTAGCATTGTGTTCAGCTTTAATAGTTTGCTCAGCGATGAAATAATTTAGTGCTGCTACTTCATCCATCTTTAACCCCACCAAACTAATGATGTTCATGAACAAGTTAGCTAGTTCATCCATATCTTTCTCTGCTCTTATCTTCTCAATTAATTTAATGTAATCGTAGTTATCGTTCATTTGATATACCTCTCAATATTCGATAGATACTAACTTTACTTTTTATCTAAAAAATAAAAAAATCTGGACAATCTACAAAAATAATTCTGTTACACTCTCAATTGGGTAATGTTGTCTTCCTTTTAGAATGATGAATAAAAAATGATAAGCAGGCGATTTTTACAGCAACACTATCTATAGTGTTTAGTAGGATATACACAATCATATTTTCACATTACCCAGCCCATGAAGTTACCCACTATTACTTCATGGGTCTTTTTGTGAGTAATAAAAAGACCACTCAGCGAGTGATCGTAATTGATTTTCTATTTTCACATGCTATAATAGATATAGAAAAAGGACGTGCTGTAAACACGTCCTATGTAGAACCGTTAAAAAGACGGTGGCAGTTAATAGTTTTTACTTAAACCATCTTGCTGGCCAAAGCGAAAGATGGTTTATTTTTTATTATTGCCGTCTTTGATAGCTAGAACTAACATCGCAAAAGCAATCATTAGCTGTAGCGCCTCAAATACTGACAACTCAGGCTCTCCTTTCTCTAGATTTGATACTTACACACATAAGCATCACCTCCTAGAATGGATTGCCACCATCTTTTCACTTTTCTACAACGAATATTATAAAACAAGGGTAGCGAGTTTGCTAGCCTTGTTTTTATGTAAAAACTACACCTCAGCAATAAGATGCAGTTATAACCCTATGTGAACACTGGACTAGAATACTGTCTCTAGCCAAGACCTACGCAATGATACAAAGCCTCACGCAGGCAACTTGCCGTGTTCCTAGCAAATCCAACTTAATGTTTCCCTCCTAACCTACACCTGAGAGTGGCGCACGTCTGCGCTAGTATTTTATGCCTATTAACTGATTTCCAGGCACGCTGGTTAATTCAGCCAACCAATCGGCATCCGATAAGATTGATTGTTTCCGTAGGTTCCTTAAGTCGCTGGAGTGGGATTGCACCACTCATGTACTATTCCTCTCTAGTTTTGTACAAGGTCCCAGTAGTGCGTCGTACGCAACCTACCTTCACCTTTGCGTCTCTCTACTTCCGCCACAGCGACATAATAATAGACAGCAACCAATCGAAAGAAAAACGTTGAACAATTCATAGGAGCTTTTACACATCCTTTTCGTTTATTTTTTGTTTAGTTGCTGCCTATCTAAAAAGAAGTTTAAAACGATGAGGGAGATTTCCTCCCTTACATTTTATTTTGTCGATCCTGTTTCCTAATCTTTCGACACTATCATAATATCACGTTAAATCGTATAATTTGCGCCAAATCTACGCCAAAAAGGCCAAATTTGCGCCAAAAACGCCATTTACGCCAAAAATTATCGGTAGGCAACTACTCCAAATACATCGGCAAACTCGAGTAAAGCTTCCGACTTCATTCGATTCAGCGTTCGAGTGGCTACACCTAAATTGTCTGCTATTTCATCATTCGTCATAGCGTCTCTCACACAATACGTATAATACAGCGTCTGTCTGCTGATTAATCCTAGTCTGCTTAAAGCATATTCAATAGACTTTATTTTTTCTTTTGATTCCATATTCTGGATGATCGCATCTTCTAATAAGTTCCCTTTGCTTGGCGCTTTAGGCATGTCATCGATAAACGGAGAACGAATATCTATTGGGCTTCTATCTGCTTTTCTTTGTAAACTTCGATACTGTCTTAAAATGGCTCTTGCATTTTCTTTGGTTTGTTTGATGTCAGCTTCTTTAATCATTACAAATCACTCCAAGATATGTTATAATTGAAGAACCTTGTTGATTACAATACAATATTCTATGTACTGACAGCCAGTGATCGGCTGTCTATTTTTATGTTCTAAATAACTGTTCCTGTCGAGCTAACTGATGGATTTCCAATCTCACAACTGAATCAATCTCATAAA